>DATMNC010000115.1:0-22428 GCA_035569395.1 Thermoanaerobaculia bacterium | reverse complement strand
CGAGGCCATTCATGGGCCCCACGAGGCCATTCATTGGCTCCACGAGGCCATTCATTGGCTCCACGAGGCCATTCATGGGCTCCACGAGGCCATTCATGGGCTCCACGAGGCCATTCACGGGCTCCACGAGTCCAGTCATGGCCTCCACGAGTCCAGTAGTGGCCTCCACGAGTTCATTGGTAAGCTCACCAGGGGAGGCCACGGTCCGATAACCCGTATCCAGGAGGGGCGAATTACGCCGGCGCGCCTGGTTCCTTCTCGCCGTTCGGCGATGGGTCGTGCCAGGTTCCGTCCGCGATCACGCTTGCGGCTTCGGCGGGGCCCCAGGTGCCGGGCTCGTATTCGTGCACCGGGATGTCGTGGTTGACGATCGGGTCGACGACGCGCCATTCGGCTTCGACCATGTCTTCGCGGGCGAAGAGGGTGGCGTCCCCTTTCATGGCGTCGCCGAGGAGGCGCTCGTAGGGGCCCATCTGTCCGACGACCTTGCTGACGGCGAGGAGCTCGACGTTCTGGCCGATCATCCCTTCGCCCGGCACTTTGGAACGCACGCCCATGGCGATGGCGACGTCAGGGCCGAGGCGGAAGCGGACGTAGTTGGCGTTCTCGCGGGTGAGGTGGTCGGCGTGGAAGATGGCCAGCGGTGGTGGATCGAGATCGACCAGCACCTCGGTGCACGTTACCGGGAGCGATTTTCCGGCACGGATGTAGAACGGCACGCCTGCCCATCGCCAACTGGCGATGTGGAGGCAGAGCGCGGCGAAGGTCTCGGTCTTCGAAGCGGGAGCGACGCCCTTCTCGTCGTGATAGCCGCGGAACTGTCCGAGCACGACGTTGGCCGGGACGATCGGCTCGATGGCTTCGAGAACGCGGGCGCGGGCGTCGCGGATCTGTTCGGGCGTACCGCTCTGCGGCGCTTCCATGGCCAGGCTGGCCACGACCTGGAGCATGTGGTTCTGCACGACGTCGCGGATGGCGCCGGTCTCCTCGTACATGGCGCCGCGCCCCTGCACGCCGAAGTTCTCGGCCATGGTGATCTGCACGCTGCGGACGAAATTGCGGTTCCAGAGCGGCTCGAGGAAGGAGTTGGCGAAGCGGAAGTAGAGGAGGTTCTGCACCGGCTCCTTGCCGAGGTAGTGGTCGACGCGGAAGATGGCCGTCTCGTCGAAGACCGCCAGGAGCGCGGCATTGAGAGCGAGCGCCGAGGCCAGGTCGCGTCCGAACGGCTTCTCGATGACGACGCGGGCACCTTTGGCGCATCCGGAGCGGCCGAGCTGTCCGGCGACGACGGCAAACATGCTCGAGGGGATGGCCAGATAGTGCAGCGGATTCTCGGCGGCGCCGAGGGCCTTGCGCAGGCGGTCGAAGGTATCGTTGTCGTTGTAGTCGCCGTCGATGTACTGCAGCAGCGAGACGAGTTTGGTGAAAGCCGCTTCATCGACGCCGCCGCCATGTTCAGCCAGGCTGTTGCGGGCGCGCTCGCGCAACTGATCGAGCGACCAGCCGGCCTTGGCCACGCCGATGACAGGAACGTCGAGATGTCCTCGCTGGATCAACGCCTGCAGGGCAGGGAAGATCATCTTGTAGGCGAGGTCGCCGGTGGCGCCGAAGAAGACGAGGGCGTCGGAGTGGGGTGGTGGGGTGTTGGTGGTGGTCACGGTCGGAGGATATCTGAAGGCTTACGCAGATTGGCGGTTTACCGAAGGGGAGAGCGGGCGTCTCGCCTGCTCTCCGGGAGCCCCCCTACCGCCCCTCCCGCACCACCTCGCCGTTCTTCATCACGAACGAGACGTTGTGCAGCACGTGAATATCGTGCAGCGGATCGGCGCTGGTGGCGATGATGTCGGCGTAGGCGCCGGGGGCGATCACGCCGATGTCGCCGGCGGCGTCGAGCATCTCGGCGGCGCGTGAGGTGGCGGAACGGATGGCGTCCATCGGGGTCATGCCGAAGGAGACCATCCGGTCGAACTCCTGGGCGATCGGCTCGGTCCAGGCGAATCCACCTACGTCGGTGCCGAAGACGATCTTCACGCCGGCGTGCAGCGCCTTCTTGAACGACACCTCGTGCAGCGAAACGCGCTTGGCGTCGCGGCGTCCGCCGGGGGTATCGATGGGGGCGTTGTGGTCGTAGTAGACCGAGAGCGTCGGCACGTACCACGTCCCCTGGTGGAGCATCTGGGCGATGTTGGCGTCGTCGAGCTCGAGGCCATGCTCGATGGAGTCGCAGCCGCCGTCGAGCGCGCGGTGCAGCCCTTCGCCGTTGTAGGCGTGGCAGGCCACCTTGCGCTTCCAGCCGTGCGCTTCGTCGACGATGGCGCGCAGCTCATCGACGGTCAGCGTCGGCTGCGAGACGAGGTTGCCCTGTTTGTCGAGCCAGGAGCGATGGGTCATGTAGACCTTGATCCAGTCGGCGCCGTGATCGAGTTGCTCGCGGGCCGCTTTGCGCGCTTCGACCGGTCCATCGACGAGCTGCACCCCCTTCGGAACGACGATCTCGGGGGCGTAGCCATCGAGGTCGTAGCCGCCCGTGCTGGAGATGCCGCGCGTCGATGCGAACATGCGCGGGCCGGGGATGCGCCCCTCGTTGATGGCTTGTTTGATTCCGATGTCGCCGTATCCGGCCCCCTCGGTCTCGACATCGCGGATGGAGGTGAATCCCTGCTCCAGCGCCCGCCGCGCCGAGACGGTGGCCCGCGCCGCGCGATAGGCGAGCGGGAACTTGAGCAGTTGCGCGTCATACCCCCCCTCGGCAGGGTTCTCGCCCTGCAGGAAGATGTGCGTGTGCGAGTCGATCAACCCCGGCATCACGGTCATGCCGGAGAGGTCGATGACCTTCGCCCCCGCCGGGATGGCCGTCCCGCTGCCGACACTCTCGATGCGGTTGCCGCGAATGACGATGATCTGATTCACGCGCGCCGCGTCGGAGCGTCCGTCGATGAGCGCGCCGGCTTTGATGACGGTGACGGGTTGGGCGATCGCGGATGTCACGGCGAAGGTGATGAGGAGGGCGAGTGTGGTTCGCATGGGGACATTGTAGGTGGCATGAGGATCGCCAGCGCTCCCGTTGACGACTCCGCCGTCAACTACAATCCGCGCCCGATGCTCTTCGACCCCAAGATGCGCGCTCTTGCGCATGCCACCGTCGATGCCCTCTTCGATCATGTCGAGAACGTCGCGGTGCGGCGGGTGGTCGATTGGCAAACTTCGGATGAGCTGCGGGCGAAGGTTAGGATCGACGACCGCGGCGGGGCGGAGGCGATGGCGCTCATCCGGCTGCTGCTGGAGAACGCCATCCAGCTTCACCATCCGGCGTACATGGGGCATCAGGTCTGCCCGCCGTTTCCGAGCGCGGTGATCGGCGATCTGGTGATCTCGACGCTGAATCAGTCGACGGCAGTGTTCGAGATGAGTCCGATCGGGACGGTGATCGAGCAGGAGGTAGTGCGCTGGCTGGGCGATCGCATCGGCTATCCATCGACATCCCTCGGCACCGCAGTCTCCGGCGGCTCGGCGGCGAATCTGACGGCGTTGCTGGCGGCGAGGGCGCGCACTCCCGCCCGTGCGAAGATCCTTTGCTCCGCCGACGCGCACTACTCCATCGCCCGCGCGGCGTCGATCATGGGCATCCGCTCGGATGATGTGATCAAGATCGCGACCGACGACGAGCACCGGCTCGACGTGCAGGCGCTCGAAGCCGCGCTGCGCGATGCCGGCGAAGTCATGGCCATCGTGGCGACCTCGGGATCAACGGCCACGGGGGCCTTCGATGATCTCCGGGCCATCGCGGCCCTTCGCGACCAATACGACACCTGGCTCCACGTCGACGCCGCGCATGGCGCCTCGGTCGTTCTCAGCGACCGGCTGCGGCCGCTGGTCGACGGTCTCGATCTGGCCGACTCGCTGGCCTGGGATCCACACAAGATGCTCTGGATGTCGCTCTCCCTCGGCGTGATCCTGGTGCGCGAGGAGCGCTGGCTGCGCCGCGCGTTCGAGGCCGATGCGCCGTATCTCTTCAACGCCGAGCGCGCCGGCGACAACATCGGCGAGGTGACCATCCAGTGCTCCAAGCGCGCCGATGCCGTCAAGCTGTGGCTGACGTTGCAGACGTCCGGCACGCGTCCGTTCGTCGAGGCGATGGAGCATGTGACCGATCTGACGCGCTACCTGTACGAGCAGGTGACGGCCTCGGACGAATTCGAGGCGATGCACGTGCCGTCCTTCAACATCTTCTGCTTCCGCCACCGCAGCGACGATGAGACGAACGCCGCCCTGCGCGAGAAATTGATCCGCTCCGGCCAGGCCTGGATCACATCGACGGTGCTCAAAGGCCAGCGCGTGCTTCGGGTGACGATGATCAACTCGAGGACGGAGCGGGGCGATGTGGATCGAATGATGGCGGCGCTGAGAAGGTCATCGCTATAAGGAGTTCATCCTGAGGCGAGCGAAGCGAGATGTCAGGATCTCCGGTGGCACTTGGTAAGGATCTGCCAAGTGCCGGCACAGACAAGAGTGTCTGTGCCATGCCACATTCAACCCTGCAAGAACGCATTACTTCTGGCAATACCAACAGCCGATGTGGCACAGACACTCTTGTCTGTGCCGGCTCTCGCCATGACTGAAGAGGGTGTGACATCGGTCCCTGTCTAGTGGCTCAAGTCGCGCGGGATGACCGGAGATCCTGCCGTCTACGCGGCAGGATAGACTCCCTCGGCTATGCCACTCCGTATCGTCCTTGTCGAACCAAAGGAAGCCGGCAACGTCGGGGCGGCGGCGCGGGTGATGAAGAACTTCGGGTTCGGCGATCTCTGGATCGTGGGCGATCATCCGAAGCTGCATCCGGTGGCGGGGTGGTGGGCCAGCGGCGCCGAGGATGTCGTTGAGAAGGCGCACTTCGCGCCGGCGTTGCATCATGCGTTGGCCGATGCGCACGTGACGGTGGCCACGACCTCGGCACGCGAACGGACGACGCCGGTCGATCTGAATCCGGTCGAGGTGGCGCAGCTCTCGGCCTCACTCGACGACTCACAGACGCTGGCCCTCGTCTTCGGCCGCGAGGACAGCGGGCTGACGTGGGAAGAGGTGATCCAGTGCCAGCGCACGGCGGTCATCCCGACCGATCCGGTCTTTCCGACGATGAATCTGGCGCAGTCGGTGGGCGTCTTCTGCTACGAGCTGTCGACCACCGCGCGGGCGCCGGCGGGGCGGAAGCTGGCGCCCGCGGCGCGGATCGAGCGGTTGCACGAGCGGGTGCAGGCGCTGCTGGTCGAGATCGGATTCCTGCACGGCGACAATCCCTACCGCGTCTACGACGACCTGCGCACCATCTCCGCGCGCGCCAATCTCGACGGCCGCGAGGCCACGATCCTCCTCGGCATCCTCCGGCAGATCGAGTGGAAGCTCGCTCAGACCGCCGGCGACGGGACGCGTTGACTGCCGTGCCCGTCGTGCGGACCTTGCAGACACTCGGCGATCATCTCGATGAACTTCTCGAGATCGAACGGTTTGAGGATGAAGTTGCAGACGGAGTCGGCCGGGATCTTCTCCACGCCGCGCTTGCCGGCGGCGGTGAAGACGATGATGTGCGGCCGCTGGCCGGGATAGTCGCGGCTGATCTGTTCGATGAACTCGTAGCCGTTGACGCGCGGCATCATCAGATCGAGGAGAATCAGGTCGTAGGTAGCGTCATGCCGCAGCTTTTCCAATCCGACCGCGCCGTCTTCCGCCAGCTCGACGTCGAACTTCATCCGCTTGAGCACCGCCTGCAAAAGGACGCGAATGGCAAGGTCATCGTCGATGACCAGAATCCGGCGGCCACTCCCGTCAATCTTCTCGGACATCGTCACTACGTTCGTCTCTCCGCGGATTGCCTTGATGCGAAAGACATACCGGCCTCAAGTTTATCTGCCGCAAGAGATTACGGCATCGGGCGGTGACAGGCAATGAGGGACGTTTCTCAGAGTTATGCGTTCCGGCCGTGGGTACGGCGCGCCGGCGCGTCGATCGTGCTCGTTGCGGCGGGTGTAACCGCGGCCATCGCCATTGCACTCGCCGCAAACCCGGCCGCGCGCTACGGCTGGATCGGCGAGCGCGCCATCTGGGTCTACATCATCACGCTGTGGATTGGCGGCCTCAAGGTCTGGATGGGTAGCCGACGCCCCATCGCCGAGATCGGTGCTGAGACGCTTACACTCCGTCCGCTGCATCAGTTCCGCTCGCGCACGCTGCGCTGGACGGAGATTTGCGGCACCGAGCAGATGACCGGCGGCGACCGGATGATCGTCTACTACGACACCCCGCGCGGAATGCGCTTCGTGGCCCTGAACCTGAATCTGATCAAAGGGCGGCGGAACTTTCTGTCCGAGGTGGAGGAGAGGCTGCGGGGGATGGGATTCGTGGAGAAAACTGTGGAGCGGTCGCGATATCTTTCCAGACCGCAATGACGCCGAAAAAAGAAATCGACAAACTGCGCGCGGAGCTGGAGCGGCACAACCGGCTCTATTACATCGAGGCGGCGCCGGAGATCAGTGACTTCGAGTTCGACCAGCGGCTGAAACGGCTGCAGGAGCTCGAGGCGGCGCATCCGGAATTCGCCGATCCGAACTCCCCCTCGCAGCGCGTCGGTGGGGCGCCGATGACCGGCGACTTCGTGACAGTGATCCACGATCCGCCGATGCTGTCGATCGAGAATGCCTACACCCTCGAGGAGCTTCACGAGTGGGATGCGCGCGTGAAGAAAGGGCTGGGCGTCGATGACGTCGAGTACGAGGCGGAGCTGAAGATTGACGGGGTGTCGATCGATCTGCTCTACGAAAACGGCGCCCTGGCCCGCGCGGCCACCCGAGGCGACGGCGTGCGCGGCGATGACGTGACGGTCAATGTCCGCACCGTGCGTGCGCTGCCGTTGAAGATCAGCACGAAGTGGAAACGTGTGGAGGTGCGCGGCGAGATCTACATCTCCGCCGGCGATTTCAAGATCCTCAACGACCAGCTCGAAGAAGCCGGCCAGCCGGTGCTGGCCAATCCGCGCAACGCCGCGGCCGGCTCGCTGCGGCAGAAGGATCCGAAGTTAGTTGCCCAGCGGCGATTGAGCGCCTTCGTCTACCACCTCGTCGCCACCGACGACATTCGCGTGGCCTCGCAGTCGCAGGCGTACGAGGTGATGGACTCGATGGGCTTTCCGCTCAACCCGAAGCGGGATGTCTTCGCCGGGATGGCCGCGGTCGAGGCATTCATCGAAACAATCCGCGAGCAGCGGCACAGCCTGACCTTCGACATCGACGGCATCGTCATCAAAGTCAATCGACGCGCGCAGCAGCAGGAGTTGGGCTCTACATCGAAAGCTCCGCGGTGGGCCATCGCCTTCAAGTATCCCCCCGAGGCGGCGGAGACGGTGGTGCGGGCCATCAATCTCTCCGTCGGGCGTACCGGCGCGGTGACGCCCGCGGCGGAGTTCGATCCGGTTAAGCTCGGCGGGACGACGGTCGTCAACGCGACGCTGCACAACTTCGACGAGGTGGCGCGCAAGGACGTGCGCGTCGGCGATCACGTCGTTGTGGAGAAGGGCGGCGACATCATCCCGAAGGTCGTCGACGTCCTGACCGCCAAGCGCCCCGCGGGGACGAAGCCGGTGGCGTTGCCGACGCATTGCCCGGCGTGCGGCCAGCCGCTGCATCGCTTCGAAGGGGAGGTGGCCATCCGTTGCATCAACCAGGGATGCCCGGCCATCGTGCGCGAGTCGCTCTTCCATTTCGGCGCGCGCAAGGCCATGGACGTCGAAGGGCTCGGCTACCAGACCATCGCCCAACTGCTCGATGCCGGACTGATTACCGACTACGCGTCGCTCTACGAATTACCCGAGGCGGAGGTGGCCAAGCTGCCGGGGAAAGGGGAGCTCTCGGCGCGCAAGCTGATCGAGGGGATTGAGAAGTCGAAGACGGCGGAGTTGTCGCGGGTCATCTTCGCCATCGGCATTCGCATGGTCGGTGAGCGCGCGGCGAAGCTGCTGGCCAATCGCTTCGGCTCCATCGATGCTCTGATGAACGCCTCGGCGGAGGAGCTGGTGGAGGTGGACGAGATCGGGCCGAAGGTGGCGGAGTCGATCACGTTCTACTTCTCGGTCCCGGCGAACCGCGAGCGGACGGCGAAGATGCAGCGGCTCGGCGTAGCGCCGGCCCACGTGGCCGCGGTGCGCGGCGACCGGCTGGCCGGGAAGACGCTCGTGGTCACCGGAACGCTGGCCCGCTTCTCCCGCGACGAGATCCACAAGCTGATCGAGCGCGAGGGGGGCAAGCCCTCGGGATCGGTATCGGCGAAGACGTCGTACCTCGTCGCCGGCGAGGCAGCCGGCTCGAAGCTCGAGAAGGCGAGATCGCTCGAGGTGCCGATCCTGACAGAGGACGAGTTCCTGGCGATGATCGGGGATGGGTAACCTGGGAGCGCGGGTGTCAAGCCCGTGCTTGATTCTCGGCATCCTGCTACTTGCAAGCGCAGGCGAGACGCGCGCGCTCTGGAGATTGGACGCTAACGACGCCGCGATAGCGGCTCAAGAAGGTAGCCAGGGGTGCGAGCGCTTTTTGCGAGCACCCCTGGTCTGCGTTGTCTCAGGAAAGCGTGCCGCGTCAGCGGCACTGGATGGAGTCCCCGATTACTCAAGTGCCGCTGACGCGGCACCAAACCATGACATCTCTGTACCAGGGGTGCTCGCAAAAAACGCTCGCACCCCTGGCTACCCTCTTGTTGCCGCTAACGCGGCGAAAAGCGCGGACGAGACGCCCGCGCTCCCAGGGTTGAAAAGTAAATGAGTAAGCCGCTCGCCACTCTCATCGCCGCGGTCGCTGCAGCGCAGCTCTGGCTTGCGTATCGCTACTTCGGATTCCTGACAGGAGACGATGTCGAAGTGTTGTCGGAGGCCTTCCGGCGGGCACGGGGACTGTCGTATGTGCCGTGGGACGTCCGCAACCTCTTCGTGCCGGATGTCGTCGTCGCGCCGGTCGTCTGGCTCGCGCGAGCGGCATCGACGCGCATGGCGATTTTCCTTGGGTCGATGCCGTTCATTGCATTGTCGGGGTTGACGATCTTTCTAGTTTACCGGCTGGCGCTGCGTTGGTGCGATGAGCAAGCGGCTTTCGTCGCTGCTCTTCTCTTTGCCACGCACTGGCTTCCGCTCGGATTCGGGAGCACGGTCTATCCGCGGACGGTGGCGGCGGCGTGCGTGGTCGCGGCGGCGTTGATCGCGAAGAGGTGGCCGTTTGTGGCGGGGGCGTTGGTAGGGGTGGCGTTTGCGGACCGGTTCAGTGAGATCGTGTTTCTGGCACCAGTGCTGATCGCTCTCCGGCACCGACAAGAGCAAACGAGCAGGGACAATGTGGCACAGACACTCTTATCTGTGCCCACAGCACTGTTCCTCCTCGGCACCGCCATCTCCATCCTCCTCACAGTCGGCATCTACGACTGGCTGACCTGGGGGACTCCCTTCTCCAGCATCATCAAGTTCGCGCACCTGACGCTCGTCGCGCCTGACTTTGCCTCGCGTGTGAAGTATCAGGCGCCGTGGTGGTACGTCGCGAACCTGGTGCGGTGGTGTTCGCCGGCATTGCTGCCGCTGCTCTGGTTCGGCCGCCGCAGCCGGGCCATCTGGTTCATCATCATCCCGCTCGTTGCTTTCTCCGCGATCAAGCACAAAGAGATGCGTTATCTGCAGGTGATGATCCCGTTCCTCTGCGTCGCCGCGGCGATCGGGTTTGCGTCGATGCGCAACCGCCGGATCGCCGTCGCGCTGGTGGCGGCATCGATGCTGTGGGATCTGTACGGGCTCCGCTACTTCGTACGCAAATCGCAGCCGGCGGTGATGGCGGCGCAATGGATGGCGTCGAATCCATCCATCCACTCGCTGGCCGCCTCCCAACTCTGGGCCTTCGGCGACAAGCTCTACCTCGGCGATCGGATGGCGATGTCGGACGTCGGTACGCCGCCCGAGCATCTCGAAGAGGTGCGCGCCGATGCCGTGGCGCTGTACGAGACCGATCTCGATGTGCCCTCACGCGCCGCGGCGTTGCGGGCGAATGGCTACGCGCCCGTGCAGACCTTTCGCGACGGTTCCGCGCGGGCGGTGGTGGTGTTCATGCGGCCTAGAAGTCCTTCCGGTACTTCGGATCGAGCGCGTCGATGAGTCCGTCGCCGAGGAAGTTGAGGCCCATGACGGCGAGCATGATGGCGATGCCGGGCCAGATGGCGAGATGGTTGGCCAGTCCGAGGTAGCGGCGGCCGGAGGTGAGCATGGCGCCCCATGACGGTGTCGGCGGCTGGACTCCCAAGCCCAGAAACGACAGCGCGGCCTCGGAGAGAATCGTTCCGGCCAGGCCGAGCGTGGCCATCACGATCATCGGGTTCATCACGTTCGGCAGCACGTGACGCAGGATCACCCGCGGCGATCTGGCGCCCATCGCCTTGGCAGCAATCACGTACTCCATCTCGCGCACTTTGAGCACTTGACCGCGCACGAGACGGGCGTAGCCGACCCAGCCGATCACGACCAGCGCCAGGACGACGTTGTTGAGGCTCGGACCGAGCACGGCCACCATGGCGATGGCCAGGAGGATGCCGGGGAAGGCCAGGAGGATGTCGGTGATGCGCATGATCACCGTGTCCATCCACCCGCCGAAGTAGCCGGCCATCGATCCGAGGGTGATGCCGATCAGCGACGCCAGGATGACCACGCTGAAGCCGACGCGCAGCGATACGCGCGCGCCCCAGATGATGCGTGAGAGAACGTCGCGCCCGAGATCATCGAGACCGAGCAGGTGACCATGCGATGGCGCTTCGAGACGTCGCGCCGTGTCCTGCGCATCGGGATCGAAGGGGGAGAGGAGCGGTGCGGCAATGGCCACGATGACCAGCGCGACGGTCAGCAGGAGACCGGCGGTGAAGGCGAAGTTCTTGAGGAGGCGGGTCATGGGTTGATTCCTGGGTTGTCGGTTATCGGTTGTCGGTTCGTAATGTCCTGCAGCCTCATTCCAGCTTGATCCTCGGGTCGACGACGCCGTACAACAGATCGCTCGCGAAGTTCACCAGGATGTAGGTCAGGGCGATGACGAGAATCGAGGCCTGCACCTGCGGGTAGTCGCGGGTCGAGATCGAGGTCAGAAGCAGGCGGCCGAGGCCGGGCCAGGAGAAGATCTGTTCGGTGATGATGGCGCCGGTGAGAAGGGAGCCGAACTGCAGCGCCAGCACGGTGATCACGGGGATCATCGCGTTCTTGAGGGCGTGGCGGAAGATGGCTCGCCCGCGGGTGACCCCTTTGGCAACGGCGGTGGTGACGTAGAGCTGCGTCAGCTCGTCGGCGAGCGAGATGCGGATCATGCGCGTCAGGATTGCCGAAAGGGCCAGACCCATCGTCAGCGACGGCAGGACCAGCGAGCGCAGACCGTCGTCGCGTCCCGACACCGGGAACCAGTGGCGGTCGATGGCGAAGATGATGATGAGCAGCGGTCCGAAGAGGAAGCTGGGCATGGAGACGCCGATGAGAGCGAAGAAGCGCGCCACGTTGTCGATCCAGGAGTTTCGATAGATGGCCGAGATCACGCCGAGCGGAAAGGCCACCAGGAGGGCCACCAGCATCGATCCCATGGCCAGCTCGATCGTGGCCGGATAGCGCTGCCGGATCTGCTCCGAGACGCTGGTGTTGGTCTGAAACGACGTGCCGAGGTCGCCGCGAAGAACGTGGGTGACGTAGTGGACGTACTGCGTCCAGAGCGGCTGGTCGAGCCCAAGCGCCTTGCGGACGGCGATGACGTCTTCCGCGCGCGCGCCTTCACCGGCGATCTGCACCGCCGGATCGCCCGGGATCATGTGGATCAGCGAGAAGACGAGCGTGAGGATCCCGAAGGTGATCGGGATCATCTGGAGGAAGCGGCGGAGGATGTATTGGGACATGGTTGTAAGTCAGAAGGCAGAAGGCAGAAGGCAGAAGTAAGTCGGGGTCTCGGGGTGTGTTTGGGTCAAGACAGCGCCGAACGCCGAACTTCCGCGCGACCCCGCAACCGCGAGACCCCGCGACCTCCGACTTGCTTCTGCCTTCTGCTTTCTGCCTTCCGCCTTCATCCGAAGTTCCATCCTCCGATCTTCATCACCGGTGCGATCGTACCGCCGACGTGGTTGTACCAGGTGGCCACGCGCCGCCGCTCGCGGGTGAGTCCCTCGATGCGGGAGAAGGCTTCGACGATCGACTGCGTCCAGCGGAGGTTCGGCAGGCGGGCCACCACCTCGCCGTCGCGGATCAGGAACGTGCCGTCGCGGGTGGTGCCGGTCATGAGGGCGGTCTTCGGCTCGAGAAGGCCGTTGACGTAGTTGAAGCGCGTGACCCAGATGCCGCGTTTGGTGGAGCGGATGAGCTCTTCGCGGGTGGTGTCGCCGCCGTCGATGGCGAGATGAAATGCCGAGCCGTGCTCGGTCCCGCCGAGGGTCCAGCAGGTGGCGGTGGGAGCGAAACCGAGCCGGTCGGCGTAGCTCTTATCGATCGCGGGCGTACGGATCACGCCGCGCTCGATAAGCGCCACGCGCCGTTTCGGCAGCCCTTCCATATCGAACGGAAAGGGGAGGAAGGCGGGGTCGAGTGCGTCGTCGGCGAGCGTGAAGTTCGTCCCGAGGACCTGCTTACCGACGTTGTCGACGAAGAAGGAGGAGCCGTCGTCGTACGCCGATCCGCTGAGGGTGATGAGATTCATCCAGTCGGCCACCTCGGCCGTCGCAGGCGGCTCCAGGATGACGTCGTACGGGCCGGGCTCGATCTCTTCGTTGATGCCGGCACAGAGCGTGGCCTTGAACGTCGCCTCGTCGCCGAGGGCGACGATGTCGAGGTTTCTGCGATCGACGCCCGTGGCGTAGCCGGAACCATTCGCACCGATGGCGATCACGGTGGCGTCCGACGAGGTGAGCGTGCAGTAACGGCGCACGCCATGGGTATTGGCGACGGCGATCGATGACGCGCCCGTGCCGTATGCCCCGGCGAATTCGACGCTGGACGCGCGTCCCCTATCGAACATGGCCCTGAGCGCGCGCGCCTTGTCGGCAGGGGCGATCGCGGCAGTGGCTTCATCGAAGGTGTGCACATCGGGCAGAGTCTCGTGACCACGATAGAGCCCGCTGAAGTTCTGCAACGGATCGGAGTGCCGGGCCGCTTCCCGCGCCAGCGCCGCAGTCCGCGCGATCTCATCGGAGTCGAACACGGTGGTCGATGCCACGCCCATGGCGTCGTCGACGATCACCCGCAGCGTCAGCTCCGCGCTGATCTCCGACATGTTCTGGTGCAGGTTGGAGTTGGCGAAGCGGCTGATGTTCTGGTCGGTCGATTCGAATACCGCATCGGCCTCGGCCGCACCCGCGGCACGCGCGGCATCGAGCGCGGCGTGAAGGATTTCGAAGGAGTGGTCGAAGGAGCGCATTTGCGTTCTCAGAGAAGCGGAATGTTGAATGTTGAGTGTTCAATGTTGAATGTTGAATGAGGCTGCGAGGATCGGTTTTCGATCATCTCACTACCCCATTTCGACATCGCGAAACCTCGCCGCCGGCGCGCCGTGGGCGACGCGCATCGTCTGCATGGGATCGCCTTTACCGCAGTTGGGGAGGCCCCAGATCTGCCAACTGGAACGGTCGGCGACGGCGTCGCAGGAGCGCCAGAAGTCCGGCGTGGTGCCGGTATAGAGGGGATTGCGGAGCAGACGGCCGAGGCGGCCGTTCTCGATCTCGTAGGCCACCTCGCAGCCGAACTGGAAGTTGAGGCGAAGGTCGTCGATCGACCACGACTTGTTCGTCTCCACGAAGATGCCGTGTTTCGTATCCGCGATGATGTCAGCCAGGGGAGCGGTCCCGGGCTCGAGGTTGATGTTGGTCATGCGGATGATGGGAATGCGCGCCGCGGTCTCGGCGCGGACGGTGCCATTCGACGTGCGGCCGATGACGGGGGCGGTATCGCGGCCGGTCAGGTAGCCAGTGAACATCCCCTTCTCGATGAGATGGAAGCGCTGCGCGGGGACGCCGTCGTCATCGAAACCGAAGGAGCCGATGGAGCCGGGGATAGTGGCGTCGCCGACGATGTTGACGTGCTCGGAGCCGTAGCGGAAGTTGCCGAGCATCGATGGCTTCAGGAACGATCCGCCGGCCAGCGAGATCTCCAGTCCCAGGGCTCGATCGAGCTCCGTTGGATGGCCGCACGATTCATGAACCTGCAGGGCCAGCTGCGCCGACCCGACGATGAGGTCGAAGCGTCCCGCCGGCGCTTTCGGCGCCGCCAGCAATGCCAGCGCTTCATCGCGAATCTCCAGCGCCTTGCCTGGGAGGTTAAGACGCTGGATGAACTCCCAACCGTTAGCCTGAAAGTCGCCGCCGAACGGATTGGGATAGGTACGCCGCTGGAACTCGCTTCCTTCGATGGCCACCGCCTCGACGCCACCACCCATCTCCGTGGTGGTCTGCTCGATGAAGCTGCCGGCGGTCGATGCGAAGATCTTTTCCTGCCGGTAACAGGAGATGTCGCCCGACACCTGGTGGATGCGGATATCGCCGCGCATCGGTTCGGTCG
Source organism: Thermoanaerobaculia bacterium (assembly GCA_035569395.1). Lineage (GTDB taxonomy): Bacteria > Acidobacteriota > Thermoanaerobaculia > Gp7-AA8 > Gp7-AA8 > JADGNZ01. Next base: position 7,853 of record DATMNC010000115.1, on the reverse strand, counting down.
AGGCCATCAGATGCTCGATCTTCTGTTCGATGGGAATCGACCACGGATCGATCTCATAGCTCGACGACCACGTGTCCACGTGCGGCTCGACGTCGCTGAGCACGACGCGCTGCGTAGAAGCGATGTTGCTGGCCGCCGCCACCTCCACCGCCCGCCGCGCCGTCTGCCGCAGCGAATCCTCGGAGGTATCGCTGTTCGCCGCGAACCCCCACCCGTCACCGACGAGCACGCGCACGCCGACGGCGCGGTCGATCGTTGACGACAAGGTCTCCACCTCGCCGTTGCGCACCCGCACATGCTGCTGATGCGTCGCCGTCCAGCGGACGTCGGCATAGCGCAGAGCGGGATCTTTCAGGGAGGCCAGCACGTCCTCCAGTTGCGCGCGCGTGGGTTTCACGAGGGACGGGATTATATGTGGAGCGCGTGCACTGATCGGTCGCCAACGCGCATCGTTTTCGTTTACCCTTCGCGCGCTCATCCCATGGCTACCCGCAAATCGAAAGATCAGACTTCCTTCACACCCCCGCCGCCCATCATCCCCGAGGTCGAGCATCAGGCTGTGGCCGACTTTGCGCGGAAGGCGTACCTCGACTATTCGATGTACGTCATCCTCGACCGCGCGCTGCCGCATGTCGCCGACGGACTGAAGCCGGTACAGCGCCGCATCATCTATGCAATGTCGGAGCTGGGGCTCGGGCCGAATGCGAAGCCGAAGAAGTCGGCGCGCACGGTCGGCGACGTCATCGGCAAGTTTCATCCGCATGGCGATACGGCCTGCTACGACGCCATGGTGCTGATGGCGCAGCCGTTCTCGATGCGCTATCCGTTGGTGGAAGGGCAGGGGAACTTCGGCTCGCCCGACGATCCGAAAGAGTTCGCGGCCATGCGCTACACCGAGGCCAAGCTCTCGAAGTTCGCGCAGTCGCTGCTATCCGAGCTGGAACAGGGAACGGTCGACTGGGGGCAGAACTTCGACGGTACGCTGCGCGAGCCGAAGCTGCTGCCGTCGCGGCTCCCGCACGTGCTCCTCAACGGCGCCTCGGGGATCGCCGTCGGCATGGCCACCGACATCCCGTCGCACAACGTGCGCGAGGTGGTCGGCGCCTGCATCGAGCTGCTCGACAATCCCGACGCGACGATCACCCAGTTAACGAAGCACATCAAAGGGCCCGATTTTCCGACCGAGGCGGAGATCATCACGCCGCTCGCGGAGATCCGCGAGATGTACAAGACCGGCAACGGCTCGATCCGGCAACGCGCGAAGTGGGAACCCGAAAACGGCGACATCGTCATCACGGCGCTGCCGTTCATGGTCTCGGGCGCCAAGGTGCAGCAACAGATCGCGGCGCAGATGAACGCCAAGAAGCTGCCTATGGTCGAGGACATGCGCGATGAATCGGATCACGAGGATCCAACCCGCATCGTGCTCGTGCCGCGCTCGAACCGCGTCGATCTCGATGAGGTGATGGCCCATCTCTTCGCCACCACCGACCTGGAGCGGAGCTACCGCGTGAACATGAACATGATCGGCCTGAACGGCCGGCCGCGGCTCTATCCACTGAAGGATCTCTTGAGCGAGTGGCTGGAGTTCCGGATCGAGACGGTGCGGCGGCGCTTGCAGCACCGGTACGACCATGTCAACGCCCGCATCCACATCCTCGACGGCTATCTCATCGCCTATCTCAATGTCGACGAGGTGATCCGCATCATCCGCCGCGAGGATGAACCGAAGCCGGTGCTGATGACGCGCTTCAAGCTGTCGGATCTGCAGGCCGAGGCCATTCTCGAATTGAAGTTGCGGTACCTCAACAAGCTCCAGGAGATGGAGATCCGCGGCGAGCAGGCCAAGCTCCAGACCGAGCGCGCGGAACTGGAGAAGGTTCTCGGCTCGAAGGCGCGCCTCCGCAAGCAGGTGCGCGACGAGTTGGAAAAGGATGGCGCCGAGTTCGGCGACCGCCGCCGCTCGCCGATCGTGGAGCGCGAGGCTGCCAAGGCGCTCGATGCCGCGGCGCTGATTCCGTCGGAGCCGGTGACGGTGGTGTTGTCCGAGCGGGGATGGATCCGCGCCGGCAAGGGGCACGAGCTCGATCCGACGACGTTGCAGTACAAGTCGGGCGATGCCTTCCTGCACGCGGCGCGCGGCCGCAGCAATCAGCTCGCCGTCTTCATCGACTCGATGGGTAGGACGTACTCGCTGCCGGCGCATGAGCTGCCGTCGGCGAAGGGACACGGCGAGCCGTTGACGGCCTTCACGTCGCCGGCACCCGGCGCGACGTTCGTGGCGGTGCTGATGGGGGATGCCGAGGATCTCTGGCTGCTGGCGACCGACGACGGCTACGGCTTCGTGGCCCGGTTGGAGGATCTGATCACCGACCGCAAGGCCGGCAAGGCGGTGGTGAATGTGAACGATGGGGCGACGGTGCTGCGCCCGCAGCGCGTGTCCACCATGGAGACCGATCGCGTGGCGGCGGCGACGACGAGCGGGAAGCTGCTGCTGTTCGAGGCCGTGGAGCTGCCGCTGCTGGCGCGCGGCAAGGGCGTGCAGACGATCAAGCTGCACAAGACGGAGCTCTTCCCGGAGAAGGTGGCCGGTATCGCGGTCGTGGCCGCGGACGGGACGCTGGTGGTGCAGGCCGGCAAGCGTCACACGAATCTGAAGGGGGCCGATCTCGAGCCGTACATCGGCAAGCGCGCCCAACGCGGGTTGAAACTGCCGCGCGGTTTTCAGAATGTGACGGCGATCGAGTAACTGCGCTTCGCGCGTTGTCGGTTATCGGTTGTCGGTTGGTTTTCGACGCCGTGGTGACGTCCAGACAACCGACAACCGATAACGTTCGCGAAGCGCGCTATACTCGCCGCGCCGGTACCGCAGAAGAAGAATAGGAAACGCTCGTTGCTCCTCGGTATGTTACAGAAATGAAGCGAGCAACCATCTTCGTGATGGCGGTACTGCTGCCGCTCGCGGCGATGGCCGCGGCGCGGGTGACGGCAAAGGATCTCTCCGCCATCCGCGCCGTGCTCGATGATCAGGTCGCGGCCTGGAATCGCGGCGACATTGACGCCTACATGGCCGGATACGCCCGGAGCGACGACACGATGTTCGTCGGCACCGACGTCACCCGCGGCTGGACGAAGGTTCGCGACCGCTACAAGGCAAAGTACGACTCCCGCACGAAGATGGGAACGCTGACGTTCTCCGACCTCGATCTCCGCCCCCTCGGCGAGAACGACGTCGTCGTCACGGGGGCGTGGCTTCTGACGCGCGAAGCCGATTCGCCGCACGGTCGTTTCACGCTGATCTTCCACCGCCGGCCGGAGGGGTGGCGGATCGTGTACGACCATTCGTCGTGAAGCAGTAACTCAAACTGTCATCCTGACGGTGAGCGCAGCGAGCCTGTCAGGATCTCCGGTGAGGCCGCGCTTCTCTTGATTGGCAACGCCGTCGTGGCGCCACCGGAGATCCTGACTGTTCGCTTCGCTCACGTCAGGATGAGAGTGAAATGGACGCAGCCCCCCTCACCGAAAACTGATCGGAATGTCATCCATCGTCAGCACGCCCGGCTTGGCGCTGACTACCCGCGGGATGGCGTTTACAACCATCGCCGCGGTGGCCCGGTCGCCGTGGACGCCGCCTTTGATCACCATCTCGACGTCCGGGACGCCGTGCACGATCACGCGGTCGGCGGCGACATCCTCGGCGCCGACATACATCCGCAGTTCGAGGCTGACGTTGATCTTGCCGCGGCCGTAGATGGTCTGATGGACGCCGGCGACCTGGCCGGCGGCGCAGGTGAGGTACTGCGTCTTCACTTCGCGCTCGGCGATGATCGGCTCGATCTTCTCGTCACTGACCGATTCGAACTCGGCACCGAGCCCTTTGCCGACCATCATCAGCGACTCGCGAAGTCCCATGTGCTTGATCTTGCCGGCATCGACGGCGGCGCGGAACTCCTCGGGGGTCATGCCCGCGCCGACTTTGCGCTGCAGCGGTTCTCGTCGTGTCGAAGCGTTCTGGATGCGGATGATCTCAACCGAGTCGATGCGCTGGCAGACGGAGGTGACCGTCAGCGGGAGCTTGTCCATCACGAAGCCTGGATTGACGCCGGTGCCGAGAAGGGTGACGTTTCTCGAGCGGGCGGTCTGCTGCAGCTCTTCGCGGATCTGCTGGTCGAGCGGGAAGGACAACTCCTCGCACGTCGAGACGACGTGGCAGCCGCGCTCGAGCAGATCCTTGAGCTGGCCGGAGACGTCGCGCAGGCGGGAGCCGGTGGAGTGGCAGACGACGTCGGCCTTCGCTTCGAGCTCGCGCGTGATTCTGACGCCGACCTCGCGATCGAGCCCGATGACCTCGCCGAGGTCTTTGCCGATTTTGTTGGGGTCGACGTCGACCGCGGCGACAACGCGAACCCACGGTTTGGTGAGCAGCAGCCGCGCGATCTCCGCACCGATGGGACCGATTCCGTACTGCGCCACCGTGATGGGTTGAACGGGATTCATGAGCACCTCGTGAGCAAAAGTGGCGGGATTGTAGTGGATGTAGGTTGCTGAGTTGCTTGGTTACGCGGTCTCGGGGTTGCGCGGTCTCGCGGCGGGTGAGGTGGGGTTCTGTCGACGAAGGATACGTAGCACGAAACGCACCGCGAGACCGCGCAACCACGAGACCGCGCAACCCCGCTCTATTCAACAAACAGCACCGGCTGCGGCGCTTCCTCCACCTCGTCATCCTCATCGACGAAATTCGATACGCCGATCCCGGCAAGCCGGAAACGGCTCTGCGCGGGAAACTCGAAGCGCGTCAGCAACTCTGAACCGATGCGGGCCAGATCGTCGCCGCTCGATGGGATCGATTCCGGCGTCAGGCGGCGCGTGGCGGTCTTGAAATCGCCGGTGCGGAGTTTCACCGTCACCGTGCGGCCGACCAGTTGCTTGTCGCTGAGCGCCGTCCAGAGTTTCTGCGCTTCTTCTCGGATGTACTCCGTCACCTCGTCCATCGTGATATCGCGAGCGAACGTGTTCTCGCTCGACCACGACTTCCGTTTCTGCGACGGCACCACCGGCGATTCGTCGATGCCGCGGGCCAGCTCCCAGAGACGCGTTCCCCATTTGCCGAAACGGGCCACGAGCTGGTCAGCGGTGAAGGAATGCAAGTCGCCGACGGTGGCGATGCCCATGTCAGTCAGGATCTTCTCCGTCGCCTTCCCGACGCCGGGGATCTTGCGAACATTCAACGGCATGAGGAAGCGCTCGACCTGGTGCGGGCGGATGACGAAACAGCCGTCCGGCTTTTTCCAGTCGCTGGCGATCTTGGCCAGGAACTTGTTCGGCGCGACGCCGGCTGAGGCGGTGAGGAGCGTTTCGGTCTTGATCTCGCGCCGGATCGTCTCGGCCGTCTCCGTCGCCGTCGGAATGCCGGTCAGCTCCTCGGTAACGTCGAGATAGGCCTCATCGAGCGAGAGCGGCTCGACGAGCGGCGTGTGCCGATGAAAGATCTCGCGGATCTGCCGCGACACTTCCCGATACTTGTCGAAGTTGGGATGGATGAACGTCCCCTCGGGGCAGAGCCGTTTGGCGCGCGTGGCCGGCATGGCCGAGTGGACGCCGAACGTGCGGGCCTCGTACGACGCCGCGCAGACGACGCTCCGCTCTCCCGGCCAGCCGACGATGACCGGCGTCCCCCGCAACTCCGGCCGGTCGCGCTGCTCGACCGAGGCGTAGAAGGCATCCATGTCGATGTGGATGATCTTTCTCATGGGCGGCTTTTCATGGAAAAGCGAATGTTGAATGTTGAATGTTCAGTGTTGAATGGTGAATGATGGGGACCTTGCGGCCGCCTTGCTTCATTCAACATTGAACATTCACCATTCAACATTGAACATTTCGCTTCTGACTCTCCCCACTCCCGCGTTCCTCGTCGACCGCACCATTGTCGAGCAAAACTGTGCTCGCATGCGCACCAAGGCCCGCTCCTCGGGGGTGGCCTTCCGCCCGCACGTGAAGACGCACAAGACCATCGAGGTCGGGCGGATACAGCACGGCGGCGCGACGGGCCCCATCACCGTTTCGACCATGGCCGAGGCGGAGTTCTTCGCCGATGCCGGCTTCCGCGACATCACCTACGCGGTGCCGATCGCGCCCGAAAAACTGGCCCGCGTTGCGGCACTGGCGACACGGATGGAACGGCTGAATATCCTGCTCGACAGCCACGCCGCTCTACGCGCGGTAGAAGAGTTTCATGCTGCGCAGGGAGTGGTCTTCGACGTCTTTCTCAAGGTCGACTGCGGCTATCACCGCGCCGGCGTCGATCCGAGCGATCCCGACAGCGTGACGCTGGCCATCGCCCTCTCCCGTTCGCCCGCGGTGCACTTCCAGGGACTGCTCACGCACGCCGGCCATTCATACAACGCGCATGACGTCGCCGAGATCCGGCGCATCGCCGCCGAGGAGACCTCATCGCTGACCCGATTCCGCGCTCTGATAGGGCTGGATGAGATCACCCGCAGCATCGGCTCCACGCCGACGACCTCGGTCGTCGATACGTTCACCGATACCGACGAGGTGCGGCCGGGGAACTACGTCTTCTTCGATGCGTTTCAGGCCACGCTGGGGGCATGCTCAATGGCTGATGTCGCCGTGTCCGTGATTGCCACGGTGGTTGGTTCGTATCCCGAGCGAGGGGAGGCGATCATCGATGCTGGGGCGTTAGCGTTATCCAAGGATGTCAGTCCGGAACACCTCGATCCGAACTTTGGATACGGGATCGTTTGCGATGCCGCATTGCATCCGCTTTCCGCGCGCCTTGTCTCTCTGTCGCAGGAGCATGGCAAGCTCAAGATGGCCGCGCCGCCACGCGTCGGTACGCGCGTACGCGTCATTCCCAATCACTCGTGCCTTACCGCGGCCATGTATGACCGCTATCACGTCATTGACGGTGGCGCGCTCGTCGATGAGTGGCGGCCGGTGCGGGGGTGGTGACGAGAGTAAGATGACCGCATGACGGTCGAAGCAAAACACTTCATCGAAGACTTTTCGGCGCTGCCGGATGAATCGAAGCGTGAGGTACTTGCTGAGATCATCCGGATGTCGCGCAATCTCGATTATCCCGAGATCTCAGAGGGAGAACTGCTCTCCGTGGCGGACGAGATCTTCAAACAATACGATCGGCGGGAAGCCGGCGAGTGAAGTATCCGATTCGCGACGAGGTCAGGCTCGTGGATCATCTGCGTACATCTGCGTCATCTGCGGATCAACGTCCCTGAAGTTGCCGCAGCGCCGCTGTCTTTAGCTGCATGTTCGATCCGGCGCGGGCGATGGAACGGACCTCCGACTCCGGCAGCGTCGGCAGGATGCGCAGGGCGTAGGCGGGAGGGGTCTTGGCGTTGTGGATCAGGCCGAGGCGGACGTCGAGGCTGGACATCCATTGGGTGGTCTTGATGATCACGTCGGCGATCTGGAAATTGAGGAAGGACGACTTGGCCAGGCGGGCCACCTCGTCGACGGTGAGGCGGGGATTGCGGAGGATCGAGAGCAGGACGCGGGGGTCGTTGTCCTGGAGCAGGAGGGCGCGCTCGGTACGGTCGGCTTTCACCGCCAGGAGGATCTTCTCCATCTGCGAGAGGGCGCGGACGCGGTCCCATATGTTCTGTTTCTTCTCGAGTGTCTCGTCCGAGGAGTCTTCCGTCACGGGTCGGGCCATCAGGCGGGCGACGTGTTCGTCCGGTTTGCCGTCTATGGAGAGGGCGATCCCTTCCGGGAGAATGGCCACGACCGTGGCCCGGGTGAACGATTCGCCGCCCCAGGGGCCGCGCAGCGTCACCAGGAGGGTGGCGTTGAGGGCGACGGTCTCGGCGGTCGTG
>DATMNC010000114.1:0-3654 GCA_035569395.1 Thermoanaerobaculia bacterium | reverse complement strand
GGGCGCGGACGCGGAAACTCGGCGGCTCGTCGATGTTGTTCTGCGGCTGCCATCCGCTGATGCTGATGATGCTCGTCATGAAAGGCGCGAGAGTCAAAGAGGTGCAGGCCTTCGCCACGTCGTCCTCGGCGAAGGATTTCGTGGGCCTCGAATATCCAGCGACGCAAGTGAATCTGATCAGCTTCGACGACGGACGCGTCGGCAAGGTGACGTCGTGCCTCGACAGCCTGAATCCTTATTATTGGCGGAACTCGCTGATCGGTTCGGAAGGAACCCTCATCGACACGAAGATCATGAGTCGTGTCATGCTGCCGGGTCTGGACGCCCATGGCTGGCAGCAGCTCGCCACGCGCTCGATCAATGATGCAGGCGATATCACGCCCGATATGTTCCGGCCGATGTTCGAGCGGATTCTCGCCAACCTCGTCGCAGACGCGCCCATGCCTTATTCCGGCTTCGACGAGGCATGGGAGATGCACCGTGTGCTTTTCGCCTGTGACGAATCCGCCCGCAGCGGCAGGATCGTCGCCCCGGACGCGTTCCTGCCGGTAACCGGCGCGGACGGCGCAGACAGTCAGGCCGAGGTGCGATGACCACCTTGACACAGGCGGCAGCAAGGTTGCGCCTAGCTCGGGCGGCGGAGCAACTTCGGTGATGAGGACCTTGGACCGCTGAAGTGTGGCGACCTACAGAAGCGCTTTCCGCGGAGGTCTGAATTGAGCCTGGACGCTTCTGTCTCTGGCGTGAGCATCGACATGGTCGAGGCGGCCGCCTCCCGCATCCGCGGCTACGTCCGCCGTACGCCGATGATTGAGGTCGTCCAGGTGCGCGACGCGCCGACGCGAAATCCGCTCTATCTCAAGCTTGAATCCCTGCAGGTGACCGGGGCGTTCAAAGCGCGCGGCGCGATGAACCGACTATTGACGACCCCGGCCGAGGCGCTAAAGCGCGGGATCGTCACCGCTTCCGGCGGCAACCACGGCGTGGCCGTGGCTCGCGCCGGTTTTCTCGCCGGCGTTCCGACCACCGTCTACCTGCCGCCAAACGCCTCGCGGGCCAAAATCAATTCGCTTTCACAGTGGAATGCGACTGCGCGTATCATTGGGGAAAGATGGGACGATGCGGACGCGGCTGCACAGTCGCAGGCCGAGCGCGACGGATGCGTCTATTTCCATCCTTTCAAGGATCCGGAGGTGGTGGCCGGCCAAGGGACGGTCGCGCTCGAAATGCTCGAGGACGTTCCCGATGCAAACGTCTACGTGGTCGCAATTGGCGGGGGCGGCCTCATCGCCGGCGTCGCGACGGTCGTGCACGCCCGCAATCCGCGCGCTCGAATCTTCGGCGTCGAACCTGTCGGCAGCCCGACGTTGCACGCCGCGCTCGTCGCTGGCGGGCCGGTACGGCTCGAGCGTCCATGGACGCGAGTGGCCACCATGTCGTGCGGGATGACGGCGCAAATGATCTACGACATTGTCGCCAAACATGTGGAGGAGATCGTGCTCGTTGAGGACGAGCGCTTGCTGGAGGCTGCGCGCTGGATCCGTTCAGAATTCTCTATCCGCGCGGACCTGTCCGCCGCAGCCGCGATCGCTGCCTTGCGCCTCGGCAAGATCCCCCTCAAACAAGGGGAACGCATCGCGACACTGATTTGCGGCGCGGATGATGCGGCGCTCGCCATGGATGACTAGGTCCCAACCTCAGGTTGGGACGTGCTCACGCAGGGCGGAATCCAGTCCGCCGACGTAGCGAAAAATCGCCCAGCCCGACCGCAATATTTCTCGGCCATCCGTTCGATCGCATCTGCGCGGAACAGTGGGTCGGGCATCGGCTAACCCAACCTAATCATCCCCGGACCGATGGACGGGTCGAATGGATAAATCAGACGATCAAGGATGCGACCATAATACGATATCATTGCGAGTTGCATGGCCCGTTTCTTCGCCATCTCGCCGACTTCGTTTCGGCATGCGACTTCGTCCAACGGTTGGAGACCCTCAAGTGCATCACCTCTACGCGTTCGTCTGCAAGCGATGGGCAATCGAGCCGGAACTATTCAGACTGAACCCGCTCCAGAAAATGCCAGACTAAGCGCCTGGCTCTAAGGCGCGGCGAGCACCTGCCGGTCGTTCACTCCGCCGCGCAGGCGCAGCAGCTTGCCTCGTTCTTCAACCTCGGCAGGTCGATGACCGGATTCTGATCGAAGAAGCCTGCGGGCATTAGCTTGAACCCACACGAGATGCAGGGCTGGACGGGGTGATCCTCCGTCCGCGGCAGATGGTGCAGGCCGAAGCTGTGCCACAGCACGACGTCCGTATTCTCCACCGGCCGATCCTGGGCGCTCCAGGTCGCAAGGCCGTCGTCCCCGGTCGACTGGTTGACGAATTCGCCTGCCGGATAGCGCTCTTCAGGATTGAAGGGAGTCACCCAGAGCTGATGCTGGATGAAGCGAGCGCGCCGTCCCGACGGGCTGTCGGGATGAATGAAGGGGCGCACCGGTGAGCCTGCCTCAAGCTTGTAGCCCGTAGGCCGGCCGACCCAGTTCTTCCGCTCCGGATTGATGATCTTCCAGTAGCGCATCTTGTCGAAGTCGACGTTGCGCTGCGCCGCCTGCTCGGTCGGCAGGACCCGCTCCTCGACCGCGTAAGCGTTGCCATACGGATTTTCTGGCCCAGGGGGTAGCGCCGCCGTGTCGCATTCGACTACGGTGTTATTCGGTCCGTCGATCTCCATGTCGAGGCGCGCGCAGAAGATGTGCTGATGGATGTGTCCAACCAGCCCCGGCGCGACCTCGGCGCCAAACCGCCCCGGCTGGCCGGGACGGCAGGCGGCGGTGTTGATGATGCCCGTCGCCTTCATCTCGAACTCGATGCGCCCGTCCTGATGCAGGTACCAATAGGAGGCATATTCGTAGTTGCCGATGGTCGAGATCGACGAAATCACCAGGCGGCGCGCACGGCGCACTTCGGTCCGCTCCGTGCGCACATCGAAATGCTTCCAGGAGAGGCCCGCGTCCTCCTCGTGGAGGCAGACGGCGTTCGTGATCGTGCGGGCCTCGCCGAACAGGTTGGGCACCACTCCGTCGAAGTAGTGGATGACGCCTAGGCAGTCGCAACCGAGCGTCAGCGAGTTGGCCATGCGGCCGAAGCCGAGCTCGCCGTGATCGAAAACGTTCTTGTGGTAGTGGCTGCGCTCCGTCGTCCCGTAGGGCACGACGAGCTCGGCGATCGACGCGCGGTAGACGATCGGCCGGCGTCGGCCGCCGTGCGTGTAGCCGATCGTGTACAGGACCAGCCCCTCGCGGCCGTTGAACCCGACCCGGAAGTCCCAGTTCTCCCATGTGACCTTGTTGCCTACGACGGTGAATCCGGCGCCTGCGGGCTGCACGACGTCCAGCAGCGCCGACGGCTCACGGAATTCGGTCAGCACGTCGGCATCGAAGTTGAGCGGCATGCGCGGTACCGGGATGTAGTCGCCGCTCGCCTCGAAATGATCCTCCACGCGCAGGATCTCCAGGGTCGCCAGATCGACGAGCGCGTGCAACCCCTCCACCGGATGGGCGTAATAGTTGTCGAGGGGGAAGGTCCGCATCCAGACGAAGCAGTTTAACACGCGGCGGCCGTTCTCGATCGCATGCCCGAAATTGCCCACCGTCCA
>DATMNC010000113.1:0-3713 GCA_035569395.1 Thermoanaerobaculia bacterium | reverse complement strand
ACGCACAAGCCACCGCTTTTGGCGGTGTGGGGCAAGAACGATCCGTTCTTCCTTCCGCCGGGCGCCGAAGCGTTCCGGCGCGACATTCCCGAGGCGGAGGTCCGCTTCTTCGATACCGGTCACTTCGCACTGGAGACGCACCACGCTGAAATCGCGAGAGTCATCGGCGATTTTCTTAGCAAACACGCGGGTAGGTAACTTCTGGTGAGGTCTCCGGCCTCGATCATCCAACCTCATAGGAGAAGGCAGTGGGATTGTCCTGGCAACAAGGTCTGCTTTCAACGGGACCAATCGGCAAGTTCATCGTACCGGAACCGCTGCCCAAGAGGCTTTTGTACGTCGAGCGATTGCGCAGGCGCATGCGCGTTCGTTTCGGAGGACGTTGGGTCGCCGAAAGCGAGAATGTCCTCCTGCTGTTCGAACCAGGCCGCTATCCGGTAGCCTACTTTCCGGAGACCGACGTATCTCCAGATGTGTTGGAAAGTAGCGAGCATACGACCCAACATGCCGATCTCGGGCTCACATCCTGGTATAGCGTCCGTGCGGACGAGCAGCACGTCGCGCAGCGAGGCGCCTGGCAGCACACCGGCTTGCCCGCCCACGCGAGCGAACTGCAGGCGCGCGTCGCGTTCGCCTGGCGCGCCATGGATGCTTTCTACGAAGAAGACGAACGTATCCTCGGCCATGCCGCAGACCCCTACCACCGCATCGACATTCGCCAGACCTCCCGCAATCTCGTGGTCCGCCATGACGACCGGATCGTCGCCGACAGCAAGCGGCCGCTGGTGCTCTATGAATCCGGCTTCGCTCCACGCTGGTACGTTCCACGCGACGACATCGACGAGTCCGCCCTGACGGCCGTGAAACTCCAGACGTTCTGCCCGTACAAGGGACTTTGCAGCTATTACTCGATCGGTGACGCGCGTCAGGCGGCATGGTCGTATCCCGACGCCTATCCCGAGGTTCGCCGCATCTCCAACATGCTATCGTTCGAACCGGACATGGTTACCGTGCATCTCGATGGTATCCAGCTTCGTCTCGAACCGGGTCAGACGGTGGTTCCGCACGGCCCCGATCGCAACCTCGACCTCGCCGAGGTGGACCGTCCTGCGAGCGCCTAGGCGGCTTCCGGTCTCTCACCAAGGGCGGAGCGACGCATGGCTCGACTACTATCGGTGAACGTCGGACTTCCACGCGACATTGAGTGGAAGGGCCGCATCGTCCGCACCGGAATCTGGAAAATTCCGGTACACGGCCGGTGCCGGGTCGGCCGGCTGAACCTGGACGGAGATGGTCAAGGCGATTTGGGCGGGCACGGCGGCGAGCAGCGAGCCGTGTTCGTCTACCAGATCGAATCCTATCGCTACTGGCAGGAACAATTGAACAGAACCGACTTCGTCCACGGACAGTTCGGCGAGAATTTTACGGTCGAAGGATTGCTCGACGATGCCGTTTGCATCGGCGATCGCTTTCAAATCGGCGGCGCCCTGTTCGAGGTCACGCAACCTCGTGTCACCTGCTATCGCGTCGGCATTCGGACGGATGAGCCGCGAATGCCGGCATTGCTGACGTCCAGCGGACGACCGGGGTTCTATTTCCGCGTCCTGAGGGAAGGCGTCGTGGGCGCCGGCGATGAGATCGTGAAGGTAGGCGAAGCAAACGAGCGAATGACCGTCGCCGAGATCAATGCGCTGCTCTATTCGCCCGATCATGCGCGCGATCGACTGGAGCGTGCCCTGCGGATCGAGGCGCTTTCGTCCGGATGGCGCGCATCGTTCGAGGCATTGCTGCGGAGCCCGACGACTGGCGCGGGAAGTGGCAACGCCGGGCTCGCGCCGGCAACTGCGGCGCATCCCGCAGCGCCGGGATTTCAGCGGTTCGCGGTGGTGGCGATCGATGAGGAGTCCGCGGACGTCCTCTCCGTGTCGATGGAGCATCCGGACGGCGAGCCACTGCCACCGGCTCTGCCAGGTCAGTGCGTCGTCTTGCGTCTTCGGCGAACCGCCGCCGGGCCGCCACTGTTTCGCAGCTATTCGCTCTCGGGTCCGCTCTCGACGGAGCGCTATCGGATCAGCGTGAAGATCGAGCCGAACGGAGCGGCTGGAAGCTGGCTGCGGGAGCACGTCCGCCCCGGCGATGTTCTCGACGTAAGCTCGCCGCGCGGAAGCTTTATTCTGGAGTCCGGCGAGGGGCCCGTGGTGTTGCTTAGCGCTGGAATTGGAGCGACGCCCGTTCTGGCGATGCTGCACGCGCTGGCGGCGGCCCGCTCGGCGCGGCCGGTGTTGTGGCTGCACGCGGCTCGCGACGGGCAGCATCATCCATTTGCCGCCGAAGTCCGCCGCCTCATCCCCGCGCTCCCCCACGGCCGCCTCTATGTCTGCTACAGCAGGCCGGCCTCGCGCGACAGGATGGGCGAGGATTTCGATGCTGCCGGTCACCTGTCGCGCTCGGTCTTCGACGAGGTCGGCGTCCCGCGAGAGGCGAATGTCTACATCTGCGGGCCCAATCGCTTCATGGCCGACATGAAGGAGGCGCTCGCAGCCCTAGGCGTGGCGTCGGAGCGGATACATGCCGAAATCTTCAATGGCGGCGAGTCGCTGACTCCCGGCGTCGTCGGCGCAGCAGCGCGAACTCCGCATCTGCCCGATGACGACGCCGATACCGGGCCGCTGGTGTCCTTCGCGCGAAGTGGCATCGCCGCGCACTGGAAGGCGTCGGCCTACCAGAGCATTCTGGAGCTGGCCGAGGCTTGCGACGTCCCGGTCCGTTGGTCGTGCCGGACCGGTGTTTGTCACAACTGTGAGAGCGGTCTGGTTTCGGGCGCGGTCGCTTATGGACCGGAGCCGCTCGATCAGCCCGCCGACGGCAACCTCCTCATTTGCTGCTCGCAGCCGACGAGTGACGTCGTCATCGATTTGTGAACCTAGGGAGGCGAGGTGATCAGCTCAACCAGCACAGCAGCCGTGAAGTTCTCAGTCGAAGTGATCACGTTGCCGGTCAGCGATGTCGAGCGGGCGCTGCGGTTCTATGTCGATCGGGTCGGCTTCACGCTCGACATCGACTATTCGCCGAACGACGCGTTCCGTGTCGTGCAACTCACGCCACCAGGCTCCGGCTGCTCGATACAGATCGGCAGAGGATTGACCGACGCCGCCGTGGGATCGCTTCGCAATATCTATCTCGTCGTTACCAACCTTGCGGCCGTGCGCAGCCATTTGATCGAACGTGGGGTCGAAGTCGGTGAAATCCGGCACAAGACTCCCATTGATGCCTGGGACGGGGGTTTTGCACCCGGGCTTGACCCGGCGCACAGGGATTACGCCAGCTTCGCCCACTTCTCGGATCCGGATGGCAACAGCTGGATCCTACAGGAACGAGGGTATCGTAACTTGTGACGTCCTTGCGAGAAATCGCCGTGACAGAGGCGTTTCCTGCATAGCTAACGGGTCTGGGGCGGACGGCCCGGTCGTGGGGGAAACAGGATGAGGAGGAACGACAATATGAATCAACTGAACCAGCTTATTCTTTTTTTTCGAGGACAACCGCACTCCGGAACGGTCTGGACCGTCATTTAATTCGTGCTGCGATGGTTTTTACCTTCTTCGCCTTCAGCATCCAAAAGTGGAGCCAGTATACAGCGCTCTGCGACTTCCTCTGCGGTGAGGTATTTCCGATCTCCCATGAATTGACTCCAAATCACGATGGATACGACG
>DATMNC010000112.1:0-65452 GCA_035569395.1 Thermoanaerobaculia bacterium | reverse complement strand
AAAATGCGCTCAACGTCGGGCCTCCTGTCGAATCGTCGTTCTTGGTCGAACTGACTGACTCTACAGCGCCCGGCGTTTCTTCCGATCGGCCAACTCTCCGATACCTAATTTGGACAACTGTGGTCTGTGCCACATTAGTCCCCTTTTGTGGCATAGCCCTACCGCGAGACCGCAACCGCGCGACCGCGCGACCCCGTTACAACCGCTTCGCCAGCTTCAGCGCGATCGGGAGCACGCGGCGCAACACCCGGTCGCCTTCCGAACGCTTGAGCTGGCGCACGATCAATTCGTCGAGCCGCTGGTTCAGTGTCCGCGTGACCGACTGCACCGTTACGCTGCCGTCGACGTTGGCGACGAGCACGCCGCGGTCGCGGTCGCGGGTGATGCCGGCGCACGTACCGTCTTCGAACGAGATCTCGACCAGGGCGATGCCGCCGACGTCGGTCGATTGGTAGCGGCGCTCGAAGGCGTAATCGATCGCGCCAGCAGAGCCCTCCACCGAGCCGCTCGAATCGACGGTGTGCCCGACCTGCGCGCTCAGCCAGGATGCGTAGAGAAGCGATTCGATCGACTCGCCGAAGAACTCGTGGTTCGAGCTGCCGGCGATGACGCGGACGCGGCGGATGCTGCCGAGACGGCTACGCATCGCCGGCGGATCGAAGATGGAAGCGGTCGCTGCGCGCCACTCCTCGAGCCGTCCCCAATTGAGATCGGCAGGCGACGTCGACGTCTTCTCGGCGATGCGCGCGACGAGGGCGAGGTCGGCGGGGGAATCGAAATGAACGGAGTCGACGATCAGCCTGTCGGCTGATTCGAGAAGCAGCTCGACGTAGGCCTCGTGCTCGTTCGGCAGATCGCCAAGCCACCAGAAAGCCACCGGCATGTCGGGGATCAGCAAGGCGTTGACGACCGGTGGAACGCGATGAATGCGGTCCCCTCCGGCCACGATGTTGATCTCCTCGGAGCAGACCTGTTTTCCGCCGCCGATCATGTGGCAGTTGGCGCTGATCCACGACGTCAGCTCTGGCTCGCCTGCCGGATTGGAGCGGATGACGATCGTCCGCTGCGGAACCATCGCGCTGGCACGGCCGAGGGTCTCGTTGGCCGAGGCGTGCGTTTCACTGGTCGATGTATGCGCGACGACGTTCCAGAGCGCCGCGCGGGTCACGGCGTTGTCGCCATCCTGCTGTCCACGCCACAGCTCGGATAGGCTCTTCTCGATAGCGTTGACGTCGATATGAATGTCGGTGGTTGGGAGGTCTGTCATTGCAGTCTCGCGGTTGCGCGGTTACGCGGTCTCGCGGTGATGTAACGCGGAGCGGAGCACCGCGAGACCTCGCAACCGCCTTCACGGCCGTCTCCACTTGCGTCTATCTCTCTCGATCAGGATATCCGCGGCCTCGGGGCCCCATGTTCCGGCGGAATGCAGCTCCGGTCCGATCGGATCAGCCGCCCAGGCGTGCAGCAGCGGATCGAGCCATGCCCACGCCGTCTCAACTTCGTCGCGGCGCGCGAAGAGGGTCGAGTCGCCGAGCATCGTTTCCAGGAGCAGCCGTTCATACGCCTCGGGGGGCTCGGCGCCAAACGATGTGGCGTAGCGAAACTCCATGGTCACCGGCGCGGTACGCACCGTCGGCCCGGGAACCTTCGAATCGAACTTCAGCGAGATCCCCTCGTCCGGCTGGATACGAATAGCCAGCACGTTCGGCTGCATGGTCACGTTCGTCAGCTTGTTGAACAGTGGATACGGCGCGGGACGGAAGTGGATGGAGATGTCGGTCACCCGCTTCGGCAGCCGCTTACCGGCGCGGATGTAGAACGGCACGTCCGCCCAGCGCCAGTTGTCGATAAAGATCTTCAGCGCGGCATAGGTGTCGACGTTCGAATTGGGATCGACGTTGACCTCTTTTCGATAGGCGATGGCCCTTTCGCCGAGGACCGAGCCGTCGGTGTACTGGCCGCGCACGGCCACCTCGGTCTCGCGGCCCCGCGGGAACTCACGCAGCGCGCGAAGCACTTTCACCTTCTCGTCACGCACGGCGTCGGCTTCAAACGCCACCGGCGGCTCCATCCCGATCAAAGAAACCAGCTGCAGCATGTGGTTCTGGATGATGTCGCGCGAGATGCCCGCGGTCTCGAAATAGGGGCCGCGCTTCTCCACGCCGATCGACTCGGCCACGGTGACCTGCACATGGTCAATGTATTGACGGTTCCAGAACGGCTCGAAGATTCCGTTGGCGAAGCGGAGGACCAGCAGGTTCTGCACCGTCTCCTTGCCGAGGTAGTGATCGATGCGGAAGACCTGTCGCTCGCGGAACGTCGATACCGCCACGCGGTTCAGTTCTTTCGCCGAGGCGAGATCGTGGCCGAACGGCTTCTCGATGATGACCCGCGTGAAAGGACCGCCCTGCTCGGGGTCGTTGACCATCTTTTCCCTGCCGAGGAACTCGGAGATGACCGGGAAAAACTTCGGTGGAACGGCCAGGTAGTAAATGCGCCGGCCGCCGGTGCCGCGGGTACGGTCGCATTCTTCCAGCTTCTCTTTGAGGCGAAGAATCCCCTGATGCTCGCCGAACTCGCCACGGACGAAGAAGAGCCCTTTGGCGAAGTTCTCCCACACCGCCTCATCGACGGGACGGACGCGCGCGAACTTGTCGCATGCCTCGCGCATGGCCATGCGAAAGGCGTCGTCTGTGTAGTCGGGGCGGGCGTAGCCGATGATGGTCTGGCCGGCCGGAAGAAGCCCGTCATGCGCGAGCGAGTAGAGCGCGGGGATGAGCTTGCGCTGGGTCAGATCGCCTGACGCGCCGAAGATCACCAGGCAGGAAGCGTCCGGAACGCGCTCCTGCTCTAGCCCTTCACGAAGAGGATTTGCATCGATCGCGGGAGCGATCACGGACATGTCGCGGCCTCCCAGGAGATTGTATACGGGGTCTCGCGGTCCCGCGGTTGCGGGGTCTCGGGGTTGGTGGTTGCTGGGTTGCTAAGCACAGATTCCCGGAATTCAGTATCCAGGGCTGAACCCTAAAGTAGGGTGCACTTCTGGCTGAAGGACTCACGCGGAGGCGCGGAGTACGCGGAGAAAGAAGTTCCGTATCATCTCCTCCGCGCCTCCGAGTGAGCTCAAGTCGTACTACCACCAACCCCGAGACCCCGCAACCGCGAGACCCCACAACCGAGTTACTTCGCCGCCTGCATCTCCTTTGCCACACGCTCCGCCTCGGCGAAGACGCGCAGGAAGTTGTCGCCCATGATCTTCCTGATGTCGCCATCGCTGTAGCCGCGGCGTTTCAACTCCTCGGGGATCTTCGGCAGCTTGCTGATGTCCTCCATCCCCTCGGGAACCTCTCCGATGCCGTCGAAGTCGGAGCCGATACCGACGTGGTCGATGCCGGCCACGTTCACCATGTGGTCGATGTGGTCGACGATCACGGTCCAGGAGACTTTCGGCAGCGGATTGGCGGCCATCAGTTTGCGGACGCCTTCCTGATACTCCGGCCCCTCGGATGGATCCTTTGCTTTGAGCTCGGCGATCTCGGGCTTCAGTTTTTCATCGCGCGCCTTCGATGCCTTGGCCACCTCGTCGGAGAGGAAAACCGGATAGAAGTTCACCATGGCCACGCCGCCGTTCCTGGCAAGAGCGCGGAGCATGTCGTCGGTCATGTTGCGCGGCGCGCTGGCCAGCGCGCGCGATGATGAGTGCGATGCGATGACCGGTGCCTTCGAGACCGCCACGGCGTCGAAGAAGGTCTTGTCGCTGACGTGCGAGATGTCGACGAGCATGCCCAGGCGGTTCATCTCCAGGACCACCTGCTTGCCGAACGGAGAGAGACCGTCGTGCTTGGCCTCGTCGGTCGAAGAATCCGCCCAGTTGTTGGTGTTCGTGTGCGTGAGCGTCATGTAGCGCGCGCCGAAGCGGTAGAAGGCGCGCAGCAGATCGAGCGAATCCTCGATGGCGTGCCCCCCTTCGATGCCGATGAGGATGGCCCGCTTGTGGTCGGCGACCGCGGCGCGGATGCCGGAGGTCGACGTGGCGAAGCGGACCCAGGCCGGGTACATGTCGGCCATCTCATGGATGGTCTCCATGATCTTCATGCAGTACGCGGCCGCTCCTTTGTTGGCGTACTTGGCCGGCACGTACGCGGCGAAGAACTCGGCGTCGAGGCCGCCCGCTTTCATGCGCGGATAGTCGAAGTGGCCGCGAGTGTTCAGCACGCCGAGGTCGAAAGGATGATCGAGGAACTCGGTCGGCGTGTCGGCGTGCGTGTCGACGGTGATCGAAGGGGGCGCCGCCGGTTGCGGAGCCACCTTCACTGGCTGCGCAGCGTAGAGCGGAGCGGCGATGATGAAGGCGAGGACGGCGGACGCGATGCGTTTCTGCATCGGGGAAGAGTAGCGTGGTTTGCGGTCTAGTGAGTCCATCCTGACGGCGAGCGAAGCGAGCCTTGTCAGGATCTCCGGTGGCATCGCGAGGGCTTTGCTGGAACCCCACTGCCGCGCGGTCTCACCGGAGATCCTGACAGGCTCGCTGCGCTCGCCGTCAGGATGAACCCCCAACCCGCGAGACCCCGCAAAATCAGAACGCGAAGCGCAGACCGACGCTCACCGCTCCATAGCGCGGCTTCGGGCTGTAGAAGTGGACCCAGTGGTAGGACCCTTCGGCGATGATGCCGAGGCTGCGGGTAACCGGGAAGAGTCCGTTCACGCCGCCGACGAAGCCGTAGTCGCTCTCCTGGCGACTGCCGGCGCTCTGGCGATAGAGGCCGGTGCCGGCGAAGAGGCCGGTGGTACCGAACGGCTCGGAGAAGCGGTACTCGACGGCGACGTCGGCGTAGTCGACCTCCCCTTTCGGGTCGACGACATCGACGACCTGCTTGCCGGTGGCGTCTTTCGACACGAACGCGGTCTTGGCATCCATCCGGCCGACCTTGATCTTGAGGACCGTGCTCTGATCGATCAGCAGGCCGTAGGAGATCTCTTCGAAACCGTGCTGGAAGTCGGATTTGCCGCCGGCCGCGGTCTTCAAAGCCTTGGCGCCGCCGGCCAGGAGACCGATCTCGTTGTTCTGCGCGAACGCGGGGAAAGCAGCAAGGGACAGAAAGCTGAGGAGAATCAAGGTCTTTTTCATACGAGCCTCACTATATCGAAATCGGCGGTCGGGAGTCGGGGGTCGGAGAAGTAACGGATCGCCACCGACTCCCATACAATCCACTCCGTGTTGCAAACACTTTCGTCTATAGGACGGGAGACGGCGCGAATCGTTCTGCATGCTTCGTGCGTGGCCTGCGGCGGCGAGTTGCCGTGGCGGGCGCGGACGGCGTCCTGCTGCGCGGCGTGCTGGGCGGCGCTGCCGGCCATTCCGGCGGCGAAGTGCCGCTTTTGCGCGTTGCCGTGGAGCGGTGACGACCCCGGTTTCATCTGCGGCCCGTGTCTCACCGATCCCCTTCCCGTCGACTGGACCGAGGCGTGGGGCTGCTACCAGGGGCCGCTGGAGCGGGTGCTGCACGCCTTCAAATTCAACCGGCACGACTTCTTCGCCGGCCCGCTGGCGGAGTTGGTGGAGGAAATGCTCCGCCGCCGCGGCGATCTCGACTTTGATGCCGTCGTCCCGGTTCCGATGCATCGCGCCAAGGTGCGGCGGCGCGGCTACAACCAGGCCGAGCTCCTGGCGCGCGCGCTGGCGAAACGAATCGGCATCCGCTGCGAGCCGCGGTTGCTGATCAAGACCCGCGATCTCGACGCGCAGTCGAAGCTGGCGCGCAGCGCCCGTGCCGCGAACGTACAAGGGGCCTTTCTCGCATCGCCGCGGGTGGCCTCGCGAAGGATCCTGCTCGTCGACGACGTCTGCACCACCGGTGCGACGATCCGCGCCTGCGCCGGCGAGCTCGTTCGCGCCGGAGCGGAACGGGTGGCCGCGGCGGTGGTGGCGAAAACGGAATGATCCTGCGGCGAAGCGCGCAGGATCTCCGGTGGCGCCGCGCGGCCGGAAGTTTTTGCGCATGAAGGCTAGGTCAGCGCGGTATAACCGGAGATCCTGCGCGCTTCGCCGCAGGATGGAGTACGAGAACCGGAGATCCTGCGCGCTTCGCCGCAGGATAGAGTACGCCTGAATGCCCGATTACGATCTGATCATCATCGGTGGCGGAATCATCGGCGGGAGCGTGCTCTATCACCTCGCCCAGCTCGGCTATCCCGGCCGCGTGCTCGTGCTCGACCGTGAGGATGCGCTGTCGAAAGGCTCCACCGCCCTCTCCGCCGGCGGCTTCCGCAACATCTGGACGACGCCGATCAACATGCGCTTGACCAGCTACTCGATCACGAAGTTGAAAGCCTTCCATGATGAGCTGCGCTTCCCCATCGGCTTCGATCAGCGCGGCTATCTCTTCTGCCAGTACGAAGAGAATTTCGAGAGCGCGAAAGCGTACGGGCAGGAATGGGCGAAGAACGGCGTGGCCATCGAGTTTCTCGATGCGAAGGAGGTCGAAGCGAAAGTTCCCGGCCTGCGCGCGGGCGTCGATCACATCGATCCCGAGGTCAACGAGATCCTGCAGATGAAACCGATCGCCGGCGGCGTCTTCGGACCGGAGTGCGGCAGCTTCGATCCGTCCGCCGCGGCGCAGGGCTATTTCGAGCGCGGGCTGGAAGGTTTCGCCGGCCGCGCCGAGCTCCGCCTCAATGCCACCGTACAGAAGATTCGCATCATCGATGCCGCGTATCGAGGCGTGGAGATGGCGGACGGATCGTTCATCGACAGCGGAAAGATCGTCGTCGCCGCCGGCGCATGGACGAACAGGCTGCTCGAAGCGTCGGGCCTGGCCGGTGACGATCTGCCGCCGGTGATCCCGCTCAACAGGATGCTGTTCATCACGAACATGCCGCCGATCGAAGGCTTCGAGACGATTCCGATGACCATCATCGACAACGGCATCTACTTTCGTCCCGAGGGACCGAACCTGATGATCGGCCGCGCCGATCCCGGCACGCCCGCCGGCTTCGACACCCCGGCCGACGCGAAGTACTACGAGGAGCAGATCAACTACTACATGCAGGAACGCATCCCCGGGATGGAGCGCTGCCGGCTGATGTCGATGTGGGGCGGCCTCTACGACACCAACGACGTCGATCACAACGCCGTTTTCGGCGAGCACCCGCACGTACAGAATCTGATCTTCGCCACCGGCTTCTCCGGCCACGGCGCCATGGAGTCACCCGCCGTCGGCCTGGCGCTGTCGGAGTTGCTGCATTACGGCGAATACCGCACCCTTGACTGCACGCCGCTTTCTATCCGCCGCTTCTGGGAAGACAAGCCCATTCACGAGACGATCGTGATTTGAGGGCAGAAGGCAGAAAGCAGAAGGCAGAAGTAAGCGGGGTCGCGCGGTCGCGCGGTTGCGGGGTCGCGCAGTAGTTCGGCGATTCGGCTCTGTCTTCGAACAAACACCGCGAAACCGCGAGACCCCGCAACCCCGACCTACTTCTGGCTTTCGCCCTCTGCCTTCTGCCTTTCACTCAGGTCCCACTTCGGGCGTTCCTTGTACCGGTTGTGCATCCAGACCCATTGCTCGGGGACGCGGCGGATCTGTGCTTCGATGTCAGCGGTGAGGCGCGCGGTCAGCGCGATCGGGTCTTCGTCGGGGCTGACGATGATCGGCTCGAGGATGCGGATGTGCAGCTTGCCGCCCCGGCGCTCACCGAAGATGCGAATGATTGGCGCACCCGTGCGCACCGCCAGGCGAGCCGGGCCGAGGGGGGTCAACGCCGGACGGCCGAAGAACGGCACCTTCACGCTTTCGGCGCGGATGTTCTGATCGAGCAGAAACGAAAGCATGCTGCCATTCCGAAGAGCCCGGATCATTTCCCTCGCCGCCGCGGTCGAGCCTCGGTCGATGGTGGTGATGCCGGCGTTCGCGCGAAGGTCCCTGATGTAGAGATTCATCATCGGCTCGTCACGCCCGCGGTGAAGGACAGTCAGCGGCGTGCGCATGGCGATGGCGTGGGCCATCCACTCCCAGTTGCCGCAGTGTCCGGTAAGGCCGATGGTCCCCTGGCCCGGACGAAGGTTCTCCAGCCCTTCGAAGGTGGTCGTGCGCGCACAGGTCTCGGCGTCGAGATTCGGGAGCCAGAGCACCTCCATGAGCGTCATGCCGAGGTGATGAAACATGGAACGGATCGTGGCCCGCCGCTGCCGAGGCGTCCATTCGGGAAAGGCGGCGTCGATATTCGTCATGGCCCGGCGGCGATGGTGACGGAGTGCGTGCCATCCCATATGGCCGAGCACCAGGCCGATCGCGCGCGCAACACCGAGCGGCAGGCGGCGGATGACGGAGCTGAAGAGGCGGAGGACGCGGTAGAGGATGCGGCCGCGAAACGCGCGCCGCTCAGGAATGTTCACACGGCCAATTCTATGGGACGGCTGCTATCCTTCGCCGCGCATGATCAATGCGCGCGATATCCGCGTCATCGTCTCCGACGTCGACGGCGTCTGGACGGACGGCAAAATCATTTACGCCGGTGACCGTTCCGAGGTCAAGGAATTCAACGTCCGCGACGGCCTCGGCGCAAAGCTCGCCCAGCGCGCCGGCATCACCATCGTGCTGCTGACGTCGCGCAGATCCCCCGCTCTGGAACGCCGGGCGAAGGAGCTCGGCATCACCGAGCTGCACCAGGGCGCCGCAAACAAACTGACGGTATGCGAGGAGATCCTGCAGACGTTGTCGGTCACCTTCGAACAGATTCTCTACATCGGCGACGATCTCCCCGACCTCGCCCCGATGCTCCGCGCCGGCATTTCAGCCACACCGTCCGATGCGTCCCCGGAGGTGCATCGCGCCGCAACCTGGAAGCTGGAGTCGGGCGGGGGGCGGGGGGCGTTTCGGGAGTTGGTCGAGCGGCTGTTGAAGGAGCGGGGTGAGTGGGAGGGGATTGTGAAGGGATTCGAATGATTGCGTCTTCGGCGCGTTGTCGGTTGTCGGTTGTCGGGCGTTTCCTCGACGTCACGATTTCAGTACCGCGTCGTGCTTGAGCGAATGTGCCGCGATAGCGGCAACAAGACGATAGACAGAATGGAGTGACCCGCTCGCTCGGGTATCTTTCGTGGGTTACGCCCCGAGGGGTGCAGAGCCAAACATACAGGAGGAACGGGTCATGAAGATTATCCATTGGATTGGGATCGACGATCACGCGGACAAGTGGACCATCGCGCAGTTTAAGGGCGAGGAGAAGAAGCCGGCCAAAGAGTTCGAGCTGGTGCCCGACGAGACTGGGTATCGGAAGCTGATCAAGTTTTTGAAAGAGCTCGATGGAGAGGCTCGCGTGGTTTATGAGGCCGGTCCGTGCGGGTTCGAGCTGTATCGCCGGCTGAAGAATGCTGGACTGTGGTGTGAGGTTGCCGCCCCGTCGCTGACGCCACGCAAGCCAGGAAGAGATCGGGTCAAAACCAATCGTCGGGATGCGGCAAAGCTTGGGGATTATCTACGTTCGGGATCGTTGACCATGATCTCGGTTCCGGATGAACGACGCGCGCCAGGGGTGCGAGCGTTTTTGCGAGCACCCCTGGTTGCGAATGTTATGGATTTCGTGCCGCGTCAGCGGCACTGGAAGTCGTCGCAATCGTCATTCGTATCATTCATCCAGTGCCGCTGACGCGGCACAATTTCAATGCACATCGCAACCAGAGGTGCTCGCAAAAAGCGCTCGCACCTCTGGCTACCCTCCTTTGCCGCTAACGCGGCAGCGGGCTAGCGTTAACGACGAATCAAGCGACAACCGACAACGCGCCGCAGGCGCTAAAGCAACGCCACATCCACCAGATTGTCGTAAAACGTCGCCCCGCGCCCGATGTCGGTCAGCGCCTGCGATGTCGTCTGATTCGCGTTTGCGCCGTCCGAGGTCAGCCTTCCCCACCACACGGACGGTGCGGAGACCACGCCGGGGCGGACGCGGTCGGTGATGACGGCGTCGGCGGTGAAGGTGCCGCGGTCGTTGTAGATCTTTACGCGGGCGCCATCGGCGATCGACCGCGCCTGGGCATCGTCGGCGTGAATCTCCAGCGTCGGTTTCCCCGCCGAGCGGCGGAGCGAGGCGACGTTGACGAAGGATGAGTTGAGGAACTCGTGCGCCGGCGGCGAGAGGAGCGCCAGCGGGAAGCGGCGTGCCAGTGCGGGATCGCGCTCTTCCGACTCGTACGGCGGCACGTAGCAGGGCAAGGCATCGAGGCCGAGTGCCGCCACCTGCTGCGACTCGATCTCGATCTTTCCGCTGGGCGTCTTCAACGCCATGCCGCGGCGGAACGGCAGATGCGGCGACGGCAGGTTGAGACGCACGGAGCCGTGCTCCTTCAACGCCTCCAGCGTGACGCCGTTCATGACCTCGCCGGTGCCGGTGAGCGCGGCGTGCATCAACGCAGCATCGCTTTCATAAAGCTCGGGGAAATCGAGATGCATGGCCGCGGCGATGCGGCGGAAGATCTCGCTGTTTGGCAGTGCCTCGCCGACCGGCTCGATCGACCGCCTGTTGTACATCGCGTAGAGATGGCCGTAGGCCTTGTGGAGATCATCGTGCTCGAGCTGCGTCGTCGCGGGCAGCAGGACGTCAGCGTAGTCGGCGGTGTCGGTCTGGAAATGCTCGAGGACGACGGTGAAGAGATCGTCGCGCCGCAGGCCCCGTAGCACGTTCTCGCGGTCGGGAGCGACCGAGCCGGGGTTGGCGTTGTAGACGATGAGCGCCTTGACCGGCGGATCATCGATCTCCGTCAGCGCCTCGCCGAGTCGCGTCATGTTGATCGTGCGCGCGGCGTGATTGCCGAGGTCCGTTCGCTCCAGCGCGGCGGTGTTGAAGGCAAAGGTGCCCGACGAGGAGAGCTGGTATCCGCCGCCGGCATCGTTCCAGGCGCCGGTCACGGCCGGCAGCAGGGAAATGGCACGCACCGCCGAGCCGCCGCCGGCGTGGCGCTGCAGGCCGTAGTTGAGGCGGATGAAGGTCGGCCGCGTCGTCCCGTAAAGGGTGCCGAGGCGCTCGATGGTCGCGACCGACAACCGGCAGATCGCGGCGACGCGTTCCGGCGCGTAGTCGCTGAGGACGCGCGCGCGGAGCTTCTCCCAGCCGATGGTCATCTCATCAAGATATTGACGATCTTCCAAATGATCCCTGAAGAGCACGTGCATCATCCCCAGCGCCAGCGCCGCATCGGTGCCGGGACGGATGGCGACGTGCTCGTCGGATACGGCGGCAGTCCTGGTCCGCAACGGATCGATGCAGATGACCGGCGCTCCTTTGGCGCGGGCCCTCCGGATGAACGGCCAGAGGTGCGGATTCGAGGTGAGGGTGTTCGTTCCCCACAGCAGGATCAGCCTGGCCTCGGGGACGCTCTCGGGATCGGTGCCCATCCGCGTTCCGTACGTCAGCATGAGCGCCTCGGCGCCTGCACTCGAGCAGATGGTCCGGTCGAGGAACGACGCTCCGATGCGACGGAAGAATCGCGAGGCCATTCCCTCGCCCTGCACCAGTCCCATCGTTCCCGCGTACGAATACGGCTGGATCGCCTGCGGCCCGTCGGGCGAGGCGATGATCGCGTGCAACCGCTCCGCGATGAGGGCCGTCGCTTCGTCCCATGTGGCCCGGCGAAACCGTCCCTCCCCTTTCGCACCAACGCGGATTTGGGGATAGGCCAGCCGGTCGGGATGGTAGGTCCGCTCCAGATACTTCGACACTTTCGTACAGAGAAACCCCTGTGTGAAGGGATGATCCGGATCGCCGTCGATGCGCGTGGCGCGCCCGTCGTCGTCGACGGTGACGAGCATCAGGCAGGTGTCAGGACAATCATGCGGGCAGACCGCGCGAATGACTTCGGGCATGGAAAGGAAGTTTACCCTGCGCGTAGACGCAGGTCTCCGGTGATACCGAACAAACGGTGCCCTTATTGCAACGCCCGCGCGTTGCCACCGGAGATCCTGACGGCATCGCTACGCTCCACGTCAGGATTCGGGTTTACACATGCTCCGCGCACCCTGAACATCGAACAACTCGATGTTCGATGTTCATGGTAGCGGAAACCCCAGCCCCTTCACCAGCTTCTTCGGCGCGATGGCCCGGTAGCTCTCCTCGATCCAGGCCTTGATCAGATCGAGCGACTTCTGATCCTTCAGATGCGCCGTGACCCAGCCGCTCTTGCCGAGGCCGTAGCCGGTCGGCTCTGTAAACGGGAGATCGACGGCCATGTCGCGCGACTGCGGCAGTTTCACGGAGATGGAGAAACCGTCATCGCCGGTGCCCATGAAAAGAAACGCCTTCCCTTTCACCTTGATCGCGCTGTGACCCCACGGAAACTCCTCGTAGGCCTCGGGGAAGCCAAGGGCGAAATCGCGAAGCTTCGACTCGATCGCGCCCCCCTTCGATTTCGCCATGTCAGGAGTCTACGTTCCGTCGGGCTGCCGCCAGCGTTTTCGGCGCGACGATGGCGAAGCTCGATGCAACCAGCGACGCAACCTCGTCCCACGAAATCGAAGGACCGTCGAGCCGAAAGCCCACCCAGCCGCGAGGTCCGATGTAGGCCGGCAGATAGAACTCCGACGGCCGCTCCCGCGCCAGATCGGCGTTCTCGCCAAGACGCGTCTTCACGCAGACCGCGACGATGCCATCACCGTGATGGTCATCGAGAAAGTAAGCGAACACCTTCTTGCGAACGCGGAACGTGGCATGCCACCCCTGCCGCTCGACCGTGGCCTCAGGGAACGAGAGACAGAGCTCGGTAAGCCGGCGAAGGGGATCCGCCTTGCTGGTCCCTGGCTTCGACATCGAGTGGCTACTTCTGCCGCTCCATCTCGCGAAGGATGTCCGACGCTTCGGCGCCGAGGACCTGGGCCAGAAGGATCACGGTGTCGAGCGTAGGAGAGTTGTCGCCCCGCTCGAGAAATCCGATGTAGGTGGGATTCATGCCCGCTTTGCGGCTGAGAGTGAGGAGCGTCCACTGCCGCTGCTCCCGCAGTCGGCGGATGATGGCGCCAAAGCTGGCGGCGTAACGGCTGGTCCTCAGACGTCGCGGCATGAAGGAAGGACGAGGATACGGGCCGGAAGGGCGCCGGGCAAGGTATTTCTGTGTCCATGGCTATGGTGAACACGAGCTGTGCTCCTGTTCAAACGTCCATGGCTAATGTGAACACGACCACGTATCGCTCTCAAGCGTCCATGGCTATTGTGAATACGACCTCGCGTCGTTCTCAAGTGTCCATGGCTAATGTGAATACGACCGCGCGTCGTTGTCAGGTGTCCATGGCCAATGTGAATACGACCGCGAATCGTTCTCAGGTGTCCATGGCTAAGGTGAATACGGCCGCGCATCGTTCCCAGGTGTCCATGGCTAAGGTGAATACGACCGCGCATCGCTCTCAGGTGTCCATGGCTAAGGTGATTGAGGTCCGGTATCCCTTGAGTCGCTCGTGGCTCAAGTGGCTAAGGGTGCGTCTCCCTTTCAAAGATCCATGGCTAAGGTGATTCCGAGGCCGAGTCTCTCGTCGGCGCTCCAGGTGCAGTACGTAGGGGATGCGCACCCATCAACGCTATCCGCACCGGCTCACGCGAGAGTTATCATTCCCGCAATTCCCTCAATCCGTCTCCCAGGAGGTCACGCGCGTGGCGATGAAAAAGAGTGCGCCCGATTCGACTACTGCGACTTTCCGTCGCGGGATGCGGGACCTCATCCGCCCATCGGCGTTCGTCATCGCACTGGCCATGCTCGTGACCGCCACCCTGTGGATGCACTTCCAGCCGGGAGTTCCCGATCCGTTGCGGCCCATCGAAGACTACTCCTGGCAATGGTGGCTCTATCCGATCGAGCAGAACGGCTTCATGCGCCTGCCGCTGGTGAGCAATGAGCCGGATAAGCTGTTCGTCCTTCGCAACTCGACGCATGCATGGGTGGGAGGCGGCCAGCACTCGTCGGTCCTCCTTCACACAGCCGATCGTGGCGAGACATGGGAAACCATTACGGTTGCTGCGACGCAGACGATCCAACCACCGATAATGTCGCTCGACGTCCGTTCGGGCGCTGTGCCCCTCGACCTCGTCGTCTCACCCAAGTCGTATGGAGGTCACACTCTAGCCCCACCAGTTGTGAACGCGACATCCACGAATACGCAAGAGAAATCGCCTGGTACCGTCGAGATCGTCGATTTCTACTTCACCGATCCATCCCACGGTTGGGTGCTCGATAAAGGCGGGGAGATTCTTGAGACTCACGACGGCGGAAAGAGCTGGACCAGCCAAAGGCTCCTGGGAACCGGCTATTTAGCGCTCGCCGGATCGGGATCGCGCCTCGTAGCTGGTGGACGAGGAATCGCTTCCTCGAGCACCGACGGCGGAGAGCAATGGCGCACCGCCGCATACACCACCTATACGAACGTCTCGATCACTGCCCTGAATATCGGTCCCGATGGACGCATCTGGGCCGGCGGCAACAACGGCGTCGTGTGGTGGTCGGATGATGCTTCGGACTGGGTATACGGAGGTGCGCACGGCCAGGGGCTGATCAATCGAATCTTTTTCGACGGACCACAGCATGGCTTCGTGGAAGGTGAGTACGGAATCATGGAAACATCCGACGGCTACCGAACGTGTAAACCCTTCGTTACTGTAAAGGAGGCGCACACTGTCGCCTTCTCCAAGAGCGAGCGCCTTGGCTTCGTCAGAACCGGCTCCGTCGTCATCAGTCTGCCAGGTGGCGCGCAGATCGAAGGTGAGGAGTTTTCACCTCAAATCCATGCACTCGAAACGTTCGCCGATCACAAACACGCGATCGTCCTCGGCGAGCACGGACAGATCTTCGTAACTTTCAATGGCCAGTCGCTGCAACGCGCCACAACTCCATATGGCGTCGTCCGCGCCCTTTACGCCGACGCGAATGCTGAACACATCTGGGCCGCCGGAACTGCGGGGACTCTTCTGGTCAGCGGCGATGGTGGCGCAATTTGGAAACCGAAAAAGAGTCTCGGTGCGAAGGACTTCCGTGGCATTACGTTCTCGGCAAACGGTACACGCGGGTGGGTGGCTGGAGATAACGGAGTCATCGTCCAGACCGACAACGGCGGCTCAAGCTGGAAACAAGTGCCTCCCGACGGACTGAGTATGTTAGGGTCGCAGGATGTCGTGGTCTCCTCGGACGATGGAATGCACGTAAGGGTCGCCTCGCATTCCCCCGAGTTCTTTAGGGAAACCTTGGACGGAGGAACCACGTGGGCCCTTCGTGCTTCGGTGTTTACCTCACGCGCGGCTTTCCCGAGAGTCGACGATGTGTGGTCCGCTTTGCCGGAGCTAAACTCCTTTTCACGATTCCAACGCTTTATTCACGGTGCACTCGTCGCGTCGGCCTTGATTACCACCCGAATTACTTCAATCGCCGCTACTGGCGAGAACGGCTGGGCGCGCGACACATCTTTCCCAAAGTACCGCAGCATCGACGGCGGCCGTACCTGGCAGCCGACCAACGCGCCGCAGGATGTGAAAATCAGCGATGTCCGCTTCCTCGATGCCAATCACGGCTTCGCGGAAACGGAGGACGGCGAGAAGTTCGAGACTAGCAACGGCGGCACGTTCTGGCAGCCGATCCTCACCGACCCGAGCTCGTGGAGCGTACGACCACTCATCGCAAACAGGGACGGGAAGCGCATGTGGACCTCTTCAGTCGACGGCGTGCCGCTGCGCAGCACGGACGGCGGGAAAACCTGGCTCGCACCGAAATACCGCCGGTTCCCCGCTCCCTGGTACTACCTCACGTTCGCTCCGATCGCAGTCCTGCTGTTTGTATCGATGAGAAAGCCGGCACCGTTCGTCCGCGCGGAGAGCTCGATCGAAGACGTGCCGTGGAACGACCGGCCACTGACCGAGCCGGGAGGAGATCGTCTCGACTACGGGCCGCTTGCTGCCGGCATCGCACGCTTCTTCGGCAACCCCGGAACCGAGCCGCCGCTGACCATCGCCATCACCGGCCCGTGGGGCTCGGGGAAGAGCTCTTTGATGAACCTGGTCGCCAATGCCGTGAAGCGCTACGAATACCGGCCCGTCTGGTTCAACGCCTGGCACTACCAGAGTGAGGAGTTCCTGCTACCGGCGGTGTTGGAGAGCTTGCGCACCGAGGCAGTGCCGCGTTCTTGGACGTTGCATGGTCTGCAGTTCCGGATGCGGTTGCTCGTGCTCCGAGGGATGAAGAACTGGCTTCCTGCGCTGGTGATCATGGCTGTCCTCGTGACAACGGCGGCCTACTTCATGCGCGACCACGACGCCTTCCGCCAGCTCGTGGAAAACTTCCGGAGCCTCGGCACCGAGAAGAGCGACAAGTTCTTCCAGTCGGCCGGTCTGCTGATCAGCAGCCTCCTCTCGATCATCATCGTGTTCCGCTCGCTCAATGCCTTCGGCGTCAGCGGAACGAAGGTCGCCGCGCTGCTGTCGGGAAGTGTGCGCCTAGCGGACGCGGGCGGACAGACCGGCTTCCGCCATCGTTTCGCTCGAGCGTTCGGCGAGGTGACGCGGGCGCTGGGCAGGAACCGGCTGGTCCTTTTCATCGACGATCTCGACCGCTGCCGCCCGGACCATGTCCTTTCAGTGCTCGAGTGCATCAACTTCCTCGTCACCTCGGGCGACTGTTTCATCATCGCCGGCATGGACCGGCCGCGCGTCGAGCGATGCGTGGCCATGCGCTTCGAGGAGGAGTCGAAGAACATCGGCGCAGATGAAAATGCCGATGGAGAGAACGATCCGGTGACACCGGTACGTTACGCACAGCTCTATCTCGAAAAACTGATCAACATCGAAGTGCCGGTGCCGCTTGCTGCCTCCTCACGCTCTCGCGAGCTGTTCGCAGGCGACCAGAAAGAGGCCGGCGATGAGCGGGTGCGCGCCACGGTGTTCGGTGAGCGGCTCATTTCTTTCGGACAGGCTGCGATCCCCTGGGTGGTAGGCGCGGCTGTCCTGGCCGGCGCGGCGTACCTCGGGTATACGGTTCTTCCCGATCGCTATCCACAGCAGCGGCCGGCGCAAACGATCGTGGTCACCGCGCCAGCAGCGGCACCGAAGAGCCCCGTGGCAAGTACACCGGCCGGCGCCCCGTCTCAGCCTTCGCCAGAGAAACAGTCAGACGTTGAGCGTCCCACACGATTCGTACGGCCGATCCTGGCCAGTCGTCGCGAGGTGCTGCCGATCATCGGCATCGTCCTCATCGTGATCGGCGGGATTGTCCGCCTCTCGATCGAGCGCGCGAAGCTCGAGCAGGACTCGAAGGACTTCCGCACCGCGCTGCGACAGTGGCATCCATTGCTTTACGCGGCGAATGCGACGCCGCGCTCGATGAAACGATGTGTGAACCGCGTCCGCTACTACGCCATGAGACAACGGACGAACCCCTTGCCGCTAACGCTCCCGGAACGCCTCGTGGGGCTGATACACAGACTGCGCCGCCTTGCCCCATTACAGGACGATGCGCCTCTCGCAATCCCCGAGAACGTCCTCGTGCCAGTTAGCGTGGTCCAGCACGTTTATCCGGAGTGGCTGGAAGATGACGCGTTCTGGCGCGGTCCAGCAGCGTACGTCGAAGCACACAACCCGCCCGCCGAGCTGGCGGATGGTGTCGACGCACTGCGGGAGTACGGATCGATCGAGGGCTACCGCTCCGTCTTCAGGCACATCTCGGCCGGCATCCACGTTGCCGGAGCGGCGGACGGGAGGAGAATCGTGGATCCAGTTTCCGGCACCGCGAGTTGAAAAGGCACAGACAAGAGTGTCTGTGCCATGCCACATCGGCTGCTGGTTTGCTAGGCAAGCGCGGTGATCGACGACATCTCTGTCGCCCGCTGAAGCGGACTCGGAACAATTTGATGCCCGCGTTTCCCCCGACTGAAGCCGGGGGCTACGACCTTAAGCCAGCTTCGCCGGCTAAAATCACCAGCCGCCGACTCGACACTCTCTTCCGGGGCGCTGTCGTAAGTCAGTGAACCGCGACGGAAGCCGGCGCCCCCGTCAGTTGCCGCAGTTGCGTCCCATCCGCGTTCATCGTCCACACCTCCATCCGCCCGCTGCGGTTGCTCTGGAAGGCCAGCCGTTTTCCGTCCGGAAACCAGACCGGCAACTCGTCTTCGAACGTTGTCTCATGAGCGGCGAGTTTGTGGGCGGTGCCGCTGGGATAGTCGATGATCCAGACGTGCCCCGGGCCATCTTTTTTTGTTGTTTGAATGGCCAGACGGCGGCCGTCCGGGGACCATGCCGGGCATTGTCCTTGACCCTCGGAAGCGTCGATGTGCGTCAGTTGCCGCGGGTGCGCGCCGTCCGCGTCCATGATGTAGATATGCAGGATGCCGCCAGCGTCTCTCCCGGTATAGGCGATCGCTTTTCCGTCGGGCGACCACTTCGGATTCCAGGCCACCGAGGAGCCATCGGTGAGCTGCTTCGGATGCGATCCGTCGAGATCCGTCAGCAGCAACGTCACCTCGGTCCACGTCCCGCGGGCGACGAAGACGCGGGTTCCGCCGCGATTGAGACCGACCACCCGTCCCGGGACTGTGCCGATCATCGTCTGGTTGCTGCCGTCGGCGTCGATCGAGTCGATGCGGCTGCCGTCCTTTCCGGACACGGCAAAGCGGATACGTTTGCTGTCCGGGGACCAATACGGCGCCGACTCCTGCTCCTCGGTATGCGTGAGGCGTATGACGTTCGTCCCATCCGACCGCATCACATACACATCAGGCTGGCCGTCACGATTCGAGAGAAATGCGATCTTCGATCCGTCCGGAGAAACGACCGGAGACTGATTCTCGATCACCGGCTCCGGTGCGGCAGCGACTGCCAGTGCCAACAGAATTGCCGGGCCGATCATCGCTGAATGATACGTATTGCTGAGTTGCAGGTTACTGGGTTGCAGGGCTGATTGGTGAACAGCGGCCAAGCAACTCAGTAACCCAGCAACCCAGCAACTCTCCAACCCAGCTACAATCCCGCCATGCCAGTCATCACTTGCCCCGACTGCGGCCGCGATGTCTCCACGCTTGCCACCTCCTGTCCGCATTGCGGGCACCCGTTCGCTCCCGGTTCCGCGGCCATGGCCGTTCCGGCCGCGGTACCGATGGCAGAGGAGACGTTGTGGAAAGGATCGCCATCGTGGCGCGTGCTCATCGGGAAGGTGGTGGCGATGATCCTGGCCCTAATCGTGATCCCTGCCGTGGCCATTTTCGCCGCATCCCAAACGGCGGACCTGGAGATGAGCAGCCGCATCACGAAGATCGGCTGGTTGCTTGCGGCGGTCATCGCCCTCTGGCAGCTCATCGCATTTCTCATCGCCATGCTGCGGCTGCAGAGCACCCACTACACGGTCACCAACCAGCGCATCCTGATCGAGCAGGGGATGCTCTCGAAGAGCGTGAGCGAGATCGATCTCCGCTCCCTCGACGACACCCAATTCTTCCAGCCCTTCACCGAACGCCTCCTCGGCATCGGCAACGTGACCCTCGTCTCGTCCGACAAGGCGCTCCCCGTGACCGTCCTGCGCGGCGTCCACAACCCGCGCAACGTCCGCGAGACCATCCGCGCGGCCGCGTATCAGGTGAGCCAGCGGCAGTTGTTCACGCGGGCGACGTAGAGGAGCAGTGGATTAGTCGATCAGTAGATTAGGAACATCGCCCCTCTGGTTTACTGATCCACTAATCTACTAATCCACCGCCTCCCTGGAAAACCGCCCCTCCCTGTCCCTCCTTACATTCTCAGGAGGCTGTGATGACGACCTATCCACCTGTCAAATGGATTGCCCCGGACGGCGGCGACCGTCCTTCGTTTTCGCGTGATGGCTCGGAAGTGGTGTATCAGATCGGCAATGACCTGCTGATCATCGGATCGAACGGCGGGACGCCGCGCCTGTTGCTGGCCGGGACCGAGACTCTGGTCCCCTCGCGGGCAGACTGGTCGTGGAGTCCCTGCACGATCGCTTTCGGCGGCCAGAATAAGAACGACAACGTCAGCACGATCTGGCTGATCGAGAGCGACGGAACGAACCTTCGCCAGTTGCCCAACCACGGCACGCTGACGCACTCGACCTACCCCTCGTGGTATGAGGACCTGCAGTCGATCGTGGTCGTCGATTCAGGCAACCGGCATTTTCACGCGCTCTGGCGGCTGACCGTCGACGGAAGCGCCGATCCGGTGCAGCTCACCTCGATGGACAACTTCTGTGCCGGACGGCCGACGGCCGCGCCGGGAGGGACCAACGCCCCCGTGGCGTTCGCGGGAACCATCGGACCGTACAACGAGGATTTCAATCAAATCTGGACCGTAAAGCCTCCGTCACTCGGCGCGACCCAGCTCAATCCGCAACAGGGGCGTTCGCCGAACTGGTCGCCGGACGGACAATGGATTCTCTACGAGTCGAACCGGCTCACCGGCCCGAACGGCAACTACCAGCTCTTCATCGCCGAGGCCCCGAGTGCGGCGATTGCGGCGATGGAGCCGGTGCCGGTAACCGACCCGGCCATCCCCGTCCAGCACGGCGAATGGTCGCGCCAGCAGGACCGCATCGTCTTCGAGCGCGGGAACGGCCAGGCCCTGGGCGTAATCGACGTGCCGGAGCGGTTCCGGAGTTGATGGCGGACGACGGGCGGTGATTGATTGCCCGCGCGATCAATCACCGCTTCCTGCACGTCTCCGCATCGAACGTCTGCCACGTACCCTCGATCTCGGCCTCGGTGGTGTGTCGGATCTCTGTCGCGCTTTTCTTCACGAACGTATTGCGCGACGGGATGGTCATACCTCCGGCGTGCATCGGGCCGCTCCAGACGATGGTGTCGCCTTCCCATCCCGTCGATTCAACCGTGCTGTGGCCTCCGCCGTTGTCGACCGCGTAGCCGGTGAGCTTCTGTGTTCCTTCGTCATAGCCCCAATGGACCGTCCCCTCCGCAGGATGAGGATTCCGGGCGCTCTTCTCTTCCTTGTAATCGATCGCCAGCCAGTATCCGCGGAGCGCCCAGACGACATGGATCGTGGCCCTGGTGGCATGCTCCGGTCCCCACGCCGAGGCGAACGCCTTGCCACTGCACCGCCAGGTGCCGGTGAAGGACTTCAGATCGGCAAGCCTCGGTGACGGTTTCGGCTGGGCGAAGGCGGGAGTGACGACGAGGGCGGCGACGATGAGGAACCGCAGCTTGATCATGACATCCTCCATCGCTCGATATCATACGTCGTGACGGAAATGGTGGTTGCCGTCACGAACCTCGTCTCCTTGCAAGGATTTTGTCAGCCTCTTCCCACCGCCGTTCCACGTGCTCCCGCCGCTGCTAGAGTCAGCGGACGTGATCCCCTTCGACCGATCCAACGCCGGCACGCTGGTCCTTCTAGGCCTGCTGGTCACGGCCATGGTGCTCACCGCCGGCCTCACCTTCGAGGCCGTGAGCGCCGAGCGCGCCCACCGCGCGGCGGTGCAGCGGGCCCTTCGCGATGATGCCTCCGTCCTCGGGGACGATCTCCTGCGCCGCACGGTCTTTGAATTCGAGATGTTCGCCTCGACACCGCTGCAGCGCGCAATCGCCAGGCACCTGCTCGACTACAACCTCCTCCCGTCCATCGACGGCCTGGCCTCGGATGACCAGGTATCGGACGTTGCCTTCGTCATCGACCGCATCTTCCTCGTCGACGCAGACCACGGCACGGTCACTCCGCCGCTTCCGGAGCCGCTTCGAACCTGGGCACTGCAGACGTTCCCTGCCATCGTCCGCAAGCGCTACGCGGACGGCGATCAGGCCACGCTCCGCGTCACCCTGAACGACGGCGAGCACCTCCTCGTCTATGGCACCGCCCAACTCACGCAGGGCCGGATCTTCGCCTTCACTGTTCATGAATCGGCTCTCGGTACGCTCGCCGCCCGCGCCTTTTCCCGCCGCTCCGTCTTTCCCGGCGTCCTCGGCGGCGGCCACCTCACCAACGCCGACGTCTTCATCCGCATGGCGCGCGGCCGTCAGGAGATCTTCCGCACGGCTGGGACATTCGACGAAGCGTTCGGCGTGACGATGCCACCTCATGATGACTACGGCGACGCCGTCCGCGGACTGACCGTGCAGTGCTCCTTCGCACCGCGGGCCATCCCCGCACTCATCCCCGGCGGCCTCCCCCGCTCGCGCCTGCCGCTGCTCATCGTCATGCTGCTGACGAGCTCCCTGGTGCTCGGCGCGGCCTTCATCGTCCTGCGCCGCGAACGGCAACTGGCCCACATCCGCTCCGACTTCGTCTCCGGCGTTTCCCACGAGCTGCGCACGCCGCTCACGCAGATCCGGATGTTCTCCGAGACCCTGCTCCTCGACCGCGTCCGGTCGGCCGATGAGCGACAGCGCTCGCTGCGCATCATCAGCGAGGAGTCCCAACGGCTGACCAACCTCGTCGACAACGTGCTCTTCCTCTCGCGCGGCCCGCACGCGAACATCCCGCCGGCGATCGACGACTGCGACATGGAAGCGCTCGTCGCCGACGCGGTCGACGCTTTCGCGCCGCTGGCGATGCGGCGCGATGTGGTCATCACCGTCGATACGCCGCCGCGCCTTCACGCCCGCGTCGACGGCGAAGCCTGGAAGCAGGTGCTGACGAACATGCTCGACAACGCCGTCAAGTACGGACCGCCGGGACAGACGGTGCATGTGCGCTTGTCTGCGCAGAAGACGATGATCCGGCTCGAAGTGGAAGACGAAGGGCCGGGCGTGCCGGCCGGCGAGCGCGAATCGATCTGGCTGCGATTCCATCGGCTCGATCGCGACCGAGGCACACACAAGTCTGGCAGCGGCATCGGCCTGGCCATCGTCCGCGAGATCATCGCCGGCCACGGCGGGCGCTGCTGGGTCGAGAACGCGGACGGCGGCGGTGCACGCTTCGTCGTCGAAGCGCCGATCGATGCTTCGGAGGCGATCGCATGAAACGGATCCTGATCGTCGAAGACAACGCCGAGCTGGCCTTCGGACTGCGCAACAACCTGGAGATCGAAGGCTACGCCATCGACGTCGCCACCGACGGCCAGGCCGGTCTCGACGCCGCCCTGCAGTCGCCCCCCGATCTGATGATCCTCGACTTCATGCTCCCGAAGCTCGACGGCTTCCGCGTCCTCCGCAGCATCCGCGACGCCGGCCTGACCCTGCCGATCCTCATCCTCACCGCCAAGGGCGACGAGTCCGAAAAGGTGCGCGGCCTGAAGATGGGCGCCGACGACTACGTCACCAAACCCTTCGCCCTGCTGGAGCTGCTGGCCCGAGTGGAAGCCGTCCTCCGCCGCGGCGCCCCGGCCGTCGAACGCCGTATCGGCAGCTTCGGCGACGTGATCGTCGACTTCGCCAGCCGCACGGTAACCAAGCGCGGCGAAGCGGTCTCCCTCTCGCGCAAAGAGTTCGACCTCCTCGCCGCGCTACTCGAAAAGGAGAACGTCGTCGTCCCCCGCCTCGACCTGATGCGCGCCGTCTGGGGCTACGCAGATTCGGTGATCACGAGGACGATCGATACGCACATCGCGGAGTTGCGAAGGAAGCTGGAAGACAATCCCCGGATGCCGGAGCACATATTGACGGCGCCCACGATTGGGTATCGGTTGAAGAGGGGGTAAGAGGAAGAGGGGTCGCTTGCGGTTGGGAGGTTAGAGCAGCAGTGAACTCTTCGTTTCCAATTACGGTTCCGCTTCAAGGCCCTCATTGCTTTTCTCTGTCCGTAGCCTCTCGATCGCAGCGGCCACGTCATCCTCCCACGACAGTTTTTCATCTTTGGCGGGATCGTAATGCGGCAAGTCAGGGATCTCCACGTCAAGCTGTTCGAGCAGGCCGCGGGCTTTGTTCAATTCGTAGCGGTGGACAAAGGGCTCGCCGTCAGCCCAAGCCCATTTGTACGCTGCGAGTGCGTGATTCTTTGCCTGATCGGAGTCGCCGATGGCGAGCCACAGGGCGGCGAGGTCGCCGTGCGCGGGATTTCTGGCTCTGCTCAACTGTTCGGCTTCCTGCCCAGGAATGGCGAGCCGGCCGAGTTGGAAGTTGGCTAGGGCGAGTTGAGTTTCCGCTATTTCGTCGATCTGCTCGACATCGTGCGCCATCCGCACAGCTTCATTCAAGCTCGCAGCGGCGGGTTCCCACTGGCACTGCTCAAGTTGCCACGTTCCTCTAAGGCGTTCGAGCAACCGAATCGCCGCGCGATTCCTGCCTGCCTTGGCCAGAACCTCTGCTTGGTTCAGTGGCCCTTCGCTTAATTTCCCCCGAGCAAACAGGAAACGCGCGAATTCCAGTTCTGCAAAGCCAGGTCGGTATCTTGTTCGTGTCCAATGTCGGCCCATTGAGTCAAGCAGTATCCACATCTCCTTTGCATCCGACCATAGCCCGATTCTAGTGAGCTGTCTGAAACGATAGAGTCGAGCCATAAATAGATCCTCCTGATCGTCCAATAGCGTGGCAAGCTCGAAAGCGATCAGAATGCAACGTCCTTCTGCAGCAATGCGGTTTTGCGCCAGTAACGGATAGGAGACATTGAACACTCTGCTAGCCAGTGCGGAGAAATTTTTCTGCCTTACACCTGCCTGAATAGAAACGGCATACGCCGCTATGGCTTCTTCCGTCTCTCCTATTTCGTCCAAAGCATACGCCGCGTCATTTGTTAATTTTGCAGCATCACTTTCAAGAAGGCCACTTGGTAAGGCGCCCCAGCCGTCGGGAAAGAATGGGCGGAGCAAAGAAAGGACACTAGGGAAGGCCTCGAGATTAAAAAACAGGGCATTCGACAAGTCACCCCAATAGGTATAAAAGGCTTCTTGAATGCGGCTCATCTGGAGCAGTGTACGGGTGACGTGAAGGCCGTCGCGAAGATCGTCTATAGTCTCTGCCTCGTCGTATGGGCTATGTCCTAGCTGAGTGAAGTGATCTACGACGCGCTGGCCATATCGCTCCCGTTCCTCCTGCCTGAGACCGCCGGCTGCGATCCCTCGCACCACTGGATGAAGGTCGTAGCGCTTAACCTGAGCGTCGTACTGCAATAAGCCACGGCGTTCCATGTCGAGCACGGTTTTCTTCAACTCATGAGGTGCTGCGATAAACGCTGCTGACTGATGCCGAGCGGCAATTGCCTGTTCATATTCCGCTCGGCGTTGAAGGTCAGTCTGATAAGCCCGCTGGGCTTGAGCCTTCTCGTCGTCAGACATGCCTTCCCACCGCCAACTGTCCTGCGGTTTTCCCGGTACATCCACTTCGTCTGGTTCGGGAGGAAGGTGGGGATTGAAGGCGCTGAGCGTGGCGTAATCGACTGCTTCTGACAGCAGGGCCAGCGTCGAAAGAAGCTGCCGCCCTTTCGGCGGCAGGGCATCGAGTGCGGCGCGAAGGATATGGTTTCGCTTCTGCACAAGATTGAGATCGTTGAGGTTGAGTGCCGCGCCTCCGTCACGATCAGCCGACCATGAGTCAAAATTTCCGCGGTCGGCAAGGTAATCGTTGATAAGGCCCGCCAGTACCCCAGTCACGAGCGGGTGGCAGTCGCAATGGCTCTTTAGGTAGTTCTGAATGTCCTGCGAAGTGCCGGTGATACCACACGAGCGCAGAAGTGCCTCGGCGTCGGCAGGGCGGAGGCCGGGGAGTCGTTCGTGAAGTACGCCGGAAATCGGCTGGTTAGCGGAGTTGAGAAGGACACGGGGAACGAGACGGGACGTGAGTAGGAGCTTAGATGGAGCCGCTGAGGCGAGGGCGCGTAGAAGGTCGTCGTCCTCTGGCCGGATGGCCGCGCAGGGATCACGCTGGGCGATCTTGTCGGTGGTGCCCGCCTCCTCGTCGGCAAGCCGCGCGGCATCGAAACGGTGATAGGCGACGAGCACGCGTTCAAGCCCGTCTAGGACGATCAGCCAACGTCGCGCCCGAAGCTGGTGGAGGAGTAGTTCGCTCAGCTCGAGCGTCTTCTTCTTTCGAAACGCTTCGAGCGGTCGTTCAGTGATATAGGCGAGCGCCCGCTGGCAGAAATCGGCCATCACGGCGCCCTTTTCATAGAACGAATACCAGAAACGTCCTGCCCAATCATCGCGGACTGCCATGGCGTGTTGGGTCGTCCACTCCCAAGTGAGCATGCTCTTGCCAGCGCCTCCGATGGCTTCGAACAGGAGTACCGGGTGTGGGTCGGCGGCCGCGGCCCAGTCGCTCAATGTTTCGAGCTGCGCCTCACGTCCAACGAACTTGTGTGATCCGATATACGGCGGCTCGGCATAGAAAGCCGGAGGCATCGGGATAGGGTCGGATTCGCCTGTATTGGCGACTTCTCGGCGCTCAGCTGTCGACTCAGCCGGCTGATCGAGATAGCGGCGAAGTTCAGCGACTGATTGCATCGCCACCACTTCGAACTCGTGAAGGCTATTGAAAACCTTGTAGACGCGATGAACAGCAGAGTCGGATTTCATAAGCTTCGCGTTCTCGCGGAACGCCGCAAGCTTCGTGATCTTGTCCGGTTCGATCTCGACATCACCCTTCTTCACATCATGGCCGTCTCCCATGATGAAAAGGAGCACCGGACGACCGAGCCGTCGCGCTTCGTTGAATTCGAGCTCCGTCACGGAAAGTCCCTTCGGGTTCCGCTTGGGGCACTCCGGAATCTGGCCGTACTTGTGACTGATGACACCGATGTACGCCGCGGCGTCACGCACCATCTGGAGGGACGAGTCTATGAGATCGATCGCAGGCAGCGCCGAGTCGTTCTCCATCGCCACAGCCTTCAACTTCTGCTTGTCGATCGCCTTGATCAATGCCTCTCGATGCTGGACGAGATCCGTAAACGTGCTGGAGACCATCACTCCTTTGTAGGCTACAGGCTCAGAGCGTTTGTCGTTCGTCATGACGATCTCGGCACTCGAATAGTTGGGAAGGACCGCGATCAGTATCCTCGATTGACGTCCATCCGGCAATGGTCCGAGGCAGTCGAGTGCTCTCCGGACAAAATCCTCACATAACCCTCACTCCCCGATAACCGCCGATCTGATGCCGAACGGTACCCTCGCCACACAATGAAGACCCTGACGATCGCGCTCACGCTCGCCCTCTCTCTGACGACTCTCTCAGCGCAGAACCTGACGACGACACCGGTGCTCGTCGTCCCCGGCTTGCGAAAGTCGCAGGCGTCGCCGGGTCGTTCTTTCATACCTCGTTGTGGATGACCAATCCGAACGACACGCCGATCGTTGTGCGGTTGCGCTTCGTTCCCGGAGCGGGATTCACGAGCGCGGGGGCGGTCGATACCAATCCGATCACGATCGCGCCACACACAATGATGACGTTCGATGACCTCCTGACTGACGCCTTTCACGCCACCGCCAACACCGGCGGCGTGGCCATCGTCGAAGCGGATGACACGGCAGCCATCCCGATCGTCACGGCGCGAACCTTTAACGACACGTCCGGCGGTACCTTCGGCCAGTTCATCCAGGCCATGCCGATCCCATCGACGCCGACGGGCGAGTCTTGGATCGACGGACTGGCCGGTGATTCCGCGAGCCGGACGAATGTCGGCATCGTGAACTTCGGTGCGAGCGCTCTGACAGCCACGCTCTCGCTATTCAATCCCGCCGGTGTGAAGATCGGAAACGACATTCAGGCAACGGCGCCTGCGCACTCCTCGATTCAGATCGGTGCCATATAGGCCGCCGCGGGCCTCGGCAACGTGCCGCAGTTCAGCGTGCGCGCCACGGGCAGCGGCACCTACGCCATGTACGCCTCGAAACTCGACAACATCACCTCCGATCCGATCTTCATCACCGCGCTTCCGGCGAGGACGACCCAATGGATCGACGGCGTCGGTTCCCTGCCGGGCGCCGGCGGCACCTTCTTCCCTTCCTCGCTGTCGCTGTCCAATCACCAAAGCACTACCGCGCACGTGCACATCAT
Organism: Thermoanaerobaculia bacterium; assembly: GCA_035569395.1. Lineage (GTDB taxonomy): Bacteria > Acidobacteriota > Thermoanaerobaculia > Gp7-AA8 > Gp7-AA8 > JADGNZ01. The sequence continues at coordinate 37,571 of DATMNC010000112.1, read as the reverse complement.
CCTCATGATCAGCGGACAGACGACGCCGTTCCAGAATACCGACCTCGTGCTGGGACCGGGCGAATCGCGTTTCTACGGCAATGTGATCGGCGACCTGTTCAACAACAACAATACCGAGGGAACGTTGATGCTGACGAGCGACAACCCCGTCACAGCCTGGGCACGCACCTACAACGACCGCGGAGTGCTCGGCACCCTTGGCCAGTTCATCCCGTCGTTCGGATCGGATGACCTGATCGGAGCGAATGGCGTCATCCTCCAGGGTCTCAGCGAGAACGACAAGTTCCGCACGAATGCCGGCTTCGTCAACGTTGGACGTGTGGACGCCGTCGTCATCGCTCTGGCCTGGGGCAGCACGCAGCTCCTTCCGGATCTGAACCTCTACCTGGTCCGGCCCGGCCAGCCTGTCTTCATCGAACGCATCCTCGCCGACCTCGGCGTCGCTCCCCAGACGAACGCCTACCTGCAACTGGCCACCACCCCCTCCGACCTCGTCTACGCCTGGGCAAGCTACATCGACAACAAGTCGACCGATCAGACCTTCATCCGGCCGATCCGGATCGAGGGACAGTAGCCTTCGCGGCTTCGCGGCTTCGCGTGAGATCGGATTTCACGCGAAGACGCGAAGGCGCGAAGTGGAAGGCGAAGAGACCGTCCTCCTATACTTCCTGCGTGCCGACGGCGCTCCTGCTCTACCTGACTGTTGCCGTCGTCACGCTTCTGGTCTGGAGACGTTGGGTCACGCCGCTCTCCCGTGGCGCGGCGCTGGTGCTGATCCTCCTGCCGTTCCTCTTCGTCGGGCCGGCGCTGGTGACCAACCGCGTCTACGGCGGCTACGACATCCTCTTTCTCAGCCAGCCGTTCAGCGACTACGCCAAGGAATACGGATTCACCACCGCGCACAACGGACTGCTCGTCGACCATGTGCTGCAGATGGTGCCGTGGCAGCAGATGGTGCGGGAATCGTTCGCACAGCACCAGTGGCCGCTCTGGAACCCGGCCATGAATTCCGGCGAAGTGCTCGCCGCCAGCATGCAGGCGGCGCCGCTCAATCCGCTGAACCTGATCGCGCTGCTGCTCTCGCTCGGCCTGGCCGCGACCTTCACCGCGGCGATGATCTTCTTCCTGGCCGCGCTCTTCACCTTCGCCTTGGCCCGCGAGCTCGAATGCAGTGAAGAGGCGTCGCTCGTCGCCGCGGCCGCCTTCTCGCTCTGCAGCGCCATGGCCTTCTTCGGGACCTGGCCCCATGGGCGAAGCTGGACTGTGCTGCCGTTCGTGCTGCTGGCCGTGCGCCGCGTCGTGCGCGGCCGCGACATGGCCGCCTTTTCGCTGCTGACGATTTCGTTCGTGCTGCTGATCGTCTTCGGCCATCCGGAGACGATGCTGCACGTCGCCGCCATCGGCATGCTTTACGGCGTCTTTGAGCTCATTCCCGTGTGGCGCGAATGGCAGCGGCCGACGGCCATCGCCCTCGCCGCCGGCGGGATAGCATTGCTCCTGACCGCTGTCTCGCTGATGCCGTTTCTGGCCGCGCTCCCCTACTCCTTCGACTACCTCATCCGCCAGACCCCGCCTCCGCCCGCCGCCGCGCACGAGATCTGGAAGGCCGTTCGGGCCACGTTCATCCCCTACTACGGCGGCGCGTCGTGGCATACGCCGACCGGCGAGTTGGACTTCGGACTGGCACGGGTCGGAAGCGTGACGCTGGCCCTGGCCTTGATTGCCGGTCTCCGACTCTGGCGCCGCCGCGAGGTCCAGTTCTTCGGCGGACTCTGCGTCATCGCGCTCCTCGCCAGTTGGAAAGCACCGCCTGTCGACGGGCTGCTGCGGGAGCTCCCACTCTTCAAGATCGCCGTGAACGACCGGCTCGGCTTCGCCGCCGCGCTGACGTTCTCGCTTCTGGCATCGATGGCATTCGACGCCTTCACGCGCCGCGACCGGCGCATCGTTCTTCTTGTAACAGCAATGCTGGCGATCGCCACCGCCTCGTTCTGGCGGATGCAGATCTTGCTCGGCGTCGATCCGAAACTGCTCATCGCCGGCGCCGCCGCGGAGCTGATCGGCCTGGCACTTCTCTTCACCGCGCTCGGCGCATCGTCACGCCGCGTAGCAGTGATCGTGATCGTCGCCGCCATCGCCGGACAACGTTTCGTCGAGGACAGCAACATCCATCCAGTGATCCCGCAACGGATGTTCTACCCCTCCGTTCCGCTCATCGCCGCCATCCGCCGCGATCCGCTCTACCGCTTCACCGCGATCGGCAACATGGTCATACCGAACGTGGCCGGCATGTACGGCCTGGAGGACGTCCGCGGCTACTCGGCCATGACCTACTACCCCTACGTGGAGACGATGAAGCTGTGGTGTCCCGATCAGAAGCGGACCTACCACGACATCACCGATCTCTCTCTCCCCTTCCTCTCCTTCCTCGGCGTCCGCCACGCCATCACGCCGCGCACGATGGACCCGCCCGCCGGCTGGCGCCTCGTCGCCGACGACCGCACCTCTCGCCTGATCGAAAACACCCACGCCCTCCCCCGCGTCTTCGTCCCCCGCCGCATCCGCTTCATCGACAGCGACCCGCGGACGCTCGAGGAAATGTCCGCCGCCACCGACTTCGCCGACGAAGCGTGGATACTCACCCACGACGTCCCGCCGCAACTGATCGACAACGGCAACGCCGTCCTCCACACCCAGCGCGTCGGCTCCCGCTACGAGATCGACGCCGATGTCCACGCCCCAGCCCGCATCGTCATCACCGAAACTGGGTGGCCCGGCTGGCGCGCCTACATCGACGGCCGCCGCGTCAAGCTCGACCAAGCCAACCGCGCCTTCCTCTCGGTGTACCTCCCCGTCGGCCGCCATCACCTGCAAGTCGTCTATCTGCCGGACGCGTTCGTGCGCGGACGGGTGATCTCGCTGGGGACGCTGGCGTTGCTGGTGGTCGGCGTAGGTGTGCGGAGATGGCGAAAAGGCCAAAGGCTTTAAACCACAGAGACACTGAGATCACAGAGGCTCGTATTTCTCTGTGTTCTCAGTGTCTCTGTGGTTAAAGCCTTTTCGGACGTTAGACTGCCATCGTGTCCGCCATCTACGAGGAATTCGAGCGGGAGTTGGGGCGGCTGCGCGTGCTCTATGCGAACACACCGCACGAGGAGCTGATGCGCCTCTTTCTGCTGGCGCTGGAGCGCGAGGAGATCGTCTCCATCGCCTATCGCGAGACGACAATCGTCGAGCGGCTGGCGCGCATGCCGATCGATGACGGCGTCCGCGAGCTGGTCCGCCACGCACTGGTGTGGGCTTGGAAAGACGAGGAGATGCACACCATCTACATCCGCGGTGCCATCCTCCGAGGAGGGAGCCTGGCGGCGCGGGGGAGAGCGTATGTCCGTCAGTTCGCGGGAGCGGTCGGCGGATGGGCATCGTCGGTCCGTCAAAACGCCCGCTGGCGCGATGCTCCTCTGTCGCGCTTCGCCGCGACCGCCATCACCACAGCCGGCACGCTCACGGGGCAGGTGCCCCGCGGCGTCCGCGAAGCGCTCAACTACGGTCCCTTCCGCAGTTTCTGCGAATACAACGTCGACGCCGAGAAGACCGCCGCACGCTGCTGGGGCCGCATTTGTGAGCTCACCGCCGCCGACGATTCCTTCCCTTCCTCGCTGCTCGCCGACTTCCGGCGCATCACCGACGACGAAATCCGTCATCAGCAGATCTTCGAGGTGCTCTTCGCCGCCCTGGACGACGACGATGGCCTCGCGCCGGAGGAGAGCGTCGAAACGCTGGCCTCGAAGATCGGCGCCATCGGAGAAAACTTCCTTCCGCGGGCGCTTCGTGCATCGCATCCGCTCGGCGCGGGTGGAACAGTGCATGTCGCAACACGCGTCAAAGACAAACGCGCCGCCCTCCGGCAGATCCTCGCGGATGCGAAGCTGGCCGAGCGCGTCGCCGGCAGGAAGTCGGTGGCCATCAAGCCGACCTTCATGCTCGGCTACGACCGAAACGACCGATCCCACATCACCGACCCCGACCTCCTCGACGAGCTGGCCCGCTTGCTCCACGAAGCCGGCGTCGACGACGTATCGGTGATCGAGTCGGAGAACATCTACGACAATTTCTACGCGAACCGTTCCGTCGCCAACGTGGCACGCTACCTCGGCTACGGCTCCGACGCCTACCGGATCGTCGACGCCTCCTCCGAACAGGTCGTGCACAGCTACTCGCGCGGCCTGGCGCAGACCACCATCGCCCGAACGTGGCGCGACGCCGACTTCAGGATCTCGTTCGCCAAGATGCGCAGCCATCCCATCGAGCTCGCCTATCTCAGCGTCGCCAATTGCGAATGGATCGGCGGACGCTGCGATCACTATCTCTTCTGCGAGCGGCAGGCCCAACGCCAGACCGCCATCATGATGCTGCTGGCCGATTTCCCTCCCGACTTCGCGCTGATCGACGCCTGCGACAGCGCCGCCGACGGCATTATCGGCGCCATGGGCTGCCCGCGTCCGCGGACGCCGCACCGCCTCTACGCGGGCGACGATGCGCTCGCGGTCGATCTCGTGGCCATGCGCCACATGGGGGTGACCGAGACGCGCGCCGACAGCATGCTGCGCGCGGCGGTGCATTGGTTCGGTGAGCCGTCGCGCGATCTGCGCATCAACGGCACCGACGAGCCGCTCGCGCAATGGCGCGGCCCGTACGACAACGAAGTCCGGGCCATGCTGAGCGCGATGGCGTACCCGGTTTACGTTCTCGGAAGCGGCCGCGGGTCGCTCTTCACCCCCGAGATGGACACGGCCGCGTTCCCGCCCCTGACCGGCGAGAGCGCCCTGCTACAGTTTGGGCGCGGCGCCATGCGCCGACTGATCGGTCTCCACCACCGGCGATGAGAGTCGCAGTCATCGGATCCGGGATCGGCGGTCTCGCCGCGGCGGCGGGGGTTGCCGCTGCCGGTCACGACGTCACTATCTACGAGGCGCGCAGCGATTGCGGAGGCCTTGCCGGCGCGGTGGAAGCCGATGGACTCACGTTCGATGCCGGTCCCTACATCCTCCTCGACCGCCCCGGCCTGGAATGGGCGTTCGGCCGCCTCGGCGTGCCGCTTCCGCCGCTCGATCGCCTCGATGACGTTGTCTACGAAGTGAGCTGGCCGGACGGCGAGACGATTCGGATCCATGCGGATGTCGGTCGCACCGCACGCGAGCTCGGCCCCTCGTACCCCGCCTTCGTCGCATCGATGGCGAAGCGATACCGGCAGTTGACGCCGATGCTTCGCGTATCGCGTCCCAACCTGTTCACGCTTGTCCGCCACGGCGCCCTCGGCGCATCGCCTTTCCTCCTGCAATCGCTGGCAACAGTCATGAAGCGCAGCCGCCTCCGCCCGCGTGCGATCGAAGCACTCACGATCTGGACGCACATCGCCGGACAATCGCTCGATGCCGCGCCGAGCCCGATGGCGTTCGTCCCGGCGCTGATCCACGAACACGGAGCCTGGGTACCGCGTGGCGGAACATCCGCGATCGCTCGCGCGCTGCGCGACGCCGCGACGTCGCGCGGCGTCCGCTTCCGTTTCGGGGCGCGCGTGACAGCGATCGTGGCCGGCCGGGGTATCCGCATCGGCGACGAAATGACCGACGCCGATGCCGTCATCTCCAATCACAGCGCGGTCGGCACCTACGTCGATCTCCTCGATACCACTCCGCGCCGAACGCGGGAGCGGCTACGCAGACTCCCCCTGCAATCGCCCGGCTCCTGCGCGTACATGCGCATCACGGCGCCGGCAACTCTCCCCTACCTCCGCTTCCGCCTCGGCGGCGACTTTCCATGCCGCGTCCTGGTCGCGCGCGGTGAGACGGCGCGGCTGATCCTTCCGAACAGCGACTCGCTCGATGCCGCGCTCGCCGAGCCGTGGTGGCGGGATGGGATCGAGCGCGCCGACGTTCTCCTCCACCGCACGCCTCGGCAATGGGGCTCCGAGTACACGCTCTACCGCGACAGCATGAACGTCGTCATGACCAAATCGCAGATGCGCCGAGGGCGGATCGCCCACCGATCTCCCGACGCCCGCGGCCTCTATCTCGCCGGATCATCGACGCATCCCGGCCAGTGGATCAGCTTCTGCGCGATCTCCGGCGTTCTCGCCGCCGAGGCGCTGATCGAGGATCGATGCTGACGGAAGCGTATGACGTCGTCGATGGCAAGCGCGTGCGCATGGCGCGCCTCGGCAGTGGCCCTCCACTTGTCCTGCTTCACGGCTATCCCGACACGCTGCAGATCTGGAGCGCTCTTGCGCCGCTGCTCGCGGCCCGCTTCGACGTGATCGCCTTCGACTGGCCGGGAATCGGTGGAAGCGAGGCCTGGAGCGGCGGCGCAACGCCCTTCGACCTGGCCCGCCGCATCGTCCGTCTTCTCGATCACTGGCAGCTCACGCGCGCCACGGTCGCCGGCCACGACATGGGCGGCCAGGCCGCGCTGGCGCTCGCCGCCACCGACCCTGCGCGTGTCGAACGGATCATCGTCATGAATTCGCTGGTCATGCCGTCCGACCGCACCTCATGGGAGATCGACCTGCTTCGACGCTTCCGCATCAACAGCCTGCTCCTCCGTCACTTCCCTCGTCTGGTCTTCCACCGCGCGCTATCAACCTCGGTCTCGGAATTGCCCGCCGAGGTCCGCGCCGAGCTATGGCGCCACTTCCAACGCCGCGGCGCGCGCGACTTCATCGTCCGGATGTGCGCCGGTTACGAAGGAACGCTACCGAAGCTCGAAACGCTCTACGGCCAGATTCGCACGCCGCTACAGATCGTATGGGGCGAGCGGGACCGCCACTTCCCGCTTGCGCAGGGGCAACGCCTTCACGAGCGCATCCCCGGCTCCACGCTGGACGTCATTCCCGGAGCTGGTCACTGGATGGTGTGGGACAGGGTGGCGGAAGTTGCGGAGGCAATCATCAATGACCAGCCGATCGACGGCGCGTTTCGACCAACCGCACCTGCTGCGAACCCGCCTGGTAATTGGCGTCGCCGGGATAGTTGACGGTTAGTGTCGGTGACGATGGAAGGTTGGAGATCGTCGCGTGCGCACTGGAGATCCCGCCGCTGGAGGGAACGAGCGTTACCTTCGCGACCTCCGTTCCGCCGTTGCGGATAGACAGTGTGCCCGTCGGAGCCGCGAGCGGCGAGCCGGTGGCGTGCACCGTCACGGTGTACGTTCCCGTCGTGCCAGGAACCCGTTCCAGCCCGCCGGTCATCACAAGCTGGCCGCTGTTCACAAACACGGAGGTACTCAAGGAATCGGGAAGGAAGTTCGCGTCGCCGCTGTAGCTGACCACGTAGGGAACCTGACCCAACGACGGCAGATACACGGGGAACGTGATCGCACCTGGTCCCGCGATGACGATGCGCGCCAGTTCCTGCCCCGCTGCCGTAACAGTCACTGTCCCTGTGGCTCTTGCTCCGCTGATGGGGGCCGTTCCGGAAGGGGTTACGGTGATGGTCATCGGGAGATCAAAGCGCGTTCCTGTGATGTTGGGAAGGAGCGTCACGCCGCCCGGCCAGCGAGGCTGCGTGCCCGGTGCGAGGACCGTGACGACCAGCGGAGACTGTCGTCCATCGACGTTGATGGTCGAGCTTCCCGGCTTGAGGGCGGTTACCGTGAACGTTCCCAGCCCCGCGGTCACCTTCGTAATGGTCGAGGGCACGGCGACAACGGTCGGATCGGACGAGGTAAGGAGCAACGGCTGGGTAAAGAGTTTCGCGGTGACGGTCGCGGTGGCGCCGGTGGTGAGATATCCGGCGTTCATGGCCATGTTTCGGGTGCCGTTGAAGGTCCACATGGCGCTGTTGTTCGACAGTTGCGGATCGCGCTGACGCGGGAACGCCGTTACGCTCATGAATACCTGCTGCGGCAGAAGCAGGAGGCTGCTATACGCCGGCGTGGATGCACCGGCAGCCAACTGCGGGATCGGACAGTCGGCGGCGCAGCCGTTATAGCTCCGGCCGTTCGCCGGCGTGGCCGTGAAGTTAAGGGCGATGTCGGTGGCCGCGCGCGGACCGTTGTTCGAGACGGTCACGGTATTGCCGACGGCGAAGTCGGCCTCCTGGAAACTCGACGCCACGCTGATGTCGGCGATCTGATCGTCATCCTCGATGATTCCCACTGCTTCGCTTTTGGTCACCCGCGCTCCGCTGGCATTGCGCAGGGTGATGAAAAACGTCTCGTTATTTTCAGGCAGGACGTCGCCTCGCACATGCACGTCGATGGTCTTCGCGGACTCGCCGGGTGCGAATGTGAGCGTTCCCGAGACGGCGTCATAGTCGTCGCCCGCATGCGCGGTACCGTCGGATGTGGCGTAATCAACGGTTACGCTCTGCGTTGCCGGCTCCGTGAGCGAAACCGTGAAATGGGCCACGACGCTGCCCGCATCACCTTCGGTCACTCTCGCATCGTTGATCGAAAGGCGGTTCCCGGTCAGTGGAAGGGCCCACAATTCACGTCCCGTAGCCGAGGTATAGGCGCTGAAGTACAGCAGGTTGCCAACGCGCGTGAAGCCGCCCGGATCGGAGCTCGCCGGGCCGGGCTCGAGATCGAGAAAAAGCCTGGTGCCTTCCAACGTCGCATCCGTCGTCCAGATCTCCGTTCCATGCACGTTATCGTTGTTCGCAAAGTAGACGGTCCCATCGACACTGACGAATTCTGTCGTCTGCAGACCGGAGGCGAGGAGCAGTTTCGTCCCTTCCGGAGTGCCGTCGCTGCCCCACAGGCTGTATCCGGTTCTATCATCGTGCCCTACAAAGAGAACCCGGTCGCCGACCGCGGAAAGCGCTTCGACTCTCGGAAACACATAATAGGGAACTTTTACCAGTTCTCGCGTCCCTGCTTCTGTCCCGTCGCTCACCCAGATAGCGTCGGCGATACTGAAAAACACGTTGTGCCCGGCGGCTGCCAACAGGTCATTCAATGGCGCGCTTACCGCCAGATCCTTGACGAGAACGGTTCCGTCCATGGTCCCGTCGCTCTTCCACAGTTTTGTCGTCTCATTGTGAACGGTCTTGAGGAAGAACAGCGTTCCGGCGGCGTTCACGAGAGGGCTTAGTGACTGATAGTCGGCGTTCAGATCGGGTACGACCGCAATGGTGCCGGCCGGCGTGCCGTCGGTCGTCCACAGTCCCAGGTTTTGGCTCGCAGCATCTGCGTAGAAGTACTGGCGTCCGATTCCATCGACCAGTCCGCGGGGGTTCTGCGCGCCGAGTTTTATCGCGGAGGCATTCGGAGCGGCCGTTGTTTTCCAGAGCGACGTTTCGTTGAAGGTCAGGTTGTACACCGTCGCAAGAATCGTGTCGCCAAAAGGAAAGAACGTCCCGAAAGGAAACGGGTTGAAGCGGCTCAGGAAGTCATCCGCTGACCTGGTTCCCTCAGGAGTGCCGTCGCTCATCATCAGTTTTTGGGGGATGGTCTGCTCATAGAAGAAGACAAGCGGCCCGACGGGAATGAGCGCTTCGTGATTTCCTTCGTCGCTGACCTTGAACGTCCCGGCCGCCGTGCCGTCGGAACGCCACAATCCAGCGACATTGACTTCGCCGGCATTGAAGAACAGCAGATTGCCTGCCGCCGTGAGTAGTAATGGGTTGGACGAAGGGGCAAGATCAGCCGCCAGGTTGGCGATCATTCGCGACCCTGCATCCGTCCCGTCGGTAACCCACGGCTCGATGCCGGTCAGCGGCGTCGCTCCCGCGAAATAAACCTTTCCATTGATCGCCCAGAGACCATTGCTGCCGGAGACCAGAGCCGGTCCTCCGATCGGCTGTGGATCGCTTACCCCGTCGGTTACCCACAGCCTCGAACCGCCTGCAAGGTCGTAAGCTGCGACGAATAGCTTCCCGCTTGCTATGACGAAGACGGGATCGAACGACGATGCCGGTCCAGGAGTGAGATCGGCGAATAGAGTCGTCCCGGCGTCCGTCCCATCGGTCACCCACAATTCCCAACCGTGATCGCTGTCATACGCCCAGAGGAACGCGCGGCTGCCAAACGTGATGACGGAGAGGTAACCGGTATCCCACAGTCCAGTGGCACCGGGTACGAAATCGCGCACCATGTGCGTGCCGGCAGGGGTGCCGTCGCTGATCCACAATTCCCGTCCATGGACGCCGTCGTCCGCCACGAAAAGGATGCGGTCGCCGAACGGTGTCGCATGGGCCGAGGAGTAGTCGCTATCGAACGCGGCTTTCGTCCCCGGAGCGATTTCCGTGACCATGTGCGTACCGGCGCTTGTACCGTCGCTGACCCATAGCTCCCAATTCGACGCTGAGGTAAATCCCTCGAAGAAAAGTTGAGAGCCGGCGCCGACCATGTTGCGCGCCGCGACGGTCGTTACATTCACTGTGCCCGATTCCGTACCGTCCGTTTTCCAGAGACCACCGGTGGCGAGGAAGTAGACGCTGTCGCCCATGGTCACGAAGGAGGTTGGCGATGACGATGCGCTGCCGGGACTGATGTCCTTGAGCATACGCGTCCCGGCGACGGTTCCGTCCGTCGTCCATAGCTCCCGGCCGTTGGTTCCGTCGTCGGCGGTGAACAACAGCCGGTTCTTGTAGACGATTTTCGGTAATGGCGACGATGATGTCGGTCCGGGATTGATGTCCAGGAAGAGGCGGGTCCCCGCCGCCGTCCCGTCGCTTGTCCAGAGCTCGACGCCGTGATTGACATCGCGTGCCTCAAATAGAAGCACGCCGTTGACCACATCCAGGGCGCCCGGGCTGGAGCTGCCGGTGCCGGGGATGATGTCGGCCACCATCGACGTGCCGCTGCTCGTTCCGTCCGTGCTCCAGAGCTCCGTTCCGGCGGCGTCGGTTGTTGCCGTGAAGAAGATACGGTTACCAAAAGCCGTAAACCACGACGGAGACGACCCTTTGGTACCGCTCGAGCTCGTCGTGTTGATGTCTTTGACGAGGTACGGAGTCTGCGCGATCAGCGGAAGAGACACGACGACCAAAAGGAAATAGATAGTCTTTCTCATGATTGCCGGCTGGACCCGGTCCGGCAGTCGGGAATTCTATCCCAGACCGGCTAGCCGTTCCCGACGATACAATTCGATGGTCATGTTTGCCGTCCTCAGCCGCGCCACATAAACGTGCGGATCCTCCTGCTCACCCCCCGCCCTCCCTGGCCGCCGATCGACGGCGGACGCATTGCCATGGGGCGGCTGGCGGAAGGACTGCTGCACGCAGGGGCGAGTGTGGAAATCGTTTCGCTGAATCCGCGCAAACATCGAGCGAAGGGGGTCCAGGCGCCGCTGCCGATGCAGACCGTCGACATCGATACGTCGCGGGTGGCCGGGCCGGCGTTCTCGCGAGGGACGCCGTTCATCGTCAGCCGTTTCCTCTCCGGCGAATACCGTGAAGCGATTCGGGCGGCGTTGCGGCGGTTCAAGCCCGACGTCGTGCAGATCGAGAGTCCGTTTCTCCTGCCGTATGTCGCGACCGTGCGGGAGGAGTGCGACGCGCGGGTGGTGCTGCGCTCGCTGAACGTCGAGTTCCGGATCTGGGAAGGGTTGGTGCGGAACGAGCGCAACGCACTGCGTCGATTCGCGCTCCGTCGCGTCGCCGCGTCGCTCCGTGCGTACGAGGTTCGGCATTTCAATACGCCGGACGCCATCGTCCCGATCTCCGCCAACGATGGGGAAGAGTTTCTACGGCTCGGCTGTACGAGGCCGATGCACGTCGTTCCGTGCGGCGTCACGCTTTCGGATCGTTCGAAGGTACGGCCGGAGCCGGGCACGGTCGGCTTCATAGGCTCGCTCGACTTCCGTCCGAATCAGGAAGCGGTGATGTGGATCGTCGATGAGCTGTGGCCGCGCGTGACCGCGCGTACACCGGAGGCGCATCTCTCGCTCGCCGGCAGCGGCACTCCTGACTGGCTGCGGCGTCGCGCCGCCGGACAGAACATCGCCTTTCTCGGGCAGGTCGATGATGCAGAAGCGTTCCTGCAGCGAATGTCCGTCGTCATCGCGCCGCTCTTCGCCGGCGGCGGGATGCGGATCAAGGTCCTCGAGGCGATGGCTCTGGCCAAGCCCATTGTGGCAACGGCTCTCGGCGCCGGCGGGATCGACGTTCAGAGCGATCGCGACATCATCATCGCCGACGATGTGATGGCCTTCGCCGGCGGGGTGACGCGCCTGCTTCACGAGCCGGAAACGGCGGCGCGAATCGGCACCGCGGCAAGGAACAGCATCATCGACCGCTACGACAACGACACGCTCGCCCGCGGCCTGCTGCGATTCTATGAATCGCTACTTTGAAGCGCGCGCGCGCCGCGGATGAGCGCGGGCGTTTCATCGCGCCGGAACATACGGCTCCAGGCGACGCGCATCCAGGCCGCGCTCACCAGGGCGATTCGCGCGGCGGCCGACCACCGGCGACCGTAGTGCGCGGTCCCCCAATCGAGCAGGTCGGGCCAGAGCCGTTCAGGATCGTGGCGCAACGCGCCCTTTCCCGCGACCGTTCCTCCGATGGCGTGGACGACGCGCGCGTTCTCGACGACGGCAACACGCCAGCCGGCCTTCCGCGCACGGAGACAAAGCTCGATGTCCTGGCAGTAGAAGCGGAACCGTTCGTCGAGCGGCCCGGCGGCATCCCAGACCTCGCGGCGAATGGCCATCGCCGCGCCGCTGACCCAGTCGACGTCGCACAGACAAGAGTGTCCGTGCTTTCGACAGGCGGCAGGATCAATGTGGCACAGACACTCTTGTCTGTGCCGGCGCCGGAAGAAATGCGCAAACCGACCCGCGCCGCTGACGACGCCGATCATCCACGGCAGCGTCGGCGTCCGGCCGCCACTCCACTGCGGCGTGCCGTCTTCGTTCACCAGCCGCGCGCCGGCCACGCCGAGGGTGGGATCGGAATCGAACGCGGCGACAATGGCCTCAAGCGCGCCCACTTCCACGAGGGCATCGCTGTTGAGCAGCAGGATGATGCGGCAGTGCGCGGCGCCGGCGCCGCGGTTCGCCGCTGGTGCGAAGCCGCGGTTCGACTCAAACCGCACGACCGTCACCCCCGGCACCTCGCGCCCGAGGATCTCCGCGGTTCCATCGGTCGAGCCGTCATCGGCCACGATGATCTCCGTGGCCGGCGGCATCGACGCCAGCACGGCGCGGCAGCAGCGCAACGTCATCGATGCCGTATTGAACGTCGGAATGACGACGGAGAGATCGGGCATGCACCCCTACGTTACCGCGCATGCGATCATCGCCGCCGTGTTCTTCATCGCCGAACATGCGGCAATCCTGTCGCTCCTGCTCGCGGTCGCCGCTTCCGCCGGGACCGTGGTGCTGGGACCGCGCCTCCCGCTCGCGCTGCGCGCGGTGATGGGAATGGCCATCGCCGGGCAGCTCTTCGTCCTGCTCGGCACGATCGGCGCGCTGCGCCCCTGGAGTCTCTGGACATTCGCGGCCATCGCACTGGCCGCGGGCATCACGCCGGCGGTCCGCCGGCTGGACCGCCGCCAACTCGCGCGCGGCTCGGTCGTCGCGCTGGTCACCCTCCCCCTCTTTTTCCTCGCGCTCTATCCGCCGCTGGCGTTCGATGAAACGCTCTATCACCTCCCCTTCGTGCGGGCCATCGCGCGCTCCGGCGCAATCCGTTTCCTCGCCGAGCACCGGCTTCCCGCCTTTCCGCAACTCCATGAACTGCTCTGCGTCCCGGCCTTTCTGCTGGTGGGCGACACCGCCACGCATCTCGTCGCACTCGCGGAAATGCTGATCCTGACCGGGCTGATGATCGCGTGGCCGCAGCAGCGGCTGACAGGAGTTCTCGCCGCTGCGCTCGTTCTCGGCAACCCGATCGTCATTCAGATGGCGACGATCACCTATGCCGAGGCGGCGCTGATGCTCTTCGTGGCGGCCGGCTTCTACTGCCTCGACCGCAATCCCATCGCCGCCGGTTTTCTCCTCGGCACCGCATGCAGCGTGAAGTACCTCGGCTGCTATTTCGCCGCGGCCGGGTTTGCCTACCTTCTGCTCTTCGGCGCGAATCGCCGGCGTACGATTCCGCTTTTCCTCGGCGCGCTCGCCGCCGGCGTGCTTCCGATGTACGGACGCATCGTCGCGCTCACCGGCAATCCCTTCTTCCCGTTTCTGCCGAGCCTGTTCGGAGGGACTCCCTGGACTCTGACGACACCGCCGCTGCACTCCAGCCACATCGTCACGGCGTTACGCCTTTTCTGGGACATCACCTTCGCGCGGGCGCGCGTCGGCTTCCAGCCGCCCTACTCGCCTCTGTTCGCGGTGGCGATGCTGATCACGCTCATCGCCGCGATCCGCGATCGCCGCGCCACGTTCCTCGCGGCGGTCTGTGTGGGATATATCGCCATCTTCACCTTCCTGCCGCAGGACTCGCGTTATCTACTGCCTCTACTGCCTCTGGTAGCCATGGCCGCTGCCAGTGCTGTCGCGCCGATGCTCCGACAGAGAGCGATCCTTGCTCTATCGCTGATTGCCATCGCCCCTGGCATCGCGTACGCCGGCTATCGCCTTGTCCGGCAGGGTCCGTTGCCGGTCACCTCGGCGCAGCGGCAGCAATTCCTCGAAACCCACATTACCGAATACCGCGCCCTGGAACATCGCGGGCCGGGACGGATCTACGTTTGCGGAGCGGAGCAGTTGAAGTACTTCGGCGGCGACGACCTTCTCGGCGACGTTGCCACCCCGTTTGCCTATGACACGATCATGGGGAAGAGCGCCGATGCCGAACATCTCTGGCAGACCCTCACGCAATCTCACATCCGCTACCTGCTCGTCTCGCGCGCCCACTGTCCGATCACGTGGCAACGCCTCCCCTCGGCAACGCGATTCGAGTTGGTGTACGCGGATGACGGCGCGGTGCTTTGGCGGGTAAGGCCAGAGGATCATCAGCAGATGACCCAGATAGAAGACGGTCTAATCTGCGAACATCTGCGTCATCTGCGGATTCAACTCTGACACCTTGAAGATCATCGAATCCATTCGCAGCGTTTTCGGCCGCGGTCCGCTCGACTGGACGCGCGGCGCGGGAAGACCGCTGGCCACGCGTCCATCGACGATCGATGTGATCGTTCCGATCTATGGCGCCGCCGAGGAGCTTCGGGCCTGTCTGGCGAGCATCGAACACGAGACGGATCTGACGCGGCATCGCCTCATCCTCGTCGTCGACGGGCCGCAGGATGCCGAGGTGGAGGCGATCGTCGCCAACTCTCCGCACCGCGTGCTACGGAACGAGCAGCGAGGCGGCTTTGTCGCGGCGGTCAACCTCGGCATGCGCGAATCGACGGCCGACGTCGTGCTGCTCAACAGCGACACCATCGTCACGCCGCGCTGGTTGGAGAAACTCATCGATGCGGCGTACTCGTCAGGCGACATCGGAACCGTCACGCCGCTCTCGAATCACGCCACGCTCTGTTCCGTTCCGCGGGGCTTCGAGGAGAATCTGCTGCCGACCGGGTTCGATGCCGCGTCGTTCGCGGCGCTGGTCGAGAAGGTGTCCGATCGCAGCTACCCACCAATCCCGACGGGAGTGGGAGTCTGTCTCTACATCCGGCGGGCTGTGCTGGATGACATCGGGCTGTTCGACGCCGCGCAATTCGGGCTCGGATATGGAGAAGAAAACGACTTCTGTCTGCGCGCGCTGGCCCGCGGCTGGCTGCATGTCGCCGACGACGCCACCTTCATCTACCACGCCGGACATCGCAGCTTCCGATCGTCGCGAATGCGCTTGCAACGACAGGCTCAGGCAACGCTGCGCCGCCTTCATCCACGCTACATGGCCACGATTGCCGCATTCATGCGCGACGATCCACTCGAGCCGGTCCGCGCCCGGATCCGCTCGGCACTCGGGGAACGGGATACGACTCAGCGCCGCGTCGTCCATCTCGTCCACGGCTGGCCTCCCTTCCAACACGCCGGCACGGAGCTCTACGCCTACTGGCTCGTACACCAGCAGAAGGCAGCGCACCACGCCGCGGTCTACGTGCGCGGCGCCGATCCCGCTCGCGCGCACGGCGAGGCGTTGGAACTGATCGATGATGGCGTACGGGTGCGGATCGTGACCAACAACTTCACGGTCCGGAATCCGTTTCGCCGCAACGCCATCCGCGACCGGCTGCTCGAGCGTGATTTCGCACGGTTTCTGAGAGCCGAGCGCCCTGATCTGCTGCACATTCATCATCTGGCCGGCCACGCCTTCTCGCTGGCCGGCGTCGCTAAACGGCTCGGCATCCCGATCGCGCTGCAGATTCAGGATTGGTGGTTCCTCTGCGCGCGCGTCAACCTCTACGACCGCGATGGGAACCGTTGCACCGGACCGGCCGTGGCCAAGTGCGCGCGCTGCGCCACGCTCACGAACGTCGCCCCGGCCTCGATCACCAATCGCCTGCTTCACGCGGTGCGCAGATTGGCCGCACGCTCCGCGATCTCGGCGAGCGATGCCTTCATCTCCGGATCGCATGCGATCCGTGACGACTACATCAGCGCAGGCGTGATCCCTCCGGCGACGCCGTTTCACGTGATCCCTTACGGCATCAGCGTCGACCCGCCGAGCGAACCGAGAGCAAACGCTCGACAGCCGGTACGCTTCGGCTACGTCGGCACGATCGGGCCGCACAAAGGAGTCCACATCGCCGTCGACGCCATGCACGGCATCGATCCCTCGCAGGCCTCGCTGCACATATGGGGCGACGTGCGCGCGCTACCGGATTACGTCGACGATCTGAAGAGGCGGACCGGCGATGCAGCGGTCATCTTCGAGGGACGATTCGCCGAGGACGAGAAGGCGCGCGTCTTCTCATCGATGGATGTGCTCCTCGTCCCTTCCATCGGATTGGAATCGTTCGGTCTGGCCGCGCGCGAGGCCATGACCTGCGGTGTCCCGGTGATCGCATCGGCCGGGGGCGCACTCTCGGAGATGTTCGCACCCGGCGAGTGCGGCGAGCTCTTCCCGGCCGGAGACGCCGCGGCGCTGCATGAGATCCTGCGCGGCGTGGCCGGCGACCCAGGCATCATCGACCGCTGGTCGGAACGGCTTCCGCGGCCGAAACGCAATGACGTTCACGCCGCCGAGATCGAGTCGGTGTACGACGCGGTGCTGGCGGCGCGCAAATCATGATTCGTATCATCGCCAGTGTCATCCGCGGCGAGGGCCTTTCGTCCGCTCTGCGCAGAACGGGAGAACGGATCGGCGACGCATTGCACGGCGCGGCATTGCGTGTGCGCGGTACGTTCGACGGCCAATCCGAGGCCGGCATTCTGAATGTTGCGGCCTCCGGCACGGCGTTGCGGTTGGGCGGGGTGCAAGCGCAACTCGCCGCGCGCCTTCGTGTCGAGCGGGGTCTGCGCAGCGTCGCGCTCCTGTCTCCCGGACTACTCGAGCAAGCGGGATCCCGTCGTATCGCCACCGATCTCGAAGCCGCCATTCGTGAAGCGATCGCCATCACCGGCGCAGGCACGGTTCATTTCGAGGGGATGTTTGAGGTGCCGCTTCGCGCCGTGATGCGCCTCATCGAGTCCGGCATTGGCGTGATCGCCAGCCTCCACGACTTTTCCCTCTTCTGCTCACGTCCGCACCTCATCGAAGAGCCGATGGGAAGTTTCTGCTTCTACTCCGACGACTTCGACCGTTGTCAACGATGCCTTCAACCGATCCAGGACGTTCCACAAAACGAGCTGCGCGATCGTCGTGCGTTGGCGCGCGAGATACTCGTCGCAGCGACAGGGGTGATCGTCCCATCGCAGTTTCTGCTCGAGCAACATCGACAGCTCTTCTCGCTGCCGGATCTTGTGGCCGAGGTCGTCGAGCCAGGGGTGCCGGCGCCGGCGAGACCGCTCCATACGGCCGGCGCACGACGCGCCATCGCCTATGCGGGGAGTTTGAAACGTCACAAGGGCGCGCATCTGCTGCCTGATCTGGCCCGCGTTCTCGGCAACGTCGAAATACATGTCTTTGGAGGCGGCGACGAAGATCTGCTCCGCGCAATACGACGCGTTCCGAATATCACGGTACACGGCTACTACCGGGGCAACACACTGCCGGCGCTGTTGGCGCGCTTCGGCATCGGGCTGGTCGTGCTTCCTTCGATCTGGCCGGAGACCTACAGCCTCGCGCTATCCGAGGCCTGGATCGCCGGCGCCGCCGTGGCCGCCTTCGACCTCGGCGCACCCGCAGAGCGAATCCGCCGGCACGGCGGCGGCTGGCTCGCCCCGCTCGAAAGCGGAGCGGAGGGGTTGGGCCGGATCATCGAGCAGTGGAGGGCCGGCTTGATCACGACGACCGTGCCACCCTCGGTGCCTGAACCGGAGGATGCTGCGCACGCGCATCTGGATCTGTATCGGAAATGGGGAGTCTTGTGAGCAGAGCGGGCACCATCAAACGAACCCGTCGCGCGCGACGGCGTGCATCACAATCCAGCCCCGCGCTGGAGCGTGGACGTTCGGCCGGCGATTGCACAGACAATCGTGTCTGTGCCACATCGGTCTCCCGATTGGCTCATTAGCCTGGCTATCCGATCGCGCCGAGATCCTCGAAATACCGCCGCGCCATCTCCGGGCTGGCGGGGTTGGTGTAGACCTCGGCGCGCGGGTGTGCGATCACATCGGCGACCACGTCCGCGACTTCTTCGGCCGTCTGCGGCTTCATTGCCGCGCCGGGGGTCCACGACGGCGGCACGGCGCTCGGGGTGCCGATCACATTTCGCGCGAAATCGGTCGAGACCAGTCCGGGCATCACCAGCGATACCTCGACTCCCTTGGCGGCGACGTCCGCTCGGAGGTTCGCCGTCAGCGCGTTGAGCGCCGACTTGGCCGCGTTGTAGGCCGAGCGGTGTGCGGCGATCGGCACCCGCCCGAGGAAGGAGGAGATGTTGACCAGATGTCCATGGCCGCGCTCGATGAAATAGGGGACGATGGCCTGCATCCCGTACAACGCCGACTTCACGTTGATGAGCATCATCTCGTCGAGATCCTCGTCGGTCAGTTCGAGGACGGGGCGGCTGATGCCACGGCCGGCATTGTTGATCCAGACGTCGACGCCGCCGAACGCGCGGATGGCCTCATCGCGCAAGCGCTCGACGTCGTCCCGGCGTGTAACGTCGGCGGTGACGGCGATCGCATCAGGGCCGCATTCCGCGGCCACCTCGGCAAGCAATTCCGCACGCCGCGCCGCCAGCGCGACCTTGTTGCCGCCGCGCCCGAGGCGCCGCGCGATGGCCGCGCCGATCCCTGCACTCGCTCCGGTGATGACGATGGATTTCACTCTGACCTGCTATTGTCTCCCCGATCGCGCCCGCGCCTCGAATCGAAACCACTCTGTGACCGCGGCGTATTGCCGTCATTCCGTACAGGATGGTAAGGTTCGGGATGAGGCGCAGAAGTTGCTTCGACCTTACCAGCCTGCCCCAGGACACTACGAAAGAAACGGAGAGAGAGCGCCCATGGCGACAGACAGGGATGAAAGAGTGCCGACTTCCTCGATCGTGATGAAGGCGATCGACGCCAAGACGTTCACGGAACTACAGTCGTTCGTCAAAGATCTGGAGAGCCGCCCCACGGAACGATTGCTCCGCGATCTCCCCGATCTGGTGGGGCTTTCGGAAGCGAAGGCCGAGATCATCTCCTACGTCGTTGCCACGAAGTTCCGTCACGCCGATGCGGACGAGCGCCAGACAATCCGCAACAGCGTGGCGGCAACGTCCGAACGGCTTCCGCACGGCGAGGAGCGCTCGCGGATTCTCTACATTCTCGACCGGCTTCGCGGATTTGAGAATTGATCAGAACGCCGCCGGCTCCTGATACGTCCCGAAGACGTCCCGCAACGCGTCGCTGATCTCCCCTACGCTGGCGTACGTCTTTACCGCATCGATTAGGAACGGCATCGTGTTGGCGTTCGGGTCGGCGGCGGCGTTTCGGAGGGCCTGGAGCGCCTCCTGGACTTTCGTGGCATCGCGTTCGGCGCGGATGCGGTTCAGGCGCTCGATCTGTTCGCCGGCAACCGACTCGTCGATGTAGAGGATCTCGTACGGCTCTTCGGTCTCCATCTGGAAGGCGTTCAGACCGACGACGATTTTCTCGCCGGAGTCGACGGAGCGCTGGAACTGATAGGAGGCGTCCCAGATCTCGCGCTGCGGGAAGCCGGCTTCGATCGCTTCGACCATGCCGCCGAAGGCATCGATTTTAGCGATGTAGTCGAAGCAGCCCTCTTCCATCCGGTTCGTGAGCTCTTCGATGAAGAACGATCCGCCGAACGGATCAACCGTGTTGATGACACCCGATTCGTGGGCGATGATCTGCTGCGTGCGCAGGGCGATGCGCGCGGCCGCTTCCGTCGGCAGGGCCAGCGTCTCATCGAGCGAGTTCGTGTGCAGCGACTGCGTGCCGCCGAACACCGCGGCAAGCGCCTGGATCGTGACGCGGACGATGTTGTTGTACGGCTGCTGCGCGGTGAGCGAACAGCCGGCCGTCTGCGTGTGGAAGCGAAGCTGCCAGGAGCGCGGATCCTTCGCGCCGTAGCGGTCGCGCATGACCTTGGCCCAGACGCGGCGTGCCGCGCGGAACTTGGCTACCTCTTCGAACAGATCGTTGTGGGAGTTGAAGAAGAACGAGAGGCGCGGCGCGAAGTCGTCGATGTCGAGACCGGCGCGGACACCGTACTCGACGTACTCCATCCCGTCGCGAAGCGTGAAGGCCAGCTCCTGCAGCGCCGTCGAGCCGGCCTCGCGGATGTGATAGCCGCTGATCGAGATCGGGTTGTACTTCGGAACGTTTTCCGCGCAGAACCGGAAGGTGTCGGTGATCAGCCGCATCGAGGGGCGCGGCGGGAAGATGTACTCCTTCTGGGCGATGTACTCCTTGAGGATGTCGTTCTGCAGCGTGCCGGAGATCTTCTTCCAGTCGGCCCCCTGCTTCTGCGCCACGACCAGGTACATGGCCAGGGCGATCGGTCCGGTGGAATTGATGGTCATGGAGACGGTCACGTCTTCGAGGTCGATGCCGTCGAAGAGTGTCTCCATGTCGGCCAGCGTGTCGATGGCCACGCCGCACTTGCCGACCTCGCCGGCACTGTAGTGATGATCGGAGTCGTAGCCGTAGAGGGTCGGCAGGTGGAAGGCGGTGGAGAGACCGGTCTGCCCCTGGGAGAGCAGGTATTTGAAGCGCTCGTTCGTGTGCGTGGCGCTTCCGAAGCCGGCGAACTGGCGCATGGTCCAGAGCCTTCCCCGGTAGCCGCCAGGATGGATTCCGCGCGTGTAGGGGAACTGGCCGGGGAAAGCGAGGTCGCGATCGAAATCGAGAGCGGCCACGTCGGCCGGCGTCGCCAGCGGGTTGACTTCCAAGGCGCTGACGGTGGTGAAGTCCTTCTTCCAGGACGGCCTCTTCACGGACGCGTTCTTCCACTCCGCCGATTCCTTGCGGATACCGCCGAGGGCCTCGGCGGAGAAGAGCGGAAGCTGGTCAGAGTCCGCGTTCGGGACGGGAGGGACCGCTACAGGTTGTGGAATGTCGATTTCGTTTCGGCTCATATGAGGTCCATTTTGTCAGATCCAGTTCGGTCGCCGCTCTTCAGCGGGAGTAAGGAAAAGTCATGCGAGGCGGAGGGGGATGTGTTGGGCGATGAGGCGGAAGATCTTGTCTCGCGCGATGAGGGTAGCATCGAGATCGATCACGCACTGCGTAACGTGCGCGTCGGGAATGGTTACTTTGAGACCGTGCCGTGCGAGATCGCGCCGAAGGTCACCAACGGCAATCCAGTGATGGAGGCTGGTCTCGTGCATGCGTGCTAATCGCAGAACGTCCGCAATCGCCATGGTCTCGTTGAATCCAATGCCACCAGTGACGAGCTCCGATATTACCAGGGGCGGCAGGATCAAGAGCTCGTTCGCCAGTGCCTCTTCAACGGCGTCGACAATGCGCCCGTTGACATGCTCGATGAGTACTGACGTGTCAGCGACAACGACCACGAAGCTCGTCCAAGTCGATATCCAGATGGATCTTGCCTCTCAGCGCACGCAACTTCTTCGCGAGCTCCTTCTGCCGAATCCTGTCGTACTCCTCCAGGACTGTTGGAGGCCGGATGCCAGTCGGCTGAATCCTGACCTTCTCTTCATGGGCAACTTCCTTAGCTTTCGCCATATCGCCATCATAAACAGGATCACCCGCCACTTCAATCCTTCCGGGCGACAAGCAAGAGTCCCGGTCCGAATGGGATGAACGAGAAGAGGCGGTCGAGCGAGAAGATCGCCCGGACGGCGTTCACCAGCATCCGCGAGCGGCCCGCCCGGGCCACGGAGCGAAGGGCGGCATCGTCCTGGATCGAGCGACGGGCGCGGCGCTTGTTCATCGGCAGGATCACCAGCGTGTCGTAGACCAGGACGATCGGAAAGCCCCAGAACGCCGCCTTCGCGATCGTCATCGACGCGGCGTGGAAGAGCGAGGAGAGCTGTGTGCGGGTATAGCGGCGGCGATGCTCGTAGTAATCGTCGCTGGCGGTCCAGAGGGATTGCAGCGCCGGGACGGTGGCGACACAGGTACCGCCGGCGGCCAGAACCCTGGCGATCTCGCGGACGGCCGAGGCATCGTCGTCGAGGTGCTCGAGCGTCTCGCCGGTCGTCACGGCCTCAAGCGAGGCAGTGCGGAACGGGAGGCGGGTCATGTCGCCGATGACGACCGGGATGCCGAGGTTCGCCTTGACGTGGAGGGCAGCATCGAGCGAGTAGTCGATGCCGATGACATCGTAGCCGCGCTGCTGCATGCGGCCGGCGAGCTGGCCGAGGCCGACCGCGGCGTCGAGGATGCGTGCGCCCCGCGGCAGTTTCTCCACCTCCCGGGTGATGATGCCGAGGCGGTACTCGTGGCGCGGGCCGAACATCTCGGGCTGGGTACCCCAGGCGTGAGTCTGCGGGTCCATGGCCAGTCGTGGTATCATTTATTAGCCGTATTGATGAGGAGGGTGGATTGTGAGGCCGACTCTAACTACGTTGACACTCGCATGCGCGTTATTTGCACCAATGTCAGCCCTGGGTGACTTCAGCACACCCGTCAACCCAAGGCTGGTGGTAACGATGAGCTCGGACAAGGCTTTTCCGCTCATGAACGGCAGGGCCGCCACGTTTTCAAACAACGATAGTACCTTCAACATCACTCTGTCGGATTTCAACTCCGATCTGCTTCCGGACCAGTTCACGATTTTTGTCCAGTCGAAGACTATCTTAGTGGCCCAGGAATTCGATCTTTTGTTGGGAGCGACTGCCGCACCTCAGAAGAATCTGAGTGTGGGCAACTTCACGCTCGCAACCCGCGACGCGATTTTTTCCTCTCCCAGCTCCCCGGTACCGTTTCCTGCCATCGATTTCGGCTTTGATAGTCAGGGGTGCGATCAGGAGTTCGGCGATTTTCAGATTTCTCAATTTCAATACGATACACAGTTCCTGGGACCCGCTGACAATCCATTCGGCGCGCTTTTCCATCTGACAAAGCTCGTCGCTACATTCAGATCCGCCTGTGTTTTCAACGGCCCAGCCGTTCGTGGCACGATCACGTACACCGACACGTCGAAGAGCGCAGGCGGGACCGGCGGCACGCCCACACCGACTCCCACACCCACACCCTCACCCACCACCCCTCCGGCCATCATCCTGTCCGACGACGTCCGCGCAACCCCCCTGGTCTTGGGAAATGCTTCGTCGGCCACGGTCTTCTTCTCGACGTTCGTCCCGGATACGACAACGGGCGGCGTTACCCTCTCCGTCACGACTGACGATGTCAACCTTCTGGCCTCCGTCACACCGTTGGTAATCACCGCGGCCGGTACGACAGACGGGGCCGTAACCATCAGCACGACTGCGACGACAAACGCGGGGACTCACGCCGTGACTCTCACAGCGACGACTTCCGACGGATCGACGTCGTCCGCCACAATCTTCGTCACCGTCATCTGCGACCCCCCTTTCATCCTCGGTCTCGATCAACCACAGAGCTCGACCGTCTCCCCCGGCAGGCCGGCCCTGCTCTCGGTGAAAGCATCGGGAAGCGGTCCGTTCACCTACCAGTGGTTTAGCGGCGCGAGCGGCCTGGTGAACTTCCCGCTGGCCGGCGGGACGACCCCGAATTTCACGACCTCCGCGATCAACGACACCACGGCCTACTGGGTCCGCATAACGAATCCCTGCGGCAGCATCGACAGCCAGACCGCCACGATCACGGTATCGCCTGGCGCGAAGGGGAACGCGCGCCGCTGATCGCATCGTCGTCGCAAGAGTGCGAGGAGTGCCGTACAAAGAGCGAAGTGCTCTGGCAGTTCGCTATATCTGCCCACATCGACTACACTCACGAAAGTTCTCGTCCGCTCTACCTGAATAGACTGGCCGCGTTCACCACTTCCGCTGGCCTGCGGAGGCGACAGTGATGCGCCCGAGCCGGCGGTTTTGCGCGCGCCCACATCTTCGAGCTGCGTGCTCCAGGTGTGGGTATTAGAAAGTGGTCATCGGATAAGCAAAACGTGCGCGCTCTATATCTTAAGCTTGAACAAAATGTTCATAACGTGTGTCGGGAGGTGTTCTGTGCAACGACTCGCATGCCTGATTGTTTTTTCGCTGTGTCCGCCACTCTTCGCGTCGACTTTGACCACGCCGAACACCCTGGCGGTCCAGAGCTCCCCGGGTGACAAGTTAGGCGGCGGAAAAACCTACTCGTACATCGGCGATCCGGTGAGCGTCAGGTTTTTTGAACCCTTCGGTGTTGAAGACCTCAACAGCGATAGTCTTCCTGACGGATTTGCGCGCCTCGAAGTAACTCGCGGCAAGAACGCAGGAACAACGGAGGATTGGTATTTCGACTTCTCAGTCGGCACCGCCGCGCCCACGACTGATGTGACGAAGCCGGCGACCTACTTGGTGACCGACGGCACTGATCCAGCCCACAAGAACCCGGTGATGTCGATCGGTTTCAACTTTCTACTATGCCACGTCTTGCCAGGGAGCACTCTTCGCATCGACGAACTCGGATTCAGCAGCCACACCGCGGGCTCGAGTTGGGAAGTGAGCCGACTGAAGGCACACTTTACAGTGACGTGCAGCGGCTCATCAGGCCGCTTGAGCGTGACATCGACTATGACCTCTCCGCCCCAGGCGGGACGGGGCTTGGCGGCGCACCAATACCAACGCCTACACCGTCCCCTACGCCCACACCAACCCCCACACCCCAGCCCACCCCAGCCGGTCCGGTCATCGTCCTCTCGGACGACCTGCGCGCGACGCCGATGGTCATGGGAAACGCGGTGTCGAGCACCGTCCCCTTCTCAACGTTCATCCCGGATACCGAGACTGGTCCTGTTTCTCTCTCCGCCTCGAGCGACGCTGACGATCTCCTAGCCTCTGTCACACCGCCGCTCATCACCTCGACCGGTACGATTGATGGGGTTTTAACAATCACCACGACCGCGACGACAACCGCGGGCGATCACGCAGTGACCCTCACCGCGACGACTTCCGACGGATCGACGTCGTCGGCCACGATCTTCGTCACAGTCATCTGCGATCCCCCATTCATCCTCGGTCTCGATCAACCAAAGAGCTCGGCCGTCTCCCCCGGCAGGCCGGCGCTGCTTTCGGCGAAAGCATCGGGCAGCGGTCCGTTCAGCTACCAGTGGTTTACCGGTTCGAGCGGCCTGGTGAACTTCCCGCTGGCCGGTGGAACGACCCCGAATTTCACCACCTCCGCGATCAACGACACCTCGTCCTATTGGGTCCGCGTCACGAATCCCTGCGGCAGCGCCGACAGCCAGACCGCCACGATCACGGTGTCGCCGGGCGCGAAGGGGAACGCGCGCCGCTGATCATCACGTCATCGATAAACCTGCAAACGCCCGGACCGGTTCCGGGCGTTTTGCTTTTATGATCCGCGTATGAAAAAGAGTGTGGCACTCGCGTTTCTCGTCCTGTTTCCAGTCGCCGCTTCCGCGCAGAGCGCGACGCCGCCACCCCAGGCACCGTGGCAATTTGTCGTCGCCGGCGATTCGCGCAACTGCGGAGACGTCGTCATGCCTGCCATCGCCGCGGCTGCGAGCAAGGACGGCGCGAAGTTCTACTGGCATCTCGGCGATTGGCGGGCCATCTACACCTTCGATCAGGACATGGTGCAGGCAGCGACCATGGCCGGGAAATCGCTGCAATTGCAGTCCTACCTGTTTACCGCCTTCCAGGACGCCATCGACAATCAGTTGAAGCCGTTTGAGAAGAAGGGAATCTCTGTTTACGTCGGCATCGGAAACCACGAAACGATCTGGCCGATGACGCGGAAAGCGTTCGTCAATGCCTTTCGCGGCTACCTCGACATGCCTGCCATCCGCGACCAGCGCGCGAAGGACGATCCGTATACCTTTCAACCGCCCGTCCAGACCTATTATCACGTCGTCAAAGACGGAATCGATTTCATCACGCTCGACAACGGCTCGTGCGATATGTTCGATCCGCAGCAGATGAGCTGGCTGACCGCGCTTCTGGACCGCGACGCGGCCGATGCGAAGATCAAGACCGTCGTGGTGGGCATGCACGAGGCACTACCCGACAGCCGCTCCTGCGGCCACAGCATGAGCAACTACCCGCGCCAGCGCGAGACCGGCCGCCGGGTCTACCACCTCCTGCTCGATCTGCGGGACAAGCACCAGAAGCAGGTTTACGTCCTGGCCAGCCATTCCCATTTCGTCATGGAAAACGTCTACGACACCGACTACTGGCGCGCGAACGGCGGGGTGCTGACCGGATGGATCGTCGGAACCTCGGGTGCGGTGCGCTACGAGTTGCCCGACGGCGTCACACCCGGGCCCAATACGAAGACCGGCGTCTACGGCTATCTGTTGGGCACCGTGAGTGCGAACGGCTCGATCGCCTTCACGTTTCGCGAGTTGACTCTGAGCGACATTCCGGATGAGGTGATCACGAAGTACTCCAAGAGCTTCGTCGAGGACGTCTGTTTCAAGGGGAACCGCGATCCGACGAAACAGAAGAGCAGTTGCCCGCCGATGTCTCAGTGCTCGGCCGGCAGCGACTGATCAGTTCCGCATTTCGCTCGGCACCCGGCTGATCCACGAGAGAACGACGTCCGCCTCGGCCAGCATCCGGCCGGTGGCGCGTAGGAGCGCCTCCCGCTCGTGCTCCGTCAGGTCGGGCTCCTCTTCGATGATCCGGGCCAACCCCCGCACGTTGTCGACGATCCCTGTCATCTTCAGGACGATCAGATTTGAGAGCAGGACGGTGTGGAGTTGATGCATTCAGTAAAGGAGTAGCAGCACCCCGGAAAATCTCCCCGGTCCCCCGCCATACTCCACTGAAACTGAAGATCGGCGAACATTTCGAGGCGTAGAACAGGTTCCCGGACGTAAAGCGTCCATTTGACGCCGGGACGATTGAATGGAGCTCACACGGAGGCGCGGGGTGCGCGGAGAGAGAACTTCGCTCCGCGTCTCCTCCGCGTCTCGCGTGAGTCCTTCAGTCCGCCTCCCGTCGAGACTACCCCCCGTCTAATTAGTGCCTCTTAGGGCAGTGAACTGCCTTTCGGGGGCGGTTCGCTGCCTTTCGAAGAAGCGAGCTGACGGCAACGCCGCATCCATACCAGTTCAGCACCGGTGACGGCCACCACGCGGGGGGCCGATATCAGACGTGTATGACCTCAGGCCACATCGCATGGGGGTCAATATCAAACACGCATGACCTCGACATCACATCGCATGGGGGCAAATATCAAACACGCATGACCTCGATACCATCGCGGGTCCCAAATCGCACGCCCGTCTGATCTTAAAGGCCATCGCCGGTCCCAAATGGCATGCGCGTCTGATCTTGAAGGCCATCGCCGGTCCCAAATCACATGCGCGTCTGATCTTGAAGACCATCGCCGGTCGCGGATCGCATGCGCGTGTGACCTGAATGCCACCGCCAAAGGCTAACCGCCTGCGGCGCCTCTCTGCCGCAAACGCCTCGTATCGCCACGCCCGCGTTCGTCGAGGCACGCCAGATGTTCAGCCAGAGCGGCGAGGCTGTCGAGGTTGTGGACCGGAAGAAAGTCGTCGATGAACGGCAGCGCGGCCTGGATGCCGCGCGTGAGCGGCTCGTAGTCCGGCGCACCGAGGAGCGGATTCAGCCAGACCAGGCGGTGACTGGAGCGGTGGAGGCGCGCGATCTCAGCGGCCAGCAGGCCAACATCGCCGCGATCCCAGCCGTCGCTGATGACCAGGGCCAGCGCTCCCTGGCCGAGGACGCGGCGTCCCCATTGGAAATTGAAGGCGTGCAGCGCTTCGCCGATGCGCGTACCGCCGGACCAGTCGGGAACGGCCAGCGAAACCTCCTGCAAGGCACGTTCAACGTTTCGCTGACGCAGTTGCCGGGTAATGCGCGTGAGACGGGTGCTGAAAACGAACGCTTCCACCTTCTGCTCCAGCGCTTTCGCCAGTCCGCAGGCGAAGAGCAGCAGAAGGCGCGAGTACCTCTCCATCGAGCCGCTGACGTCGGCGATGATCACGATCGGGCGGGGCTTCCATTTCTGTTCCCGCCTGGCCCAGTCGAGCACTTCTCCGCCATAGCGGAGGTTGCGCCGCACGGTGCGCCGGAGATCGAAAAGAGGCCCGCGTCCCGGCCGCAGCCGTCGCGTCTTCCGCTGCCGGATACGCCAGACGATCTCGGACATGAGAGCCTTCACCGCCTGCAGCTCAGCCGGCGTCATTTCCGCGAAGTCCTTCCGCCGAAGGATCTCCCGCCCGCTGTAGGTCAGGACATCGGCCGTCGCCGATTCGTCGGACGACCCCGTGCCGGCAGTTTCGGGAGCATTCGGGCTCGCGAACAGCGTCAGCGGCGCTCCCTTCTTGCGCCGCAACTCGCCGCTTACGCGCGCAGACGGGCGCGCCAGCGGGTCGCGGCGCGTGAAGAACGCATCGAAGGCCTCGTCGAATCGCGCCAGGTCGTCGTGCCGATGTACGAGCAGACTGCAGGCGGCAGCGTGAAAGTCGGAACGGTTGCCGATCGAAACAACCTCCAGCGCGGCAACCAGGTCGGCCAGGCGTCCCGGATGAACGTCCATGCCCAGACGCCGAAGGATCCTGCCGAAGAGCACGAGATTGTGAAGCAGCGCGCCGCTCATGCTCCTGCCCGGACACGGCCGAGGATCGTCGCAACCTCCTCGCCCTGAACTTTCTCGATGTCGTCGCGGTACTTGAGGAGGACGCCGAGAGTGTCGCCGACCACCGATTCGTCGAGCGCGTCACGGTCGAGAGCGACGAGCGCGGCGGTCCATTCCAGTGTCTCGGCGATGCCCGGCACCTTGTAGAGATCCACCTGACGCAATTCCTGCACGAACGCCGTGATTTCCCGGGCCAGCGTCGCGGGAGCGTCCGGGACCTTCGACAGGACGATCTCCAGCTCCCGCTCGAACGACGGATAGTCGATCCAGGCATAGAGGCAACGCCGCTTCAACGCATCGTGGACTTCGCGCGTGCGATTGGAGGTCACGACCACAACCGGCGGCCGCTCGGCCTTGATCGTGCCGATCTCGGGGATGGTGATTTGAAAGTCGGAGAGGATCTCGAGCAGAAAGGCCTCGAACTCCTCATCGCTGCGGTCCACTTCATCGATGAGCAGGACCGCCGGTTTTGCGTTCTCGATGGCTCGCAGCAGAGGACGGCGCAACAGAAACTCGGGGCCGAAGAGCTCCGCCTCCGCCGGCCGCTGTCCCTGCGTCTCCATCAGGCGGATGTGCATCATCTGCCGGGTGTAGTTCCATTCGTAGACGGCATGGTGGACGTCGAGTCCTTCGTAGCACTGCAGGCGAATGAGCTCCGTATCGAGAATGCCCGCCAGGACCTTGGCCACCTCGGTCTTGCCGACGCCGGCCTCTCCTTCCAGGAAGAGCGGCTTGCCGAGGTGGAGCGACAAAAAGATGGTCGTGGCCAGCCCGCGGTCCGCGAAGTAGCGGTGGTCGCGAAGCGCGGCCTGCAACTCGTCGATCGACGTTATTGGCGTTTTCATTTCGCCTCGATCTTCTTGCGCACGCACTCGAAGAACGTGTTGGTCAGCGTTTTGGTCACGACGCCCATCAGGCGTGCCGCGAGACTGGCGATGGCGCCGATGATGGTGATATCGGCAGACCACGTCAGCAGCGTAGCGCCTCCCTCCACATCGCTGAGCGACATCTCACTCGTACCGGTCACACCGCTGCCGGGGGCCTTCCCCTGGATCTTCATCCCGGCGCGATTGGGCGGATCGAGCTCGACCCACTCGGCATCGACGGTGAACTTCACCTTTACCGCGCCGAAGCCGACCGATGCCACCGCACGGAACTTCTCATTCGGGGTAATCACCTCGACCGACTCCAGTCCCGGTGCGCACTCCGTCACTTTCTCGGGATCGGTCAGGTACTGCCAGACCTTCTGGCGAGGTGCATCGATGGTCACGGTTCCGTTGAAGTTCATCGTCCGGACTCCTTGATTCCTGATTGCAGTACTTCGAGCGCCAGCAGCGCGCATTTACGCCGCGCCGGCTGGATTTCGGCGCGAAGGGCCTCGATCATCCACTCTTCCGGAAGGTCGCGCGCCGCCTGTAGGGGGAGGCCGATGACCAGCTCCGTCAACACCGAAGCGGCAGCCTTGGCGATCACACAGAGGTCTCCCTGAAACCGCGCATCCTGCACGGTGCCGTCGGGTTCCAGCGCCAGCTCAACGCGCACCCGATCACCGCAGAAGGGGTTGTACCCCTCGTGACGGATGTCGGGCGCAGCGAGCGAGCCGACGTTGCGCGGATGGCGGGAGTGATCATGAATGACCTCACCGTAGGGGATCATTCTCATGATGGAGGAAGCACTGCCGCCACAGCGCGCGCGCTCAGCGGCGATCCGTTTCGTCCATGCATCACCGCCACGATTTCGGAAGCGATGCTCAGCGCGATCTCCGCCGACGTCTCACCACCGATGTCGAGGCCGACCGGTACGCGTACGCGGGCCAACTGTTCCTCCGCCACCCCTTCCTCGCGCAGCATCTGCAGGATGGCCGCTCCGCGCTTCCGGCTCCCGAGCAGACCGACGTACGGCACCTCGCCGGCGAGCACCCGCTTGAGAACGGGAACGTCGATCTTGTAATCGTGAGCCGTGAGCACGACAGGAGTGGCGGGCCCCATGGCCAGCTCCGCGGCGATCTCGGAGACGATCCCGACGCGAAGCTCGCCGGCATTCGGGAAGCGTTCATGGTTGGCGAACTGCGGACGGCCGTCGACGACCACGGTCTTCATTCCGAGGGCTTTCGCGAATTCGACCAACGGGATCGCGACCGCGCCCGCGCCGAAGATCACCAGCGTCACCGGCGGGCGAAGCAGCTCGATGTAGACCTCCGATCCCTCCAATGCGATCGTCGATGATCCGGTGGACGAGCGAAGCAGGCCCGGAACGCCACGCGCCAGCAACTCGACGACAGCCTTGGGAGCGACTCCGTTTACGACTCCGTTTACGACGCCGTTTGCATCGATCAACAGACGCGAACCGAGCCCGTCACCGGCGATGATCGCCGCCAGCGCCACGCTTCGTCCCGACTGCCAGGCATTGCGCGCCGTTTCGTATAGCTCCAACAGGCTGTCTGTGACCGGCTCGAGAAAGACGTCGACCGTGCCACCGCACGTGAGTCCGATCTCCCACGCTTCCTCGTCGCCGAGCTGGAGATCCAGCAGGCGCGGTCTCGCCTCGGCGACGACCTCGCCCGCGTGCTCCATCACCCGCGCGTCGACGCAGCCGCCGATCGTGACAGAGCCGAATACGCCGCCGTCCTCCCCGACGAACATCGTCGTCCCTTCCTTGCGCGGCGTGGTCCCGTGGGTGCGCACGAGTGTGGCCATCGCCGCGCGCGTCCCCGCGCGCCGGAGCCCTTCCAGCAGTTCGTAGGTCTCATGCGACATGGGCGTAACGATGCGGGTCGCGCTCGAATGTGTGCTGGCAATGCTCGCAGCAGAAGTAGAACCGGCGGCCGTCGTGCTCCGCGACGTGGCCGGCCTCCGCGACCGCGACGGTCATCCCGCAGATCGGATCGGTCACTGTCTCCACACGCGCGGGCGCCTCGGTCACGACCGCCGCTCCGCTCCGGCGTATCTGAACGATCTCCGCTAGGATGCTCAGCGCGATCTCGTCCGAGCCGCGAGCTCCGATGTCCAATCCCGCCGGCGCCTTGATGCGGGCCAGCGCCGACTCGGGGACACCGCGATCGCGCAGGTGCTGCACGATGACGGAGCCGCGCTTCCTGCTGGCCACGAGGGCGATGTACGGCGCATCCGTCTGTACCGCCTGCTCCAGCGCTTCCTCGTCGAAGCGGCCGTGGGTGGCGACGACGATGAAGAATTCCTTACGCAGCGGTAAGGTCGAGAAGTTCAGTTCGTTCAGGATCGTGTCGGCGGCCGGCACGGTCTCGCGGGTCGCCAGCGGATCGACCACCGTCACATGAAACGAGAGCGTTTTCCCGATCTTGACCAGCGACCGCGCGATGGGCTGCGTACCGACAACGATGAGTTGTGGTACCGGAAAATGAGGCTCGATGAAGATGTCCAGTGCGCCGCCGCTGTAGCACTGCATCTGCGCGCCGATGACGCCCGAGCGCGCCGGGGTCATGTCTCCGGCGCTGAGGGCCAGCAGGCGTGGCTCGCCGTCGCGAAGCGACTCGATCGCGTTCTTCACCACGAGGTCATGCGCGCAGCTTCCGCCGATCCAGCCGGTGAGCGTTCCGTCGGCATGGATCACCGCCTTGTCGCCCGGCTTCGACGAGGTCGGCCGCTCCGCGCGAACGACGGTGGCCGTGGCATATGGTTGTAGAGGCTCCCCCATCGGACTCTCTCCCACTAACGTGTCGAAGTCTTCCCTGGTGTCGATATCGACCAGCACACCGCGGTCGTCGACCGGCACCTTGGTGATCGATTGCACGTGGTCGCCGAAAATGGCGCGGCAGCCGACGTCGCCGCGGATGCCCAGCATCTCGCCGAAGAGCGACCGGTCGACGATCACCGGGTTTCCGCGAAAGCCGTTATAGGTCGGGACCACCACGCTGGCGCGGGTGCGGCGACACTCATCGATCAGCAGATCGATCGTGCCCGGCGTGACGAACGGCTGATCGCCGAGGACGATCATGGCCGCCTCGGCCGACTCGGGAAGGGCACGCAGGCCGGCCTGAATGGACGAGCTCATTCCGCTCGCAAAATCGGGATTCATGACGATGCGCTCGGACTCGCGTTCGAGCAGGCGGACCTTTTCCCGGATCTCCTCCGCGTGCGCTCCGAGCACGATGACGATGTCGTCGATCTTCGATGCGCGGAGGTTGTCGAGGGCGTGATCGAGAATGGTCTTCCCGCCGAGGCGGAGCACCTGCTTGCACTGCCCGAAACGCGTTGCCTGGCCGGCGGCCAGGACGATGGCGGAGATCATAGCCGTGGGGTAGCGAAGTTGCGTGGTTGCGCGGTTGCGCGGTGGGGATACGCAGGGACGCCGGCGCGCGAACCCACACCCCGCCGCGACCCCGCGACCCCGCAACCTCGCGACCAACGATTCATTCTGCGACTCCCTTTTCATTCAACAACGCCCACACCTTGGGCGGCGTGATCGGGATGTCGACGTGGCGGATACCCAGATGCCAGAGCGCATCGACGACCGCGTTGGCGATCGCCGCGGGCGCGCCGACCGTGGCCGACTCGCCGACTCCTTTCGCACCGATGGGATGGTGCGGCGAAGGGGTACAGGTCTTGTCGGTCTCCCAGCTCGGCGTCTCCATCGACGTCGGCACGAGGTAGTCCATCAGGCTTCCGCCCTGGATGTTGCCGTCGGCGTCGTAGTTGATCTCTTCGTACAACGCGGGCGCCAGGCCCATCGTCAGGCCGCCGTGGATCTGTCCGTCGACGATCATCGGATTGATGATGTTCCCGCAGTCGTCGACGGCGACAAAACGGCGGATCTTGACCTGCCCCGTCCCCTTGTCGATGTCGACGACGCAGATGTAGCTGCCGAACGGATAGGTGAGATTCGGCGGATCGTAGTAGTTCACCGCCTCGAGGCCCGCCTCCATCCCCTGCGGATGGTTCGTGTACGCGGCGAAGGCACACTCCTGGATGGTCTTCGACTTCGACGGCGAGCCTTTGACGAAGAACTTTCCCGGCTCCCAATCAAGGTCCTCTTCGCTGACTTCGAGCAGATAGGCGGCAATCTTCCGCGCCTTGTCGCGCACCTTGCGGGCTGCCATCGCCCCCGCCGCCCCCGCCACCGGAGTGCTGCGGCTGGCGTAGGTACCCAGGCCGTACGGCGCCGTGTCGGTGTCGCCTTCCTCGACGGCGACGTGTTCCGCCGGGATCCCCAACTCCTCGGCGATGATCTGCGCGTACGTCGTCTCGTGCCCCTGCCCCTGCGACTTCGTCCCGAAGCGGGCGATGGCCTTTCCGGTGGGATGGATGCGCAGCTCGCAACTGTCGAACATCTTGATGCCGAGAATGTCGTAATGCTTCGAAGGACCGGCGCCGACGATCTCGGTGAAGCTGGAGATGCCGATGCCCATCAGCTCTCCCTTCTTCCGTTTCTCGGCCTGCTCTTTCCGCAACTCGTCATAGCCGATGCGCTTCATGGCCAGATCGAGCGCGCCGATGTAATTGCCGCTGTCGTACTCGAACCCGAATTGCGACTTGTAGGGGAACTGGTCCGGCTTGATGAAGTTCTTCTTCCGGAGATCGGCCGGATCCATCCCGATGTCGTTAGCGAAGATGTCGACCATCCTTTCGATGGTGTGTACCGCTTCGGTGACCCGGAACGAGCAGCGATAGGCGATACCTCCCGGCGGCTTGTTCGTGTAGGCGGCATCGACTTCCATGAAGGCATGCTGGAAGTCGTACGAACCGGTGGCGATGTGGAAAAGACCGGCGGGGAACTTCGACGGATTCGCCGCCGCGTCGGTGTAGCCGTGGTCGGCGATGGTCTTGAAACGCAGCGCCTGCAGAGTGCCGTCTTTCTTTCCCGCGAGCTCTGCGGTGATGTGGTAATCGCGCGCGAACGAGGCCGCCTGGAGGTTCTCGATCCGATCCTCGATCCATTTGACCGGCGCCCCGGTCAGCACCGAGGCGGCAACGGCGATTACGTAGCCGGGATAGACCGGAACTTTGCCGCCGAAACCGCCGCCGATGTCGGGCGAGATGATGCGGATCTTCTCCTCCGACAGTCCGACGTGACCGGCCACGAGCGCGAAGACCGTGCGAATGGCATGCGGCGCCTGGGTGGTCATCCAGACGGTGAGCTTGCCGTCGGTCTTGTTGAAATGGGCCACACAACCGCAGGTCTCGATGGAGGCGACGTTGATCCGCGGAATGTAGATGTCCTGCTTGACCGTGACCTCTGCCTGGGCGAAGGCCTGATCGGTGGCGGCTTTGTCGCCCGCTTCCCAGTGCCAGATGTGATTGTCGGTCTTCCCTTCCTTGTCGGTGCGCAGCACGGTCGCGCCGGGCTCGAGGGCCTTGAACGGATCGACGACTACCGGCAGCGGCTCGTAGTCGACTTCGACCGCCTGCACGCCGTCGGCGGCGATGTAGCGGCTGGTCGCCAGGACGGCCGCGACCTCCTGCCCCTGATGCATGACCTTCTCGACCGGCAGCACCATCTGCGTGTCCGACATCAGCGTCGGCATCCAGTGCAGGTTGTACTGTTTGAGAAGCTCACCGGTGACAACCGCCAGCACACCCGGTATGGCCATCGCGTTCGAGGTATCGATCTTGGTGATCTTCGCGTGCGCGTAAGGGCTGCGCACGATGTCGAGGTAGAGCATGCCCGGGAGCTTGACGTCGTCGACGTACTTTCCCTGGCCGCGCAGGAAACGCGCGTCTTCCTTGCGCTTCATGGAATGGCCCATGCCGCCGATTTCGGGAGAGGTGCGGGGTGTGGTGCTGCTCATGATCCCTCCGGATTCATTCCGCCGGCTTCTGCGCGGCGTACTGAATGGCCTTGACGATGTTGACGTAACCGGTGCAGCGGCAGAGGTTCCCGGAAATCCCCCAACGGATGTCATGCTCGCTGGGCGAAGGGTTGGACTTGAGGAGCGCGTAGCTTGTCATCATCATGCCCGGAGTGCAGAAGCCGCACTGCAGGCCGTGCTCCTGATGAAACCCTTCCTGGATGCGATCGAGCTTGCCATCCTTCTCCAGACCTTCGACGGTCATCACCTCGCGGCCATCGGCCTGGACCGCGAAGGCCGTGCACGACTTGATGGCCTTGCCGTTGAGCAGCACCGTACAGGCGCCGCAGCTCGTGGTATCGCAGCCGATGTGCGTGCCGGTCATAGAGAGGTCTTCGCGGAGGAAGTGGACCAGCAGCAGGCGCGGCTCAACCTCCCCTTCCCGAGGAGTACCGTTGACGTTGACAGTGATCTTGTGCATGGTCATGTCAGTGTTCCCCTTTCGCGCGCGCGATGGCCAGCCGGAGCGCGCGTGCGGTCAGAACGCGGACCAGTGAACGTTTGTAGTCGGCGGATCCGCGCAAGTCATCCGCCGGCTCGGCCTCCTCCGCGGCGATACGCGCGGCCTCAACGATTGTGCCGTTGTTCGCTGCCTTTCCTCGGAGTGCCGCTTCGGCGCGTGCGGCCTTGATAGGCATAGGACCGACATTCGTTAGACCGATACCAGCGTCTTTGAACGTGTCGCCGTCGAGCCTGATCTGTACGGCCACCGCCGCCGCGGCGAAGTCGCCCACCTTTCTCTCCACTTTGAGATAGGCGCCTCCGCTCCCCGCCTGCGGCATCGGAATCCGAATCTCGGTGAGGATCTCGTCGGGCTCGAGGGTGGTGGTGAAGATGCCGGTGAAGAAATCGGAGATGGCGATCGTGCGCGTCCCCTTCGGCCCGGTTGCCACGACCGAGGCGCCAAAGGCCAGCATGGTGGCCGGATGGTCGTTGGCCGGATCGGCATGCGCAAGATTCCCCGCCACCGTGGCCTGGTTGCGGACCAGCGGGTCGCCGATCACGCCGGCAGTGTCGGCGAGCAGCGGATATCGAGTGCGGACCAATTCCGATGCGTCAACGTCGGCCTCGCGCGTCAGCGCCCCGATCGTGAGGAAGCCGCCGTCCTCCTTGATGTAGGAGAGGCCGGCGATGCCGTTGATGTCGACGACGTGCTTCGGAGCCGCCATCCGCAACTTCATCAGCGGAATCAGACTCTGGCCGCCGGAGAGGATCTTCGCATCCGCACCGTGTTGCTGCAGCAGCGAGATCGCTTCGGAAAGGGTCTTCGGAGAGGAGTACTCGAACGAAGCCGGAATCATGACCTGTCCCTCCAAATGTTGGCGACATGCGGCGTCGAAATCGGTGGCGATTGGGGCTCGCGCGGTTATCCCCCCGGATCATGGGAATGTCAAGTTTGCCGTCAAAATGTTGCGATGGGCGCCCGCTTCGTGGCACACGAGCGGGTGGAGACGATTCCCGCGGCAGCCATCGCCGCGACACAAGTCCAGAGCAGCGGGCGAACCTGCCGGCGATGCCTGGCGAAGCTCCGGGATGTGCTCGGAGGCACGGCATCAAGGTCGCGAGAAGGCG
>DATMNC010000111.1:0-25529 GCA_035569395.1 Thermoanaerobaculia bacterium | reverse complement strand
GCACCGACGGAAACGCGTACGCCGATCTCACGCGTTCGCTCCGTCACCGAGACCAGCATTACATTCATGATTCCGATCCCGCCGACGATGAGTGAGATCGAGGCGATGGCAACGAGCAGCAGGGTCAGCGTGCGGCTGGCTTCGAGCTGGGCTTTGATGATGTCCTCCGGGTTACGAATATTGAAGTCGTCATTCTCTTCGGGACGAAGATGGTGGCGGTCGCGGAGCAGCGCCGCTGTCTGCTGCCCGGCCAGCTTGACCACGTCGGGCGAGACGGCCGAACAGAGAATGTCGTCGAGCCAGGTCACGCCCTTCAGCTTTTTCTGCACGGTCGTGTAGGGAAGAAGGATCGTATCGTCTTGATCCTGCCCTGAAATTGCGAGCCCTTTCGGGCTGAGAACGGCCACTACTTTGACGGGAAGGCTGCGCAACCGGATTACCTTTCCGATGGGGTCCTCGGGGCCGAAGAGCTGGTCGCGCACGGTGCGGCCGATCGCGCAAACGGCAGCCGAGCGGTCGACGTCGTCCTTCGTAAACGCGGCCCCCTGATCGATGCCCCAGCGCTTGATATCGAAGTACTCCGGCGAGACCCCGCGATACGACGTGAACCAGTTCTGATTGGCGTAGATGACCTGGATCGAGCCGTCGACGTTCGGCGAGACGCTCTTGATCATCGGGATCTGATTTTTGATGGCCAAGGCGTCGCCGAGGGTGAGCGTAGGGGTCCCGTGCGTGCCGGTGCGGACACCGTTGACGGCACGGCCGCCCGCCTCGATCCAGACGAAATTGTCGCCGAGGTTGTTGAGCTGCTGCTCGACGCGCGCCTGTCCGGCCTTGCCGATGGCGACCACGCAGATGACCGCGGCGATGCCGATGGTGATCCCGAGAACCGTGAGCAAGCTTCGTAGTTTGTTCCGCAGCAGCGCCCAGACCGACGCCGCGAGGAGGGCAAGGTAGTTCATTCGTCGGGGCGCACTCTACCGCAATCGGCGTGGGCGTTCCCCGTCAGGGTTTTCAAACAAAACCGAGGAGCGATGCCTCGGGCTTTGGTCGGGCCCGAATCACAGCCCTTCTTTTCAGCCCGATCCGAATATCTGCGCATTGTTGCCGTCCTTGCTACTCGGAGGCAAGGTTATGTGATCGATTGCGGGATGTCCCAATCTCTCTCTCTCATCCATCGTAAACGTCCTAAACGAAAGGTGAAACCCATGAAACTGCCCAGGATCAAAAAGCATGCACTTACTCTCTCACTCCTCGTTGCGGCGGTACTCGTCGTCGCTCCCACGGCGTTCGCCAACCAACCCGGCAATTGCCCTCCTCTCGGTGTCGTCAACGTCGGCCCGCCACCGCCGTACGACTTCGTCGCGAACGGAAGGCCTGACGAAACCAACCTCTGCTGGGCGGAAACGAACCTGAACTTCGTGATCAACTACGACTATTGCCACTACTGGCGAGACTACTGGGATTTCAACAACGGGGGCGTGCTCTCCCAAACGATGACCGTGCCGTCGAACATGCACATCACCAGTGTGAGGCTGCTTTACATCATGGATTTCATCGATCCGCATAGCGACGGAAATGCGAACGCCATCCGCGTCGACATCTACGACCAGACAAACGGCAATACCTGGATCGGAGGCGATTTCTGGTCGGGTTATAACGGCACGCTCTATTGCACGGAGCGGAGCGAATACGGCTTTTCGAACGTCGACCTGGCGGGTCACACGCTCCAGCTCAGCTTCAGCGCCAGAAAAGGCAACTACCCCGACGTACACATCACCGTGAAGATGGTTTCTCTGCTCGCGAACTGAGCGCGATCCAGTTCCCAGTGCCCTGTCGCTCGCGCGGCAGGGCACTTCTCGTCTTCTTGTGCGTCGCACCTCTAACCTTCGCGAGAGCGTGCCCTTGCCGGCTCGCCCTCACTGCGCGGCGCGCCAGGCCTCGACGTCGCGCAGCAGTGCGGCTGCCTTCGCCTCTTCGGGGTGCGCGGCGCAGTAGCGGCGGAGATGGTCGACGGCCTCTGCGTGCAACCCATCGCGCGCGGTGAGCACACCGAGGTAAAGATCGTCGTTCGCATAGCGCAGCCGGGCGTCGTTGAGAGCGCGATGAGAATCGTCGGAGAGAACGGTGAAGAGCGCGGGCGGGTCGGACGGACTTGGCGCGATCATCACGTTCCCCTTCGTCGTCACTTCAATCTGCCACCGGTAGGTCGCGCCGCGTTCGAGGTCGCTTGCCGGTTTCCACTCGTTGCCGTGCAGCGCCGCCGTCTGCACGACAGTGCGCTCTCCGGAGAAGATCGAGAGTGTGACGCTCGCGTCAGCGGTGCCGCGCCAACGGAAGCGCGGACGTGTTTCGTCGACCACCACGCCGGCCGGCTCGATGACGCGCGGTTTGTCGTCTGATGGCACACCACGCATGGTCTGCCCCGGCTGGACCATGGCCGCGAGCACCGCCGGTTTTGCGATCCCGTCCCGCAGTGCTGCCGCCACGATGGCATCGCGCGCGCCACGCTGGCGATCGACCGGCGCTTTCGTCGTCATCGGCGGCACGGCCGGCTCCCGGCGAAGGGCGATGGTAACCGTGATCACGATCGCAAGCACCACCACGGCGGCCGCGAGCATCCGCCAGGCCGTGAACGTGCGGGGACGGCGGCTGCTGAATGCACGAAGATCGGCCACATCATCGCGGCACGCCTCGCAGTACGAAAGATGGTCCGTCGCGCGCGCGGCTTCAACGCTCGAGGAGCTGCCATCGACGTAGGCTACGATCTCGTCGCCGCTCAGGTGTTCTCCCAAATCGTCGCGCAAGACCGCCGCGGCACGGGTCACGTCGATGCTTCGCGCTGCGGCGCCGGCGCACTCCTGGCAGGCTGCCAGATGCAAACCCACACGAGCCACTTCCTGCGCCGGCAACTCGCCGCGCCGGAAACGCGCCAGCGCTTCCTCGGTCGGATGTGGCATCGTCGTCATTTGCGTAGAAAGGGCGCCAGGCGCCGGCCAAGACGTTCCCGTGCCGTCTTTCGCAAGTTGATCACCTGCTGTCGCGTCATCTTCAGCCGTTCCGCAATCGTGCGGTCATCGAGCGGGAGTGCATTCCAGATCTCAGCGAGCTCTCCGACGCGCATCTGCAATGCACCGGCGATCTCCTCGAAGGTGGCGATACCGAGGAAGATGAACAGCGCCGCTGCATTGCCCCCATCCCGCTCGCGCAGATTGAGTAGCACAGCGGCGCGGTGTAGCGGACCAAGCGCGGCCACCTCGCGCCAGAGCGTTTCGAGAAATCGGCGCGATTCCAGCCGCTGGAACTGATCGGCATCGACCCATCGCTCGGCATCGGGTACCGCGCGCGGATGCGTGGAGATTCCCCATCGCGAGGCAAGAAACGACGTCACGGTATCGAGCATCACCGGCACGCCAACGGTCTGCAGCAAACGAACGATGGCCTCGGCCGGCGCGTTGGGATCGAACGCGATTGAAGCATCGACAATCGGGACGCCGTCCAACGGAACGTGCGCCGCCGATCCGGCCAACGCGACGGCGACGCCGGCGCGCGTGGTCTGCAGCGCCAGACGCACATCGTGCTTCGCCGCATAGCGAAGACGGTTGTTCAACCGCGACCGCTCCGGAAAACGGCGCCGGAAGATGTCGTGCACCGCGTTGTACGTGATCGTGGCAACGTATTCATCGAGCTCCATGATTGCGTCGTGACGCGATGCCGCGGCGTCGTCGAGGCGGCGGATCACGCGCAGGACCGCGGTGGCGATGGCGTCCTCGGCGTCCTGATCGTCGAAGACCGACTCGGTCCTGCGGAAGGAGCTGACGATTCGCTCCATGAGCGGCCGAACGCCTGCCAGCAATTCCGCAAGGATCCCGGTGCGATCCTCGCCGGACGCCAGCACGTACGCCTCGACCCGCGGGTCCGTCCAGGCGACGACGTCCTTACTGACCTGCTCTTTCAGCGTCCGGCTGGAGTCCCTCATGAGCGGTATTATGCTACGGCAGCATGAAATCAAACCCACGCCGCGACAACAGGCCATGAAGGGTACCATCGCGTCCGCCTCGTTGCTCATTCTCCTGTCGGTCTCCGTGCCGGCCGAGGGACAGGACGAGAAAGGGCGTGCCGCTACTGCCGCCGTGCTGACCGCGCTGTCACGATCGTCGACCAACGGGCTGAACGGCCGCTACGCCTGCATCTATGTGACCGGCGCACGCGCCAAACCGCTGGATGGGCCGGGGGACGTGCGGGTGGTCATCGACGGCTTCGCGGAGCTGGCGGGGAGCCATGCGGCCGCTTCGCTTCCGGCCAATTGGGACGTTCGACTCCAGCATGCCAGTTCGGAATGGCGCATCGCGCGCGTCAGCATCAGCGAAGCTTCGCTGGCCGATGCCTTGATCGGGGTCCGCACCAACGCAGCGCGCGACGCGCTTCTGGAC
Organism: Thermoanaerobaculia bacterium; assembly: GCA_035569395.1. Taxonomy (GTDB): domain Bacteria; phylum Acidobacteriota; class Thermoanaerobaculia; order Gp7-AA8; family Gp7-AA8; genus JADGNZ01. The sequence goes on along the minus strand of DATMNC010000111.1, from coordinate 21,096 downwards.
GCACATCCCGATGCAGACCGCACTGAGCTGGCACGGCAGTTGTGCGACAGAGGATTCGCCATTAACATCACTGGAGACTACGCGCGCGCTGAGTCGATCGCCGAACTGGCGCTTACGGTTGCCCGCGACGGCGGGGGCGACGATGCGCTGGCACGCGCGTTCTGGCTCCGCGGACGGTCTCGCGATGGCCAGGAACGCGTGGACGAGGCCATCGCTGATTACAAGGAAGCGCGGCGTCTGGCGGAACGCTGCGGCGATCGGGAGACAGTCGCGGCGTCGCTGGTCGGCATCGGAACGCTGACGATGATCAAGGGCGATACCGCGGCCGGAGCGTCCGACGTCAAATCCGCCCTCGACGAAGCGCTGGCCATCGGCAACGATCGCATCGCCGCGACCGCGCTCCTCATTCTCGGAAACCAGCAGCATTTCGCCGACGACTTCACGGCGGCGTTGCAGCGCTACGAAGATGCCTCCTCCCGCGCGGAACGAGCAGGCGATCTCGTCGTCGAGGCCGCAGCGCTGGCGAACAGCGGTCTGGTCTACGACCGCCTGAACAACTCCGATCTCAGCTCGCGTTACCTCCGCCGCGCCATTGCGCTGTATCGAAAGGCCGGGAACACGCGTGGCGTCCTTCGCAATCTCCGCAACCTCGCCGAGGTCCAGACAGGAGCCGACGAGCTCGAACAGGCCGGGGTGACGGTTCGCGAAATCGATCAACTGCTCCGTAAACAGTTCGACGCGCGCGTCGCCGCGTACTGCGACGTGACGCGGGCCAAGATCGCCATGTCGCAGCACAGGAGAGCGCGTGCGCAGCAGGTGGCCGCCCGCGCATTGCTCGCCTCGCGCACGATCGGCGACCAGAGGCTGACGGCATACGCCGCGCAGACGCTTGCGAATACCTACGCCTGGCGTCATAGCTACCTCCGTGCACTGCCCCTGTACCGCGAGGCTGAAGGTCTGACGAAATCGATCGACGATACCGACATGTACTGGCGCGTACGAGCCGACGAAGTGGTTGCGCTCCGCAACCTCGGCCGGATCGACGAAGCGAAAACAGCATGCCTTGACGCGATCGGTGTCGTCGAAGGCATCCGCGCGAACGTGCCGCGCGGCACTCTCGATCAGCGGTCGTTCTTTCACGATGCGCGCGTGCTCTATCGACAAATGTTCCGCCTCGTTGCGCCGAGGGATCCCTCGGCGGCACTGGAGTGGGAAGAACGGGCCCGCGCACGCGTGCTTCTGGCACTCCTCTCACACGGACACTCCCTTCCCGATTCGGAGCTGACGGACCGCGAGCGCGGTGAACAGGCAGTGATCGAGCGGCGTCTGCGCAACGCCAACGAAGAACTGCTTCGCGCACGCACGCGGCCGGGCCTCGATCGTGCGCAACTGGCGAACCTGGTCGGCGTTGTGAAGCGCGCGCGCGTGGAGCGCGATGTGCTCACGTCGCGCTTGTATCGCAGCAGTACCACACCGTCTCTGACGAACGGGGATCTCCGTAGGCCTTCCGTGGACGACCTGCGCCGGAGCATCCCGGCCGACGGCCTGATCCTCGAATATGTCCTCGCCGAAGACCGCGTTTGGGTCATCGTCGTTACGCGCGATCACATGCCGCGTATCATCGCCATCCGTTGCGACGAAGCGATGCTGAATCGAAAGGTCGCGCGATTCGTGGCGCTCCTCGCCGGCGCCCACCCAGCGTTGCCGTCGCTCTCGCGTGAGCTGTACGACCTCCTGGTGAAACCGGTTGCTTCCGAGCTTCACGGAAAAAGGACAATCTGTATCGTTCCCGACCGCCGTCTCTGGAGACTCCCCTTTCAGGCGCTGATCGCGGACGACGGCCGGTATCTGATCGAACATCATCCTCTGTTCTACGCGCCCTCCGCCGCGGTGCTGACCTGGTACGAGTCGCATGGGCAGGAACCCGCGCCGCGAACATTGCTCGCGATCGGCAATCCCGATCTCGGCGGCAACCCCGCGAAGTCCTCAAAATCCGCGCGTCGTGATGAGACGCTCTCTCCCCTTCCTGATGCGGAACGGGAGGCGCGAACGGTGGCATCGCTATACGGCGGCACCGCGCAACTGCTCACCGGCGCGGCCGCGACCGAGGCGCGATTCAAGTCCCTGGCGCCGCAATTCCGGATCCTTCACCTGGCCACGCACGGCAGTTTCGACGATCTCCAGCCGATGTACTCGAATGTCATTCTTGCGCCCGGCGCAACCGAGGATGGCCTCTTCGAAGCCCGCGAATGGATCGACCTTGGCATCCGCGCCGATCTCGTCGTTCTCTCCGCCTGCCAGACCGGCCGAGGCCAGGCGGTCGGCGGCGAAGGAGTGGTCGGGATGTCATGGGCGCTGCTCGCCGCGGGATGCCCGAGGGCGGTCGTCGCCCAGACCGACGTTCCGGAAAGCACATCGGAGCTGATGATCGCCTTCCATCGCGAGCTGGCCGGCCGGTTGACGCACGGCGTCGCACTCGACCCGCGCGCCGCAACCGAGGCTTTGCGCGACGCACAACTGGCCATGCTGCGGGACAAACGCTACGCGGAACCGTTCCACTGGGCCGGTTTCATGCTCATCGGGCGGGGGTGGTAAAGAAAAAGCCCGAGGCGCGATGCCTCGGGCTTTTGTCTCATGCGACGGAATTCGTTACCCGCGGTTGATCTGCGCGACGTCGAACACACCGCCGCCGATCCACTGGCCGGTCATCTGCACGTAGTCGCCGGGGCGCAGGTTGCGGACGTTGGAACGGCCATCGGCGGTCATCTCAGCAGTGATCAAACGGCCGGATGCCTGGTCGCGGACGACGAGCGTGTTGTCGCGGTAGTCGATGCGGGCGATCACGCCGTTCACGTAGCCGTTGCCGTCTACGTAGCCAGCCACGGCCCCGGGGTAGCTGACTGCATCAAAGGCAATCGAACCGCCGCGGAAGACGCCGCCGAGGTTGATCGAGACGCCGGCGCGAAGATCGCGGTCGCGGTTCCCGAAGCTCGAACGCGGCACCCAGTACGACTGGCCGCGATCGAGTTGCACGCGGTATCCGTCGCGCTCGCGGCTGAACGAGTTGACTCTGCCGGACATCGTCACGCGCTGATTCTCGCGATAGCCGTTGTTGGCCTGCCGGTTGTCGCCGTACCCGTTGTTGGCCTGCCGATTGTCACCGTTGCGCGCATCGGTCGACTGCCTGCCGCGGTCGTTGTTGTTGCGGTTTCCGTCCCAGCGCGACTGCGCGAAAGACGGCGTCGCCAGAAGAAGGGCGATCGCGCCCGCTCCTGCTGCTTTCATTGCCCACTTCGTCACTGTCGTTTTCATGTTGTTCTCCTTCTGTTGCACACGAAAAGACAAAGCCGGAGAGAGCGTTCTTTCGCTCGAAACACGAACGGCATGCGGGTGTCACGAGGTGCATATTTCGGCGCCGAACGGCGCCACGACCGCGCTACGCAGCCGGCTGCCCTCCGCCGCCGGCAGCCGATTTCTGGCTCTTGCCACGGATCTGGTTCGTCTGTTTCATCATCTCGACGAACGGAATCAGATCGGAGTGCTCCTTCTTCTTGATGAGACCGCGCAGCACCGTGTAGATCTGCAGGACGGCTTGCCCGAGGTTGTGGCGTCGCTTGAGGTTCGCCGCCTTCACACCCGCCAGCATCGCCGTCAGCTCATCCTCCACTGCCGTCCAATGTGCGGCGTCCTCCTTCTGCTGCCAGAGCTCCTCGGGCGTCATGCCGGTGAGCGATTGCGTTCCAGGATAGGCTCCGGCAGCGCTGAGGCCGGCGTTGACAAACTCAGGATTGAGGTGAGCAACCCGCACCATCGACTGCGCCTGATGAATGGGAAGTTGTCCGTAGTTCGGGACTCGCTCGCGGAGACGCCGCAGTTCCTGAACCAGCTCTTCAGGCTCGATCGGCACGACGTGAGTGTCCTCGGTCATATTCATGCCCTCCCTCGTTTGATGACCAGCTCCATCAACGTAACGATGATGAGAGTCTCGTTTGATGAAGGTGTGCATCTCGCTTGATGACTGGTGACATCAGCGCACCTTCACGGTTTACATTACTTGATGAATGGCTCCATCAGCCTTGATGAAACGTTACATCAACGTAGAAGCCCGACATTGGGACGTCGATGATACCGCTCAACATCGTTGATGTGCATGCTCATCAACGAAGAGAGTCTTGGCTTCAACCTTGATGACGCTGGTCATCATGGTTGATGCAAGCTGGCATCAATTGAGGGATAGCTGCATCCTTCGCTTGATGACCGGTGCCATCAAGCGATCGTCGCTGCCTCTCTCGTCCTCGTTCCGCTATCATCCCGAAAGCAGGTGGGCATTGGATCAAACGAGGGGGAACAAATGCCGTCACGAAAGAGTCCTTTCATCTTCGTATTCGCCCTGACCGCAATCGTTTCGTTCGCGTCCGCCGCCCACGCCGGCGCGCCGCTCAAGGGCGTCGACGTCAAGCTCGGAAAGAACCCGGGTGGATCGCCTGCCGCGCGGACGACGAACGCGGACGCGTCGGCAAGAACCGGCGGCGAGGAGAAGATCCTCTTCACCGCCGACGGTAGCCATCCGGTCGACATCGCCGCCACGGCAGTGGTCCGGGCGAAATCGAACATCAGCAACAACTGACGGTGATCGTCGAAGCCATCCGCCGCTTTTTCGCGCTGCACGGCATCGGAAGCGGCCCGATCGCCGTCGCGGTATCGGGCGGCGTCGACTCGACGGCTCTGCTCCTCGCGCTGCTGGAGATGGGCGGCGTCGAGCTCGTTGCCGCGCACGTCAACCACCATCTTCGCGGCGCGGAATCGGATGACGATGAGGTCTACGTCCGCGAGCTCTGCGCGCGGTACGACATCCCGCTCCGTGTTGCCGACGGGCAGTTGGATGCCGAGGCAATCCGTCATCGCGGCATCGAGGCGGCGGCGCGCGAGGTTCGTCATAGGAAACTGCGCGATATCGCCGGCACAAACATCATCGCCACGGCGCATCAGAAGAACGATCAGGCCGAGACCGTGTTGATGCGCCTCATGACCGGCGGCGGAATCGCGGCGCTACGTGGAATTCATCCGGTTCGCAGCGACGGCGTGATCCGGCCGTTGCTCGATGTGACGCGGCCGGAGATGGAGCAGTTCCTGGCCGGGCGCAAGGTCACTCCCAGATTCGACCGCTCCAACGCCGATCCGCGCTTTCTCCGCAACCGCGTCCGCGCGCTCCTGCGCGAATTCGACGCCGGCGTGATCGACAACCTGGCCGCCATCGCCGGTCAGGCCCGGCAGCAGTGGCCGGTGCTGGAGCGGGCCATCGACGACGCCGAGGATGTGGCGGTGACCGCGGCGGAGACGCGATTCCGTTCGATGCCGGAGGACGGTTGGCTTCGTCAGGCCCTTCTGCTGCGCCACATCCGCCGGCTCGAGCCCGGCGCACGCGATGTCTCCGCCGCCGACCTAGCACGGCTCGCCTCCGCAACCAAACGAACCTCGGTGACGAAATCGCTCGAACTGCTGCAGGAGGGCGATCAGATCGTTCTCAGACGGCGTGACAGCGAAGAGCCCGCGCCGCGCTTTGACGTCGAAATCGATGCCGGCACCGAGGTCTACATCCCCGCGATCGCAACCACGATCCGCATCCGCCCAGCAACGCAGCAACCGAGCAACCAACTGATCCAGCTCCCCTCCGGCGCCCTCCCCCACTTCACCATCCGCAACCGCCGCGAGGGCGACCGCTTTCGGCCGCTCGGGATGACGCACGACAAAAAGCTGAAGGATCTGCTGATTGATCGTAAGATTGCGGCATCGTTCCGGGACCGCATCCCACTGATTGTCTGGCAGGGCACGATTGCCTGGGTCGCCGGTGTCGAAGTTTCTGAGCTGTTCAAAGTGACGGGCGAGGCCGCCGATCTTTACGAGGTCGCGATTGAGCAAGATCACGAAAGCGTTCAGCGCCAGGGAGATTGAACAACGCGTCGCCGCGCTGGCCGCTGAGATTCGCGACGATGCCGGCGAGGCGCCTCTCTTCCTCCTCGGCATTCTCAAAGGGGCCTCGTGCTTCACGGCCGACCTGCTGCGCCGCATCCACGGCGAGGCAACCTACGGATTCATCGACGTCGTGCGCGACTCGACCCGCACGCACGGCGAGTCGGCGGTGGAGATCGATTTCCTCAGTTGGATCGACATCGCCGGACGCAACGTCTACGTCGTCAAGGATGTCGTCACCACCGGCGTCATCGAGACCTACCTCCTGGCGCAGCTTCGCCAGAAGAACCCGGCCAGCCTCAAGCTCGTGGCACTCATCGACCGGCCGGACGCGCGCACGGTCGACCTCACCGTCGATTTCCCCGCCTTCCAGGCCGCCGAAGGGGCCTACGCCGGCTACGGCCTCGAGATCGACGGGCGACATGGAAACCTGCCGTACCTGGTTACCGTTAAATAGGTTGCCTGGTTGCAGGGTTGCGCGGTCGCGGGGTCTCGGGGTTGCGGGGTCTCGCGGTAAGCCTCATCGCGAGACCGCGCAACCCCGAGACTGCGCAACCCAGTGATCAAGCAACCCAGCAACATCGCAACCCCGTAAGCAACCCAGCAACCATGCAACCCAGCAACTTACCCACCATCCAACCCAGAATTTCACCACCGCTCTGTCCGTTCTCGGACGCGGTTATGCATGGCACGCCCGAAGCATCCGCGTGTTCCCTTGGAGGCATTCATTGAATTCGACGGTTAAAACGGCGCTCCTGTGGGTCGTCATCATCGTTCTGGTGTTCCTGCTGTGGAGCCTTTTCCAGAAAACCAAAGGAGACAGCGAAACGATCGCGTTCAGCCAGTTCATGGACCGCGTCAATCAGGGCGCGGTGGAGAGCGTGACGATCCGCGGCGATGACGTCCGCGGCGAAACGAAAGCGACCGTCGCCGGCGGCAAGAAGGAGTTCCACACCACCGCGCCGACGAACTACCCGGCCATGATCGACCTCCTTCGCGCCAAGAGCGTGAAGCTCGAAGTCGAGCACGCCGCCGACACCCCTTTCATCACCGCGCTCATCACCTGGGCGCCGATCCTCTTTCTGGTCGGCCTCTGGATCTTCTTCATGCGTCAGATGCAGGCCGGCGGCAACAAGGCCCTCTCCTTCGGCAAGTCGAAGGCCAAGCTTCTCTCCGGCAACGCCAAAAAAGTGACGTTCAAAGACGTCGCCGGCGTCGACGAGGCCAAGATCGAGCTGCACGAGATCATCGAGTTCCTCAAAGAGCCGCAGAAGTTCACCAAGCTCGGCGGCAAGATCCCGAAGGGCGTCCTGCTGATGGGCACGCCCGGCACCGGCAAGACGTTGCTCGCGCGGGCCATCGCCGGCGAAGCGAACGCGCCGTTCTTCTCCATCTCCGGCTCCGACTTCGTGGAGATGTTCGTCGGCGTCGGCGCCTCCCGCGTTCGCGACCTCTTTGAACAGGGGAAGAAGAACGCTCCCTGCATCATCTTCATCGATGAGATCGACGCTGTCGGCCGCCATCGCGGCGCCGGCCTCGGCGGCGGGCACGATGAGCGCGAGCAGACTCTGAATCAGCTCCTGGTGGAGATGGACGGCTTCGAATCGAACGAGGGCGTGATCCTCGTCGCCGCCACCAACCGTCCCGACGTCCTCGACCCGGCCCTGCTCCGCCCCGGCCGCTTCGACCGCCGCGTCGTCGTCGACCTGCCGGACCTCAAGGGCCGCGAAGGTATTCTCCGCGTCCATACGCGTACCATCCCGCTCTCCGAGGACGTCGATCCGGTGGTCATCGCCCGAGGGACGCCGGGATTCAGCGGCGCCGACCTGGCCAACCTCGTCAACGAGGCCGCCCTCAACGCCGCCCGTTACGACAAGAAGAAAGTGCAGATGGTCGACTTCGAGTTCGCCAAGGACAAGGTCCTCATGGGCGTCGAACGGAAGTCGATGGTGATGAGCGACCGCGAGAAGCGAAACACCGCCTATCACGAGTCGGGACACACCGTCGTCGCCGCCGTGCTGCCGGCGGCAGACCCCCTGCACAAAGTCACGATCATCCCGCGCGGCCGCGCGCTCGGACTGACGCAGCAACTCCCCACCGAGGACAAGTACTCCTATTCGAAGCGCTACCTCGAGGCCACGCTGGCCGTGCTCATGGGCGGCCGTCTGGCCGAGGAGATCTTCGTCGGCGAGATCACCACCGGCGCCGGCAACGACATCGAGCGCGCCTCGGCCATGGCCCGCCGGATGGTCTGCGAGTGGGGCATGTCCGAGCTCGGTCCGGTCACTTACGGCAAGAAGGAGGAGGCGATCTTCCTCGGCCGCGAGTTCGCACAGCATCAGGATTTCTCCGAGGGGACGGCCGTCGAGATCGACCGCGAGGTGAAGCGGATCCTCGACAACGCCTACAACCAGGCCAAGGAGATCATCACCTCACACAAGCCCTCTCTCGACCGCATCGCCCGTAAGCTCCTCGAGCGCGAGACGCTGGAAGGATGGGAAGTCAACGACATCCTCCGCGAAGAGACCGGCACCGATTACCTGAAGATGAAGGAGTACTACCCCGACCAGAGCCCCGGCCAGACCATGACCATCGCGCCGGGCTCGGGACCATCGACGGACGTGACGACCCCGGTGGCGCAACCGCCGGTTCCGACGCCGGACCGGGCGTCGTAAGCCTCGCAACAGCACAACTGAAGGGCCGCCGTTCCGGCGGCCCTTTTTTATGCACATCGCACTCTTCGATATCGACGGTACGTTGACGGCCAGCAATGAGATCGACTCGGAGTGCTTTTCTGAGTCGTTTCGCGACGTGTTCGGAATCGACATCGACACGAATTGGGACGCATACGAGCACACCACCGATCGCGGGATTGCTACCGAGGGACTCCGGCGGGCGCATGGCCGCGAGCCGGCCGAGCACGAGTTGCTGTTGCACCGGACGCGTTTCGTTCAACTGCTCGAAGCGCGGATGACGAGGCTGAACGAGATTGCCGGGGCAGGAGCATTCCTTACCCAACTTCTCGCACGCGATTGGCGCATTGCGCTCTGCACCGGTGCCTGGTCCGATTCCGCGCGTCTCAAGCTTTCCCGAGCGAGACTCCCGCTCGATCTGCCGCTGGCATCGTGCGATGACGAGATCTCACGCGAAGACATCCTGCAACGCGGCATCATCTTGGCAGGAGGCTCCGAAAAGGACACCGTCGTGTCGTTCGGCGATGCACCTTGGGACGTACGTGCCGCCCGCACCCTCCAGTTGCCATTCATCGGCATCGCCTCTGGCTTGCTGGCGCAAACACTTCGCCGGATCGGCGCAGCCGAGGTGTTCAAAGATTTCCGTGATGCTACCGCTGTGTTCGACGCCATCGATCGGGTTACTGCTTGAATCAAAAGGCCTTAACCACAAAGACACAGAGGGTTCTGTGTCCTCTGACCTACTGGCCACTGGTTTCTGCGCACGATGAGATTTCTCCGCGCCCGTTGTGTTGCCCGAGCAGCCGGCATGGAGGACAGTTGCGCGCGGAGGCGCGCCGCACAATTCAGCCCCGCGCTCGGCGTAGCGCGAGCGCGGGGTATCGGTGGCAGGGGAAGTGCGGCCGCGGAGGCGGCCGCCGCAGGAGCTGTGACGATCTCGCTTATGTGGCGAATTCGGTTTGTCCCGGCCGCCTCCGCGGCCGGCAAATTGGCGACACCCTCTTACCCCGCGCTCGCGCTGCGCCGAGCGCGGGGATGGATTGTGCACCGCGCCTTCGCGCGATTCTGCGCGCCTCCAAAGTTCACTGCCTACCGGGGGTTGACCTGAGATTGCTCATCGCGTGAGCGTGGCGTGTAGAATTGGGCAGTGGGAAGCGTGCGACCATTCATCAGCTATGCTCGCGAAGACGAGGCACTTGCTCGGCGCCTGCACGACGACATTAAACGTTACGGCGCAGAGCCATGGCTCGATCTCCGCCATATCATACCTGGTCAAGACTGGCGAGAATCTATCCGTACCGCCATTCACAACTCATCCCACTTCATAGCTTTGATATCGGTGAACTCGGTCAACAAACGCGGCTTTGTTCAGAAAGAGTTACGCGAAGCGCTCGAACTTCTGTCCGAGTTTCCACCGTCGGCTACCTTCATTATTCCCGTTCGGTTGGATCAGTCCGAGCCCGGTCATGCCGCTTTGCAGCGGCTTCAATGGCTAAGCCTATTTCCTTCATACGAAGACGGGATTCCGAAACTGCTGGTGAGCCTCGGACTGGAAGCATCGGAAGCCGAACCAGTCCGCCCCATGAAACTGCGTCTTGACGAAGCGCGCCGCGAAGCGATACTGGATGCTCTTCAACGAGCCAACGGCGACAGAGATTATGCGGCGCGAATGCTCGGGCTTTCGCGGTCGCACTTTTATGAACTGCTTCGCGATATGCGCCTCTGACCGCATTGAAGTAGGCGCACAATAACAGGGTGAATAACAAGCGCGAACATCATGCCGTGCCTCGCCTCTACTTGACGGGCTTCGTCGAGCCCGAGACTTCGTTCGTGTGGGCATATGCCCGCGGCCGTCAGTTTCGGCCCGGCAAGAAGAAAGGTCGAGATAATCCGTATCGGGCAGGCGTGAACGTCACCACGACAAAGCGCGACCGATACACGATCGTAGCGCCAGACGGGTCACGACAATTCAACACGATTGAAGACGCAATGCGCGAGTGGGAGGAACTCGGTAAGCCAGCGCTGATCGCCGCGCGTGAGCACAGATGCCTCGCACGTCCCGAAAAAGAACATCTCGCAAGGTATATCGGGTGCATGTGGAAGCGCGTGGAGAAGCGCGAGACGCATGCGACGGAGATCTACGAACGGGAATTGGACAGGTGGGCAGGCTTACCGCTCCGCTTTGCAGAACTCGGTGTGTTCGGTCGCGCGCGGGAAGCACAGGCTGCACTCGACTACCTACGATCTCCGAACGGTCAGAAATATTCGCTATTGCGAGCGGCAGTGGATCCACTTAACATGATGCATGAAGGCCTACTCAGAATGCGCTGGCATCTCTTGGTGGCTCCGAGCAGTTCCTATTTCGTAACGTCAGACGCACCGGTGGTCTTCAACGAAGCCGCTGGTTTACAGAAGTCATCCTTGGGTTTTCCGATATCGGCGCAGATCGCTTTACTGGCCGAATGGACGGTCGGACCGGATCTTGAAGAGGTTGCAGTCACGTCCGAGCAGGTGCGTCGGTTCAATGAGGTGATTGTCAGAGGCGCTCACAAAGAGGTGTTTGCCCCGCGCGCAGAAGAGTGGATAAGCGAATTTCTCTCGGAAAGCGTTGACGACTAACTCTGCGCTGCACCGGCCTAGAGCCGCACGTTGCGGCCTCCAGAGCACGGTACAATCTGGTTGCGGCTCAGGCTGGTGAGCCGTATCCGTAGGGTGCTCGAAGCGCATGACCAAGAGGAAACGAAAACTCACGAAAGCGGAGAAAGCCGCGAAGGCGCGCCGCAAGGCCGAGTTCGAGACCATCTTTGTGAACGGAAAACAGAAGAGAGTGCGGCGGCGTGGTCAGATCGAGGGAACGACATCCGGTCGGGGAAACGCGCGCGCTGGATCTCGAGATAATGAGCGTTCATTCGAGCGAACGCCGATCCGATCTGGCTGCATCAGAGCGAGATGTGGGAGTACTTGGAACCGGAACCGCCGGACGACGGCCCGGAATCAATCCCCGTCGACCGGGAGGACGAGATTCCATTTTGAAGGACGATTCAGCCGAGTCCTCACCAGTACGACGCCACTCCCATGCCTTGCATGCGCTTTCGCATCTTCTGGTCGAACGTGGCAACGGCGTCATACCGATTCGCGATTGCGACAGCCACCGTCGCCGCATCGGCCATTCCTGACAATCGAATCGGCCAGTATTCGAAGACCTTCTTCCACGGGCAGTCGTCGATCACGGCCACACCCGGAAGGGCGATCATCTCGCGCAGAAGCGTTGCCACTTCGGCAGCCGGGCTGCCGTAGAAACTCTGCAGTACATACGAGATCTCAAAGACGGCGAACTGCGTGACGACCGCGACAAGCTCTCCGTCCGCGGCGCTCTCGAGCAGAGCCTTTGCCATCGAGCGTTGCTTCTCGTTTCGGTCGACGAGGAACGAGACGAACACATTGGCGTCGACGACGATCTGCCGCGTCAAACGCGGCCTCGCCGCTTGCGTGCCTCTTCGATTTCTTTCACCACGTCGCCCGAGGAGTTTTTGATGAAGCCCTCCCATCGGAAGAACGCCGGACGATCGGTCGTCACGGCGACCCTGCCGCCGCGGACCTCCCAGGTCAGCTTGTCACCCACGTCGAGATCCAGCACGTCGCGCACTTCTTTCGGTACGGTCGTTTGACCTTTGCTCGTCAGCGTCGAAGTCGGCATCGTTTGCCTCCCTTACAAATAGTATAACAGCGTAAGGAGCACGAGTCTGGAACTGCGGCCAAGCAATGAAACGATTCCCCCTTTGGATGCACTACCTCACAGGAGTGACATCCAAATGGACGCAACCGCAAAATTCGTGGCGATCATCGCCGTGGCCGCGTTCGCCACCGAACGCATCCAGGCCATGGTCACGTACCTTATGAATGCCGTGCGCGTGGCGCGCGCGCAACCCAACCTCGTCAAGGGATTGCGTGCGAAAGAGCGGCGCAAGATCGTGCTCTTCCTCGTCGCCGCGCTCATCGCCTATGGCGTCGTCGATCGCGCCAATCTGCGCCTGTTTCGCGTGTTGCAGGTCGACAACATTCAGCCGATGTTCGACTTCTGGATGACGTGGCTGGTGGTCCTGGCCGGCTCCGACCGGGTGCGCTCCCTGCTCGGTAACAGCAGCAGCACGCCGCAGAAACCCGCCGCCGCTCCCGCCGTCCGCCTGGTAGTCGACGGTGAAGTGCAAAACCTGCGTCGTGCGAGCTGAGTCATGCACGACGTCGACATCTTCCTCGACGACGACGAGCAGCAGCGCAAACGGGGTAAGTGGCTGATTCCACTCTTCGTCGGCGTGAGCGCCACGCTCGCTCTTGGCCGCCAGAAAGTGCCCACGCCGATGCCGTCGAGTCATGTCGTTGCTCCGCCTCCGGCGGTTGTGCAGCCGATGCCGGCGGTGTCCGTCAAGACGGCGGCGACTCCCCAGGCTGCTCCGGGGCGCATGGCCGTCGCGCCCGCGCTTCTCGACTTCGGAGATGGTCCATCGACGCGCAGCCTCGCCCCGCAGTTGGCGACGGTGCGCAACGAAGGCAAGCAGGCGCTCGCGGGGGTGAGCGCTGTTATCGACGGACCGTTCATGGCCACGAGCGGATGTGCGAAAGAGCTCGGGCCCGGCGATCAGTGCGTGATCGCGGTCGTCTTCACTCCGCGGCAGCCGAGCAGATTCACAGGCGCGCTGAAGATCGCGGCGGGCCAGGAACGCGCGCAGATTCCCCTGCGCGGCGGCATTCCTCAGCCTCGCGAAGTCGTCACCCCAACCGTGCCTGCTCGTCCACCTGCGCCTGCGCCGGCGGTGGCGCAGGCAACACCGCCTCCGGCGCCTGCTCCCGCTCCGCCGCCGCTCCAGCCCGCGCGGATGCTTTGCTTTGAGCCGGCCTCGTTGCGGTTCGTCTCGACCGGCAGCCAGACCATCACCCTGACAAATCCCGAGCCGGTGCCGCTCCGCGTCATCGACGTCGTGCCGATCGGCCGTCAAGGGCAGGCCATCTCGGGTTACGAGGTCGAGTCAAAGAAATGTCTGCGCGTGCTGGATGCCGGCCAGCGGTGCACGTTCACGGTGCGCGCGAGCATGCTCGCTCTGCAGGCGCGAGAGACCATGCAACTGACGGTCTATTACGAGGATCCCGTCACCGGCAGCAGACGGGCGGCGCGCTTCAGCACGGCCTGTGGCGGCCGCTGAAGACTTCGCAGGATACGTCTTGGTGTGCTGCGGAAGGAGCTATCCTTACGGCATTCGATGAAAGAGAAACAGCGAGGCTTGGAGCGATGACTGGAACAGATTCAGATCACGCAAGTCCGAATGAGCGCCCCAGGGGGATCTGGAAAAGGATCCTCGCCGCGTTCGAAGAGTTCGTGCGGGTGATGGGCCCGGGAATCGTCATCGGCTACATCTTCGGACTGCTGATCTACATCACGTGCTTTGTCATTGCCGTCTTGATGCGGCCGCAGGAATGGTGGCTGAACCTCTTGCTGTGTTTCTTCGGCGGGATCGTGGGATGGTCAGCAGGCGTATTACTCTCTCCCGTGACAAAGAGTCAAAAGGACGCATTTGCGGGCTACGGCAAGGCGCTTTCGGCGTTTGTAAGCGGCTTTGTCGTCGCCAAACTCGAGGTTCTGCTGAAGACCTTCGGCGGAGCGCCGGCCCTGTACAACTCTCTGATGATCGGCCGTCTTCTCCTGTTCGGCACTACATTCTTCCTCGGTTTTCAGTTTACGTTCGTGGCACGCTGGAAAGAGTCGGAGGATAGCCAGGCAAACGACTCGAACGAGTAAAAACGTCCGGCGAAGGGATGCCCTCGAATGTCCTTCATCGACTGGTCTGATTCCCACGAAATGCTTGGGTTGCTCTCCGAGTTCGTCGCCGACGAGCGCCAGGAGTCGACCGATGATCCCGCACGAATGCACTTTCTGACAATGGTGTTGGAAACGCTGGGCGAACTGACCGGCCGCATCGATGAGAGGAACGACGACGAGTCGATCGCCAGGTGCCGGATGATTCTGGAGTCGGCGAACGGTGAATTCAGCGGCGACCCGGTTCTGGAGCATATCGAGGCGTGTATCGAGGAGCTTGAACGTATCCGCAATCGATATGATCCTACGAAGAAGAACCAATGAATCGAAAGATCGTGCTGCTGGCAGGGATCGTCCTTGCCGGTACCATCGCCGTCATCGTCCACGGCCCGATTCCCCAGCCGGAGGGGTATCACGCCTTCGCCGATCAACGCGGCTTCTTCGGGATTCCGAACTTCTGGAATGTCGTATCGAACCTCCCCTTTCTTGCGGTCGGGTTGGCGGGCTTCTTCGCAATGCGCACGCGGCCCACTCCCGGTGTTCTTCCGACGTTGCGTCCCGCCTATTTCACGTTCTTCCTCGGTACCGTCCTGGTGGCTTTTGGCTCGGGCTACTATCACCTCGCTCCGTCCGACGACAGCCTGGTCTGGGACCGGTTGCCGATGACCATCGCGTTCATGGCCTTCCTGGCCATCCTAATCGGCGAGCAGATTGGCCCTGCGATCGGTGCCCGGCTTCTCCTGCCCTTCCTGGCAGTGGGCCTTTTCTCCATTCTTTACTGGCGGCTCTCCGGTGATCTACGGCCCTACGTACTCGTCCAGTTCCTCCCCATGCTTCTTGCTCCACTCCTGCTGCTTCTGTTTCCCTCCGCTCTCACACGCCCGGCGCTTCTCTGGGGCGTGCTCGTCGCCTATGCCGTTGCAAAAGTGTTCGAGGAGCTTGACGTCCCCATCTATCACGTCGTCCGCGGAGTCAGCGGCCACTCGCTCAAGCACATCATCGCCGCCTCCGGTACCTGGTTCCTCGTGCTCGCGGCCACCGGGCGCCGAGTCCGAGCGGGTATCCTGAAACCTTCCCCTTGACCTCTCGTGAGTGTATGGCGTATACATACTCTGTACACCGCGCATGTTCCTCACCATCGACACCAGCGATCCCCGTCCCATCTATCAGCAGGTTGCTGATGGAATCAAGGGCCTGATCGCGCGCGGGAAACTGGCCGAGGGGGCCTCGTTGCCGCCGGTGCGGCAACTGGCGGCGGACCTCGGCGTCAACCTGAACACCATCGCCACCGCCTATCGCGAGCTGCAGAAGGACGCCTTGATCGTCATCAAGCACGGGTCCGGCTGCGTGGTGGCGTCGCGCGCCGCCACCGAACGGAGTCATGACGAGTTGCTACGGCCCTTGCGCACGGCGCTGACGGAGATGGTCCTGGCAGGCCTGTCGTCGAAAACGATTCTGAACATGGTGACGAAAGAGCTGGGCATGGTGTGGAAGGAGAGTAAGTAAATGCCGATCGACCAGTCCGTGATCATCTACATCCTCTTCTGGATCGTGCGCATCAACGGTTGTTTCCGCCGAGGACGCCAGCCGCTGCTGCGCGGTACGGAATGGTTCTTCAGCGTTCACGTGCGGCCGGATTTCTACACCGGCGCCGGCAGGAAGATCCTGCATCGCTACTGGATGAGGATGTTCATCCCCTTCGCCCTCGACATCCCTCTCGCCATCACCATTTTTCACTCCGGGCGCCTCGTGCTCCTGCAGTGGTTGATCGTGGGACTCTGCGCCCTGATCCATCTCAATCACCTCTACTCCGTCGAGCTGGCAGAGCGGCAGGCGCGACGGTTTGCGGTCCCGGACGCCGAACAACCGGTGACTTCCATGGCCTTGTCCCTGACGCCCCGGCGTCTGCGCGATTACACCAACCCCTACGTGGAGTGGGTGATGGCTCTCTCCTCCGCGGTTGCTCTTGCATGGCTGGTGCGCTACTACCTGGCCACCGCTGAGCACCACAATCTGCGCCTGGTGTTCGGGGTTCCCGTGGTAATGCTCTACATTCAGGCCGGCATGCTGCTCCTCAAGCGTGCGCTGGTGGCGTGGCGCACTCCGGTTCCTCGGGTCCAGGCTGCCGAGCACATGGAAGCGCGGGAAAACGCTCGCAAGTATTACCTCAAGTTATGCGACTTCCACCGCGCCGCCACGTCGGCTGGGATCGTTTTCTGGCCGGTCACGCTCAGTGCCTCGCCGGCGGGTCTCGAGCGTCTGCGGAGCATCTGGTTCCTGATCTGGATGGCGATCGCGATCGTTGCCACCGTCGCCGGGGAGATCAAGAGAAGGCAACTCGCGGCGATGGCGTCGCGCGTGCGGCCGGTGACGCTTCCCGATTTTCTGCACCAGTCCGACCTGGCACGATCGCCGGTCTGTTACCAGCCATCCGCGCCTATGTTGCTGCTCAAGGGTGCGCACGGCTATTCGCTGAACCTGGCGAATCGCCTCACTCACCTCGGCGCCGCCTATCTGGCAGGGTTGATCATTCTTTTCGCTTTCGTACCACTCGTCCACTAACCAACCGTTCAAGAACCAATCAAACAGGGAGAACACTCGATGAAAACGAGACGGGAGACGTGTGTCTTTATTCTGCTCATGCTACTTGCCGGAGCGTTGTTCGCAGCCGGCGCTGACAGTGTTGCTATCACCGGCGAGTGGCAGGGAATGGTGGCCACCCAGCATCTGATCGTGAGGATCGAGCAGGCCGGCGATGGCTCATACACGGGCAAGCTCACCGCCGTCGATCAGGGGAACGTTACGATTCCGGTGGACACGGTTTCGTACACGCCGGCCGGCGCGCTGCGGCTCGAGTTGAAGTCCATTGGCGCCTTCTACGAAGCAACGCTCGGCGCCGATGGAGGCGAGCTTGCCGGAACGTGGCACCAGGGCGGCAATTCCGTTCCGCTCTCGCTTCACCGGCCTGGTGCCGCCCCTCCCAAGCTCACGCTCAAGCCGAGAACCATCGGGAGCATTCCCTTCGAGCCGTGCCGCACCGCAGATGGGAACACGGAAGGCTTGTGCGGAAAGTACGAGGTTTATGAAAACCGAACATTGCGGAGCGGACGCAAGATCGCGCTCAACATCATGGTGCTTCCCGCACTCTCTGACAAACCGGCGGCCGATGCCTGGTTCCCGCTTGGCGGCGGTCCGGGACAAAGCGCCGTGGCTGCCTATCCCTCGGCAGGCTTTACAGTGAAGGTCCGCCAGCAGCGTGACGTGGTGCTGGTTGACCAGAGAGGCACCGGCGGTTCGAATCCATTGCCGTGCAACCTGCGGGATCCCAAAAACCCAAAGGAGCTCATCGGCGATTCCATGCCGCTGGATAAGGTGCGCGCGTGCCGTGCGGAGCTCGAGAAGAAGGCCGACCTGACGCAATACACCACCTCCATCTCCGCAGACGATATCGATGATGTTCGGCGTGCCATGGGGTACGACAAGATCAACGTATTCGGCGCGTCGTATGGCACCCTTGCCGGTCTCGTCTACTTGCGGCGGCACGGCGATCATGTTCGCACCCTGACCCTGGAAGCCGTGGCCACGCCCAATTACAGGATTCCTCTGCCATTTGCCCGGACCACTCAAAGCTCGGTCGACGGTTTGATCGATCGTTGCGCCGCCGACGCCGCCTGCAATAAGAACTATCCCGATCTGAAGAAGGAGTTTCGTGCCGTCGTCGGCCGGCTCGAAAAATCGCCGGCGCATTTTGAGGTGAAGAACGCGGCCGGAGAGGCGCAGACCGTCACGCTCTCGCGCGGGATGTTCGTCGCGGACCTGCGGCCCGTGCTGTACATTCCCAGCCTGGTTAGCCAGTTCCCGTATTTCGTCCATCGCGCGTACCAGGGCGATTGGAGCACGTATGCAGCCGCCGTAATGGCTGTGAGAGGCGCCATCGACAAGGCGGTCGACCGCGGCATGTCCCTTTCCGTCGTCTGCGCGGAAGCGGTGGCCGGGATCACGGAAGCGATGATCCGGCGTGAAACCGGCGGCACATACCTGGGAGACTTTCAGGTGCGCCTCTATCAGAAAGCCTGCCACGAATGGCCTCGCGGCGGCATTCCTCGCGATTTCTATGACCCCATCCACTCAGCAGTGCCCACGTTGCTGATCTCCGGCGCACTCGATCCCGCCACCCCTCCCGAGGCCTCCGCGCAGGCGGCGCGCGACCTGAGCAACAGCCGCGTGGTGGTCGTGAAGAATGGAACGCATGGCACCGGTTCGCCATGCATCGATCGCCTCATCAGCGAATTCGTCTCCCAGGGCTCGGCCACCGGCCTCGACGCCTCTTGTGCCGACCAGATTCCTCTGCCGCCATTCGTGACTCAAGCACAAACCGATCACTGAATTTGAAGGCAGAAGGCAGAAAGCAGAAAGCAGAAGTGACGTTGAGCGAAGCACTTCTGCCTTCTGCCCTCTGCCTTCTGCCTTACCGCTGAAACGCGTACGACATCTTCATGAACAACTGTCTGCTCGCCGGCTGCAGTTTGTTGTCGGCGACATCGACGTCGCGCTCGTCGCCAAGGCCGACGAACAACACCGTCTGCCAGTTCAGCTTGTAGGCGAAGAGGAGCGACGACGTCACATTGCCGCTGTGTTGATCGACCGCGTCGAGGAAGAGCCTCTGATTGTTGTTCGTGCGCACGTTCTGCACGATGCCGCGTACGTACATCTTCGAATTGAAGGTGTAGGTCGCCCGGATGCGCTCCACCTGCGCGGTGAAGAGGCGGGCCCGGTCGGCCTCGATCTGGCCCGGCAGCGGGTTGACGTTCAGCCAGCGCAGACCCTGGTTGTAGCGCAGCTCGAGGTGATCGGTCGGACGGACGGTGCCGCCTACCGAGATGTCTGCACCGCGACCGAGGCGCGTATTCGAGAAGTCGACGTCCTGGCCGGCGGAGCCGTTGATCTGGATATTCTGGAAAATCCGCGACGGTGTGAACTGCGTCGAATAGAGGAGCTGGTGCCGTGTCAGCACCTTGTCCCCGCTGCGGACGCCGTTGATCGAGAAACGGAGCCTCGTGCTCGATGCCAGCTTGCCGTCGAAGCCGACGCCCGCCGAGCGGTCGCGGAAGAGGAGATCGCCGTTGGTGGCCGCCGAATAGTCACCGTTCAGAAAAAGGCGGATGCGGTTGGCGAAGCCGGTCGTCGGCCGCATCGTGTAGCCTCCCTCGAAGAACTCCTCGCGATAGCCGACCTGCGGTACGAACCCGTTGTCCGCCCGGAAGCCGTCGCTGTAGTCCTTCGCCTCCGTGTACCAGTCGATGTGCGTCGTCGAATGCGACCACCAGACGTCCGCGGCGTGCCCGTTCAGCGTCTGCCCGTTCCACTCCGAGGCCAGGTCGGGGCGATCGGGAGTCTTGGTATTGCTGAAGAGAATCTGGCCGGTCACGGTCTCCTTGTCGTTGATGCGCCACTGAAAATCGGGACCGAGCACACGGTTGTGCGCACTCCCCTCCGACTCCCGGAGCGTGCCCAGGAGGCTGATGTAGGAGAGGCCGAAGTTGTGCCGGATGCGGCCGATGGCGACGGTCGAGCTGAAATCCTGATTGGCGAAATTGGAACCGTTCGGACCGGGGAGGATGACCAGCCCGCCGCCGCGATCCTGGGCGACGATGGCCGTGTAGTCGTTGTCGCCGAACTTCCCGGTCGATCGCAGGCCGAAACGCGGCGACGTGATCGTCCGTGTGTACACCGCCTGGATCGGCGTGCTGAACAGTTCGATCCCTTCGAGAAAGAACGGCCGCTTCTCCGAGAAGAAAATCGCAAAGCGTTGATTCGCCGAGATGGCCGCCACGTCCGATTCCACCTGAGAGAAGTCGGGATTCAGGGTGCCGTCGATGGCCGTATCCGCGTTCGGCGTCCACTTCACATCGAGGCCGCCGTCGATCTTGGCCGGGGCGTTGACCATCCGGTTACCGAGGACACCATCGCGCGGCGTTCCCTGCTCCTTGACCGTCATGTAGGGCGCGGCCACGATGTGACCGCCCTGCGGCAGGCCCGCCAGACCAGTGATCTTGTTCTCGTTGCAGATGAAGCAGTTCCCCCCTTTGGGGAGCTTGTTGGCAAAGAACTGATAGCGCCGGTCGCGCGGATAGTTGCGGTAGAGCAGGATTCCCCACGTCTGCGGATCGGCCTTCTTGTAACGGAGAGAGGAGAACGGGATGCGCAGCTCCAGATCCCACCCATCCTTCGTGATCTTCGCCGCCGACTCCCAGAAGAAATCGGGAGAGCTGTCCTCGTTGCCGCTGGTGTCGTCGCTCACCGAGTCGTACTGGATGCCGCGGGCGTTGGAGAGAAAGAGGATGGCCGTCTTCCCATCGTTGCGCGTGTCGAGGATGACACCACCGTAGTCGGTCGAGCTGGAGACGTTGTCCCGCTCCGCGAACGGCGCGCGGATCAGGCGCGGATTCGGGTCCTCGAAGTGAAAGGCCGCGTAGAAGAAATGGTCGTCATACGTCAGCCAGGCCACGTTCTTCATCGGCGGCTCGGTATTGTCGGTGGCGTTGGTCTCGAACCACTTATCCACTCGTAAGGCGTCCTTCCAGCCGGGGTCGGAGAGGTCGCCGTCGATGGTGATCGCGCCGG
>DATMNC010000110.1:0-11594 GCA_035569395.1 Thermoanaerobaculia bacterium | reverse complement strand
CGAGCTCCGCGAGAAGATGAAGACCGAGACCTCGGCGCAGAAGAAGCTGAAGTTCGCGAAGCGCCTGAAGGTCGTCGACTCGTTCCGGAAATCGAGCAACCGTCCGGAGTGGATGATCCTCGACGTCATCCCGGTCATTCCGCCCGAGCTTCGTCCGCTGGTCCCCCTGGACGGCGGCCGTTTCGCGACATCGGACCTGAACGATCTCTATCGCCGCGTCATCAATCGCAACAACCGCCTCAAGAAGCTCCTCGAGCTCCGCGCGCCGGACGTCATCGTGCGCAACGAGAAGAGGATGCTGCAGGAAGCGGTCGACGCGCTCTTCGACAACGGCCGCCGCGGCCGCGTGCTCAAGGGCAGCAACAACCGTCCCCTCAAGTCGCTCAGCGATACCCTGAAAGGCAAGCAGGGCCGTTTCCGCCAGAACCTCCTCGGCAAGCGCGTCGATTACTCCGGCCGTTCGGTCATCGTCGTCGGCCCTGAGCTGAAGCTGCATCAGTGCGGCCTGCCGAAGAAGATGGCGCTCGAGCTCTTCAAGCCGTTCATCTACAACCGCCTCGAGCAGAAGGGCCTGGTCGGTACGATCAAGGCCGCCAAGGAGATGGTCGAGCTGCAGACCATCGAAGTGTGGGATGCGCTCGAAGAGGTCATCAAGGAGCATCCGGTTCTCCTGAACCGCGCGCCGACGCTCCACCGTCTCGGTATCCAGGCCTTCGAGCCTCTCCTCGTCGAAGGCAAGGCCATCAAGATCCATCCGCTCGTCTGCACCGCCTTCAATGCCGACTTCGACGGCGATCAGATGGCCGTTCACGTCCCGCTGTCGCCAAAGGCTCAGGTCGAGTCGCAGGTGCTCATGCTGGCGTCGAACAACATCCTTTCGCCGGCCAACGGCAAGCCGCTGGCCGTTCCGTCGCAGGATCTCGTCCTCGGCTGCTACTACCTGACCAAGGAAAAGAAGGGCGCCAAGGGCGAAGGCAAAGTCTTCGGCAGCTTCGATGAAGTCGTCATCGCCCTGCAGGCCAAAGAGGTCGAGCTGCTCACGCCGATCCGCGTGCGCGTGACCGGCAAGTTCATCGACCTCACCAAGCACTTCAACGACCAGGATCTGATGCACGCCGAGATTCAGGACCTCGAGAAGAAGCTCGTCGAGACCACCGTCGGCCGCGTCATTTTCAAGATGCACATGCCCGATGAGATCCCCTTCATCAACGGTCTGCTCAAGAAGCGCGGCCTGCAGGAGCTGGTGAACTTCGCGTTCGTCAACTTCGGCAACGCCCTGACCGTGCAGATGCTCGACGATCTGAAGGACCTCGGCTTCCTCTACGCCACGAAGGCCGGCGTCTCCATCGGCGTCGACGACATGGTCATCCCGTCGAAGAAGCAGGAAATCGTCGAAGGCGCCCGCAAGGCCGTCCTCGAAGTCGAGCGCCAGCGTCTCGACGGCGCTATCACCCACGGCGAGCGCCACAACAAGATCATCGATATCTGGCATCGCGCCACCGAGACCGTCTCCGACGAGATGTTCAGCGAGATGCGCCGCACCGAGCAGGACCGCGGCGAGTTCAACCCCATCTTCATGATGGCCGACTCCGGCGCCCGCGGTTCCAAGGAGCAGGTCCGCCAGTTGGCCGGTATGCGCGGTCTGATGTCCAAGCCCTCGGGCGAGGTCATCGAGACCCCCATCACCGCCAACTTCCGCGAAGGCCTCTCCGTGTTGCAGTACTTTATCTCCACGCATGGTGCCCGTAAGGGTCTGGCCGATACGGCCCTCAAGACCGCCGACTCCGGTTACCTCACGCGCCGTCTCGTCGACGTCGCGCAGGACGTGATCGTCACCGAACAGGATTGCCAGACCTTCGACGGCATCATCGTCACCCCGATCATGGAAGGCGGCGACATCCTCGAGCCGCTCCGCGACCGTATCGTCGGCCGCGTCTCGCAGGAAGACATCTACGATCCGCTCACCGGCGAGATCCTGGTCTCGCAGAACGACGAGATCACCGACGAGCTGGCGAACTCGATTCAAGAGGCAGGTATTGAACAGGTGAAGATCCGCTCGGGTCTCACCTGCGAGACCCGCCGCGGCATCTGCCGCCGCTGCTACGGCCGCAACCTGGCCAGCGGCAAGATGGTCGAGATCGGCGAAGCGGTGGGCGTCATCGCCGCCGAGTCGATCGGCGAGCCTGGCACGCAGCTCACCATGCGTACCTTCCACGTCGGCGGTACCGCCTCGCGCGTTTCCGAGCAGTCGAAGCACGAGGCAACGAACCCCGGGAAAGTGCAGTTCGTCAACGTCTCCACCGTTACGAACAAGAACGGCGATCTCGTCGTCATCAACCGTAACGGCAAGCTGTTGATCATGGACGACGCCCCGATCAAGAAGCTGAAGAAGGGCGAAGCCGCCATCCTCGACACGACGGGCCGCGAGAAGGAGCGTTACGCGCTCGTCTACGGTTCGACGCTGAAGGTGCACGACGGCCAGCACGTCGATGCCGGCTCACCGCTCGTCGAGTGGGATCCGTTCACCTCGGCGATTCTCACCGAGGTCGGCGGCAAGGTGACGTTCAAAGACATCGTCGAGGGCGAGAACGTCCGCGAAGAGACCGACCGCGTCACCGGTCTCACGCAGATGGTCATCGTCGAGTCGGCCACCGCCGAGAAGCGCACGCCAACCATCACCATCAAATCGAAGAAGGGCGAGGAGAAGCGCTACCTGCTTCCCACCGGCGCCCACGTCATGGTGCAGAACGGCAACGAGGTCTACCCGGGCGACATCCTGGCCAAGATCCCGCGGGCCACGACCAAGACCAAGGACATCACCGGCGGTCTGCCGCGCGTCGTGGAACTGTTCGAAGCCCGCCACCCGCGCGATAAGGCCGTCATCTCCGAGGTCGAGGGAACGGTGCATCACGGTCCGGTGGTCAAGGGCATGCGCCGCGTCATCATCGAGACCGACGAAGGCACCCGCCACGAGTATTCAGTGCCACGTAGTGTTCACGTCAACGTGCAGGAAGGCGAGCGCGTGCGCGCCGGCGACCCGCTCATCGACGGTCCGATCGATCCGCACGACGTTCTGGCGGTCCTCGGCATCAAGGAGCTGCAGCGTTACCTGGTCGACAAGATCCAGGAGGTCTACCGTTCCCAGTCCGTGGCCATCAACGACAAGCACATCGAAGTCATCTGCCGCCAGATGCTGCGTTCCGTCCGCGTGACGCGCGTCGGCGATACGGATTTTCTAGTTGACGAGCAGGTCGATCGCTTCCGCTTCATGGAAGAGAACGAGAAGGTGATGAACCGCGGCGGCGAGCCCGCCGACGGAACGCCACTCCTGCTCGGCATCACCAAAGCCTCCCTGTCGACGGACAGCTTCATCTCCGCCGCCTCGTTCCAGGAGACCACCCGCGTGCTCACCGAGGCCAGCATCGCCGGCCGAGTCGACCACCTGCGCGGCCTCAAGGAAAACGTCATCGTCGGCCGCCTCATCCCGGCCGGCACGGGCATGCCCGTCTACCGCGAGGTCTACCTCGAGAAGGACGAGCCGGTCCCGGTCCAGCCCAACCTCGAAGACCTCCTCCGCGCGGAGACGGACGACGAGAGCGAAGAAGCACTTTCGCTGGCGGACTTCGACGACGAGCAGTAGGCGTAGTCATCCGATGGGCTGCGCCGCGAGATCGCGGCGCGGCCCTTTTCTTTCTCTACGAGACGTAGTTCTTTTGAGAGGGGCTTTGCGATCACCTGTCGGATGATCCGCCTGATTGAACCAGCGCTAAGTGGAGTCGAACTAGGGTGCTACCATCACCTTCGAAGATGTGTTCGGAGCAGAGGATGAGCGGACTACCTCGAATGGCGAGTCACGAACTCCTGGATGTCCCTTCCGGCGCGCCTGATGATTTGGCCGCCTTCGAGCGCCTTGAGAAGCTCCACGGCATTGAATGGCCGCTGATCAGGCGAGCACGCGCAAACACGCGAGACCTATTTTCACGCATCGCGTCGCTCGGTCTTCCAGAAAGCCTTAGCACATCGCTAGTGGCGTTCGGCTCAGCAGGTCGCCTCGAATTCACATCGGAAAGTGATCTCGATTGGTCGGTGCTTGTCGACGGCCCTGCCGATCCCGAGCACGTCACACTTCTAGCGCGAGTGAGGGAGGCACTTCGAGACGTGGCGGCAGAGCCGGGTCCAATATTCGGCGCCCTTGTCAGCAGCCACGAGCTAATTCATCATATTGGTGGATTCCATGATACGAATCTCAACCTGACGATTCGCATGTTGCTGCTGCTCGAGTCGCGAAGTCTGAACAATTCTGTCGTTTACGAACGTGTCATGCGGATGATTTTTGCGCGTTATATCACGTTCTCGGCGAGCGTGGCTTGGAAGCAGCGTCCGCGACGTGTCGTGCCGCGATTTCTTTTGAACGATGTCGTCCGATATTGGCGAACGATCACGGTCGACTACGCAGCGAAACGATGGGAGCAGGGTGAATGGAAGTGGAGCTTGCGAAACGCGAAACTTCGTATGTCGCGTAAGATGCTTTTTCTCGCCGGCCTCATCCTATGCCTGAAGTTTGAACTCGACCATCCTCGCGAACGCGAGGAGTTCGTCAAGGATCTGCGGACGTTTCCGGACCGTTTCGCCGGGTTTCTCTTTAACGAGACGAGTAAATCACCCATCGACGCTCTAAGCGAAGTTCTGCTGCGATATCCGGCAGCAGCTGCTCATAGTCTACTCGATCCCTACGACGAGTTTCTTGCAATTCTTGACGACCACGACAAGCGCCTAGAATTGGAACAGCTGAGGTTCGACGATGCCGAAAACAGCGTAGTATTTACACGCATCCGTCAACTCGGCGACGCGTTCCATCAGGCCGTGGTATCTCTTTTCTTTAATGACGATTTCAGGCCAATGATGGCCGACTATGGAGTTTTCTAATGCGTCTGTGCGGTTTTTCAACGGGCGCTCTGGCTTGTGCTGACTTGTTGTCGACAGTCGCTTTTCATCGTTCGAAGCGAACAAGAGCGATCGAATTGTCAGCGTTGCGGGAGTGGGAGCTCGGCGATCTCGTTCGTGCAGCGGCGGGACTCGATGTAAGCAACTTTGAATACGTTTCAATTCACGCGCCCAGCAGTCTGCAGAAATTGTCTGAAGAAGACGCCGTCGAAATGCTCACGCAGCTGCCAGAACGATGGAACATCGTCGTGCATCCCGATGTAGTAAAACGATTGGACGTCTGGAGGTCTCTGGAGCATCAGCTGTGTTTCGAAAACATGGATCAAAGAAAGAAATCCGGGCGGACGGTTGCGGAGATTGCTCCTTTGTTGGTCGCCTTTAGCAAAGCAGGTTTCTGTCTAGATCTTGGCCACGCTCATCAGATTGATCCGACCATGGGTGTCGCCATCGAAATGCTGTGCCGCTATGGAGATCGGTTGCGACAGGTTCACGTTAGCGAAGTTACGCCGCACGGGAGGCATATCGGGCTGACATTCGTGACGCAGCGCTCTTTCGCGCGGATCGCTCACCTCATTCCAAACGAGGTACCGCTGATTATCGAATCCGTCGTAGCCGAAGCTGGTGCGGAGTTAACAGCGGTGCGCGAGGCGTTCGAGAGCGCATCGCATCGCGTCATAAAGCCGTCGCGACGGTCGCTCCTGTAATCACGTTCCAACGCGTGTTGAAATCATTCCGCAAAACATAAAGATATCCGTTAGAGAGTGCGTCAGTTGCCCGATAGACGAAACATGGAGCGCGCGTCCCAGAGGCCGTCTGCGAATAGAGGCTTACGAAACACTTGTCATCGATGATGAAGTATGACGAGTAAGGGATACTCGGGGATGTGCGCAGCTGAAAGTGTTCATGGGCAAAGTGGTCTCCCTTCTCGCCAGTCAGTACCCGAGTGAATTTTTCTGCCTCGTCAAGCGTGAATCGTATATCGCGGCGCAACTGCGCAGGATCGGCATAGAGTGGTTCGGAGCCCCGGAGTTGGGCTGTAGCAGAGTCTGGTTCCACGACGAGAATGCGGACGATACATTGTCGACGTACGATCATGTCATACAACGCGGAGCGGATATCGGCCTGCTGAAAGAGCGATCGTTGAGAATAGCCGCTGAATAAAGCCTCGTGCTCACACGTGGCGAGTAACGCTGCGAAATCGATCAGCCGTTTGTGCGACAGAACTGCCTGAAGCCCGGTTGCCCTCAACCCTTCGCCCGGCGAGAGTGCGAAGTCGAGAGGCCCGAATGTAGCGCGCTCGATCAGCGGTACGTTTATGTCATCGGTCTCTCCGCCGGCTGGCTCATCGGCAGGACGCGCCTCAGAGAGCTGAAACTCCAGTGATGCAATTTCATGATTGAGCTTGATCTCGCGAACATAGTCATCCGTGTTGTGACGAGCATCAAGCTTCGATAGCTCCTTCACCATTTGCTTCTTCTGTTTCTCTCTTGCACGGATCGCGGCCTCGAGAGCCTGCGTTTCGTTGATGGCGCTCCCGGTGGGATGAGCTGTAAGCGTAAACCAGTTCGTTCCGCTGAAGCTCGCCAAGCCGAATGTTTCGGCGATGATGCCCATGTCGCGAAGAAACTCAATGAGGATGTCGCATGGCCATCCGACGTGACGTTCCTCTGCGCGAGGCAGATCGGTCATGTCTTGAATGTAGATGACTGCCTCGGGCCGAAGTTGTTCGTTGAGTGCCCGAAACAATAGACATGTTTGCTCGATTGTCAGTTCATGAAGAACGTTGCGAATGACGACGGCGCCGATATCCTTTTGCCACGCCTTCAACTCTGAGCTGTAGAAGTCGCCGAGCGTGATCTTTCGTGAATCGTTATGAATAGGGTTCGGGATACTCAACTCGTCGAGCTCGTGTGGCAGGTCAACGGCGAAATAGCGGGGAGCATCCCGGCCTTTATATACATGCTTAAGCATCTGCGCGAGCAGGCCACGGCCACTTCCGAAGTCGACGATGATCTGATCGTGCGACAGTTTCTGATCGCCGAGGAATTGGGCAAGCGCCGCCTGCTGCGGATCGCCCGGTCGCAAATCTGCTTGCGATTCGTCAGCGTTCCGGTATCCCTGCAACCAACTTAGAACGCTCTCGTCTGCTTGATCGGTAGCCATACGTGTGCCCGTATATTGTCGCCGATTTCTGCGCGACCAAAACATCGATCGACCAACGGAACGCCAGCCGCGCGATAGGGCCGTCATCTCCGAGATCGAGGGAACGGTGCATCACGGCCCGGTGGTCAAGGGCATTCGCCGCGTCATCATCGAGACCGACAAGGGTACCAGCCACGAGTACAGCGTCCCCCGTAGTCTTCACGTAAACGTGCAGGAAGGCGACGCGTCCGCGCCGGCGATCCGCTCATCGACGGTCCGATCGATCCGCACGACGTCCTGGCGGTCCTCGGCATCGAGGAGCTGCAGCGTTACCTGGTCGACAAGATCCAGGAGGTCTACCGTTCCCAGTCCGTCGCCATCAACGACAAGCACATCGAAGGCATCTGCCGGCAGATGCTGCGTTCCGTCCGCGTGACGCGCGTCGGCGATACGGACTTCCTCAGCATCAGTCAAATGGGGAGCAGGTCGACCGCTTCCGCTTCATGGAAGAGAACGAGAAGGTGATGAACCGCGGCGGCGAGCCCGCCGATGGAACGCCACTCCTGCTCGGCATAGCCAAAGCCTCCCTGTCGACGGACAGCTTCATCTCCGCCGCCTGGTTCCAGGTTCGTTGGACGGACGCCGGCGAGCCCCCAGTACAATGCGCGCGTGGAGATCTCCGACTTCGTCTGGAACGACGAGCGCATCGCGCACATCGGCCGGCACAGCGTCCTTCCGGAGGAATTCGAGGAGGTCTGTTTCGGCACGCCCTCGTCCTACGGGCGAAGTCGACCGGCAAGAACCCGGTCTACTACGTCCTGGGTCAGACCGATGCGCGCCGGCATCTACTGTGTGTCGTTAGTCTCCTTCCGCGACGGAAGGCGTACCCTGTAACCGGGACATGACTGACGCTGAGAAGCGGCGGTACGCGGGCTGGAAGAAGCCATGAAGCTGCCGAAGACGGACTCGATTCGAGAGTTGGCCGAGTTCTGGGACACGCCCGACGCTACGGATTTCGCCGACGAGTTGATCGAGGCCGGCGAGCGGGTGTTCGCGCGCCGGCCTGGCCTTACCGTTCCTCTGACGGCGAGAAAACTGAGGGCGCTTCGGGATCTGGCCGCGTCTCGCGGCGTGGATGAAGTCGCCCTTGTCCGGGCCTGGGTTCAAGAGAAGTTGGATCACTGATGATCCGTCTAGCTCACCAGCGTTATGGTGAGATAGCTGTAGTCGCCCTCGAATCTTGCTTCGTCGATACCGTCCAGCGCGAACTGCACGGTGTCGCCCGCGTTCAATTTCAATAGAACGCTGAGCGTCTGCGCCACCGGCGGCCTGGTGAAGCCACCCGGCTCGAAGACGACCACGTTCGTGGTGTCGAGATCCTTGCCCGATCCGCTGGGGAAGGGTGGCTGGCCGTTAACCGAGAACCCCATGATCACCCCATCCGTGCTGCCATTGCCCCCGCCGAAGACGGCACCGGCAGTGAGGCGATAGACGCCGGCGATGGGCGCGATGAATGCGCTCCTGCCCGCATCGAAGATTTTCGGATCGCTGGCGACGGTTGCCTGCGATAGCCTGATGACCACCGTGCCGCTGGTCGGCCCGAAGGACTGTCCGGTGGACGACGAATTCGCGTTGAGATAAACCGGCATGATTCTCTCCTCCCGTATGGCACCACTTTACTAGATCGGCAGTTTGCCCGCGATCAAGCGACTTCGCTCACCCCGAGCGCCGCCAGAGTCCCTCCGGCTTGGACCCCAGCAGGCCGGCATTTCGCAGAAGCTCACTCGCCTTGCTGACTTCTTTGATGATCCGGCGAGGCAGTACCCACGCCTTTGGAGTGTCGTCGATGGCCCGATCGATGTCGATGAGCTCTTGCTCGCTGAAACGCCAGCCGCGGGATTCGAACCGTTCCAGTTCGACGGGGTTGGTGAAGGATCGCATCGTTCGTTTTCCGTAGACGTTGAAGAAGCCGTCGAAGTAGCTCAGGCCGAGGGCGAGATAGGGGTAGACGGCCTCGCGCGAACGGAGGGTGGTGAAGTTCGATTTGGCGATGGCGCCCCACAAACCTCCGCGTTCGTAGATCGCCAGGCAATGTCCGTCATCGCTGACAGCGTCGAAGTAGAGGAGACGGGGAGGATGTCCCAGTTCCCGCAGCGCGGCGGCGGCGAACATGGCCCCGCTGAAGCATTGCGCTTTGCCCGTCCGCATCACGACGCGCGGCGAATGGCCTCCACCTTTTTCGTCGTAGTCCAATTCATCGAGGAATTGCTGGATGTGCGCCGGAGTACGTAACCCAGCCAGAATTCGCCGCTCTCTTGCCGTCCAGCCCATCGTGCTTCTCCTCCGCTGAGATTAGCAGAGGGGCGGGCGGCGTCGAGGTAGGAGAGCGTCACGCGGAGGCGCGGAGACGCGGAGAACAGATTGGGAGGACCAGCTGGCGCGAGCGAACCCAGCCGGATCGTCAGGGAATAGGCATCTGCTTCGCAGTACTGATTCACTGAGGTAACAATTGATGAAAATCCTTTCACGATTTATGGCTTTGGCGGTCCTGACAGGGCTGCTGATCATCCCGGTTTCCGAAGCAAGAACGCGCATCTACGTGCGCATCGCCCCACCACCGATCGTGGTGGAACAGGTACAGGCGCCGCGGTCCGGCTACGTCTGGCAGCAGGGCTATCACCGCTGGGACGGCCGGAGCTATGCCTGGACCGCCGGTACCTGGGCCCGTCCTCCTCATCGGCGCGCGCAGTGGGTTCCTGGACGTTGGGTGCAGGAGCATCGCGGCTACTATTGGGTGGATGGCCATTGGAGCCGGTGACGGACTGTTGAATCGTCGCCTCGATGCAGGCGACTTTCTACGCACCACGAATCCGAAAACGGGCGGCCGCGAGGTCGCCCGTTCTGCGTTGCCCGTCAGGTGCCAGCCGAGCCGGTGATCCACCGGCCCCCTATCCCCGATCGATGCGACACGAGAAGCAGCCGTAGGCTGGGTAGCGCACGTGGAGGAACGCGACATCGTCAGCGCGGAGGAATCGTTCGATGGTCCCTTCGAAATCGTGTGCGTTGATCAACATCGCATCGACGATCTCTTCGGCCTCCGAGTAGGCGCGGACGGCAAACTGCTCCCGGAGATAGTCGCTCGGTGAACCGGCGGCAGGAAGTGCGTCGCGAAGAACCTGCTCGCCGCTCTCCTCGGCCAGGACGAAGACAGGGCCATACTCGTGGTACGGGCCCGGCTTCGTGAACGGCGTGAAGCTGGCCAGGATCAGTTGTTCGCCGGGCAGCGCTCGGCGAAGGACGTCGCGGCATGGCTCGCCGCCTTCGGCTTCGATGCGCTTTACGGG
This sequence comes from Thermoanaerobaculia bacterium, assembly GCA_035569395.1. Taxonomy (GTDB): domain Bacteria; phylum Acidobacteriota; class Thermoanaerobaculia; order Gp7-AA8; family Gp7-AA8; genus JADGNZ01. The sequence continues at coordinate 1,164 of DATMNC010000110.1, read as the reverse complement.
CTGGCCGAGGTCGTCGAGGCCCTCGAGACGAACGCGGTTCAGGAAGGCGGTCGGGATTGGGGCGATGATGATCGGCGTCGTTGACTCGGATGTCTCTCGGGTGTCGGGTGAAATCGCTAGTGCAGTGGAAGAGCTCATCGGTCGTTTCCCCTTTGTGTGAAGAACACCGGTGGCGGCGCTTCCGTTCGGCGAAGTTGGGTTCGCGCATAAAATGAACAGACATTGGTCCCGGTTCTCCCACCCCACGTCGAAAACCCGTTCGAGAGGAGAGAGAGATGGCAATCCTTGCAATGTTTGAAGTGGAAGGTGCAGACGCAGCGAAATACGACGAGGTTCTCCGCCGGCTCACGGAAATCGGTCAGAGAGTGCCCGACGGACAGCTCTACCACATCTGTTACGGCGACAGGCAGCGCCTGCAGGTGATCAACGTTTTCGAGAGTCCCGCCAAACTCGACGCCTTCGGCGCGAAGCTCGGGCCGATTCTGCAGGACATGGGGATCACGGCGAAGCCGACAATCTTCGAGATCTACAACATCATTGACAGGCAGTAGTAGAGGCCGACCATCAATTTCGGTAGATGCGGCGAACCCCTGGAGGCAAATCATTGCCTCGTCCAGGCCAATCATGGCCTTGTGGAGGCCAATCATGGCCTTGTGAAGGCCAGTCATGGCCTTGTGGAGGCCAGTCATGGCCTTGTGGAGGCCAGTCATGGCCCTTGTGGAGGCCAGTCATGGCCTCGTGGAGGCCAATCATGGCCTTGTGGAGGGCAGTCATGGCCTCGTGGAGGCCAATCATGGCCTTGTGGAGGCCCAGTCATGGGTAGTGGGTCAGTTTGATGTTACAGGTTAGTACCGGTCGTGAACGTGACCACCAGCCTTCCGGAAGGCTTCATCATCTTCTGAAGTCATCTCGGATACCTTGTACGTTCCGCCTACGGCATTCTCGTTCAGGTCATCGCTCATCGGCCTCACCCCGCCGTACTCCCGGCTCGGCGTCAACACCGCGAATTCATTCTTCCCGATCTTGTCAACGGCCATCCAACTTTCCCCCCGGTTGGCCAGCTAATAATCCCCCCTCTGGGCGTTAGTTTGTTGATCGATGGAGACGAAGGTTTTGATTCTTCGTCTCTGCCTCAAGGCTTTTTGTTTCCAGTGGTAGGGGCTG
>DATMNC010000109.1:0-15685 GCA_035569395.1 Thermoanaerobaculia bacterium | reverse complement strand
CCCATCAGGATGAATTTTGGGATGCCGCGCGTCGATGGGGGGATCTCGTCGGGGAGGAGGCGGGCGATATCGGCCGGCGGGGGGGCGTGCTCGATTCGACGGCCGTCGCGTTGGATGATGGTTACGTCGCAGGCGGGCATGATTCGTTCGACGGTCAGGAGTGCGGCGCTGAGGATGATCACCGAGGCGGTGATGATCGCCAGGGGGGCGAACAGCGGCTTGAGGCGGAGGGACCATACACGGGTGGGGCGCCGGCGGAGAGAGTTGCGGAGGGCGGCCACCATCAGGTTCCAGTTCAGGGCGAGGTGCAGCCCGAGGCAGATCAGGGATGTCGTAGCGGAGATGCTGTGAAGCTGGTGCCACTTCAGGTAGTTCACCGGCATCGGGTTCAGTGGCAGCACCACCTTCGAGATCATGAAGCCCGACACCATGGCCACCGTCGCGGCGACGAAGAGCGTGAGATTCAGCGCGTAGTTCACGCGCGTGCGGGTGCTTCGCGGAGCGAGGACGCGCTTGCTCCGCGTCGCCACCCACGACCAATGCAGAACGAGATGCGCGAGGAGGCCGGCGATCAGCGCCACCGACAGCCACTCGTGGACGACCACACCCGTCAGACGCCAGGACTGCAGGACGACGAAGGAGAGCAGCATGCTGCAGTCGAGCACGACCCAGAATCGCGAGCGCATGGCATCGGAGTACGCGCACTCGCGCCTCGGGTTTCCGGTTGGAGGGCAGCGGCTGCACTGTCCTCCACCGGAAAAACGAAGCCTACCGGCTCGCCAAGGCCGTCGTTGCCCGCGGCGGCGGAGGGGCGGCCAGCTCCTCGTCGATGATTTTCGAGAAGGCATCGAACGCAATCGCGCCCACGATCAGGCGTCCGTTGATGAAGAAGCTCGGCGTGCTGGTGACGCCCAGGCGGTTGCCTTCATCCTGCGACGGCTTCCACGCCTCCTTGTACTTCCCCGAGGTCAGGCAGGCATCGAACTTCAGGCGATCGATGCCGGCCTGTGTGGCGAAGCGATAGAGATCGGCATCGGTCATCGGTCCGCCCTTGGAGAAGAGGCGATCGTGCATCTCCCAGAACTTCCCCAACTCGTCGGCACAATGCGCGGCCTCCGCGGCGCGTTTCGCGGTTCGATGGCTGAAGAGCGGGTAGTCGCGAAAGACGATGCGCACCTTCTCGCCGTAGGTCTTCTCGATCTGTTGGAGCGTCTCCACGGCGTGGCCGCAGAAGGGGCACTCGAAATCGGAGAACTCGATGATGGTCACCGGCGCATTGGGGTTGCCGCGCGACGGGCCTTCCGCGCTGACGTCGGCGCGCGGTGGCTCGAGATTCACCTTCACGCCCGCCGCCGCGCGAAGCTCTTTGATGAACTGCGTCCGTCGCGCGGTCATGCGCTGACGGCGCATGCCGGCGGCGATGTCCGCCAGCGCCTGCTCTTTGGTCATCCCCGGGTAACGATCGGCGACGCCGTCGTAGACCGGCTCGATCTCCGCGACGTCGGGCACGGCAATCTTTGCCTCAACCTCGGTCTTGATCAAGTCGTCGGAGGTGACGTGCCGGCGGGCGGCCTCAGCGTCGATCAGCTTCGCGGCGATCAGGTCGTCCAGCACGGTGCGACGAACGTTGTACTCGTCGGTGCGGAGGCGGAAGAGGCGCGCGCCGATGGCCGAATCGAGCTCATTCTGGGAGATCGCGGCATTGCCGACCGTCGCAACCGGCTTCACCCCCTCGGCAGCGGACAGGGAGAGAGGGCCAACCAGCAGCACGGCCAGAGTCATGGAAACAGTCGTTCTCATTTCTTCTCCTTTGCGCGGAAGCGACGCCGGTCTCATGGCCGGCGTCGCTGATGTGGACGAGATGGTGCTAACCGGTACAGGAGTGCTGGCCGTCGCAGGTGAAGAGCGAGTTGGGCCCAAAGTCGTCGTACCCGTCGCAGCAGGAGGGATAGAAGGGGGCGTTTCTCGATCCGTCGATGACGTCGTCACAGAAGTGCACCGTCCAGTACGCTGAGCTCGTATTACATTGATGCGAGTCGACTTCCGTCACCCACTGAACGCTGTGGTGGTTGCAGGCGCTGAAGGAGCGGCCATCGTAGGTGCCCTGCGTCACACGCGACGTTTCCGACCAACTCGGGGTGCAGTTGTCCGTGAGGCAGGCGTGATTGGCGCCGCAGGTGCTGGACGCCCAAGTGTCGCAGCTATCGATTCCCTCGTGCGTGCATTGATCGCAGTAATCGGAGCAGTGGTTGGTGGATGGATCGCAGGTGTCGCAGTCCTGCGCGTTGGCACCGACGGCAAACACGAGCAGCGCGGCCACCGAAAGAAGGATAAACAGAGCTCTCCTGTATTCGTTGGACATTGATTCTCCTCGTAGGAAGTTGAGGGTTGAGAGAGAGAGAGAGAGAGTGAAACAACGACAACCGGTTCCAATGACGCTACGTCACGTCATGGCCGCTCCTTTCCGCCGCCTCTTCTCTCTTTTCCGTGGACGGCGGGAGACCCTTGCATACTTCGAGCCGTAGTTATGGGAGGCAAAGAATGCTGACGGAAGGCCACGCCGCCGACGGCCGCACGGTCACCGAGTCTCGGATAACCATTTGAGCCAACTGGCCTTTGCTATGACTGAGAAGCAGGCAGCAGGCCGGCAAGCGGAATCGGCAATCGGCCGGACCCGCCGGTAACTTTTTCGCCTGGTGAAGCCGCGCCCGCGAAGGCGTTAACCACAGAAATACATAGGGGTTTCTCTGTGTCCTCTGTGCCTCTGTGGTTGGATGGGGTTTACTCCTTCTTCGCCTTCGGCTTCAGCAAACCGGTAGCTGGACGGGGACGGATAGCGTAACAATTGAGCAGCGTTCCCCGTCGAAACGGTTGCAGCCATGCGCGCGGCCATCCTTCTGCTTCTTGCCCTTCCCGCGGCCGGTGCCGCGAGCACCAACGTCACGCTGCTGCGCGACGGGGCGCCTGTCTCCGGCGGCGAGATGTGCCGCTTCCCGGCAGGCGATCAGGAGAATCCGTTCAAGCGGTGGCTGGCCTCGCAGGACCTGACCTGCGCCGCCGCGGGCTCGATGACCTTTCCCCCGGGGAAGTGGAGTGTCTTCGGGAGGCTCGACGGCACCTCGGTATCGGCCGCGCCTGTCGTGATCGACGGCGCCTCGGCACCGGAGACGCTTTCGCTCCCACTCGTTCCCGCCGCGACGCTGGCTCCGCTGCTTCCGGATGGTCTCGCCGGGGTCGTCTACGCGCCGCGGCTCGGCAGCGCCTTTCCGGTCGCCGCGGGGATGGCGCGCGTCTCCGTTCCGGCGGGAGAGGAGCTCTGGCTCCTCGTGGTGAAGACGTCGCTTCCGATTGCGGTCATCCCGGTTGCGGCTCTCGACGCGGGAACCGAGAGAGCCGTCAGCGCGCAGAGCGGCGGGGGATCCTTCGTCATCGGCTGGCTGTATGTCGCGGAATCCGACCGCGAGGTTTTGAACAAAGGGAACGCATCGCCGCCCCATGTCCGCCTGACGTCGGGAGGGCCTTCGCGGGACTCGTATCCGCTGCCGCCGCTGGCGGTTCTGCATGGCGCGTTCGTTTTCGTGCGCGCGGAATCGGCGGGAGAGGCGACGCTGGATGTCGGTGGCCGAGGATGGCTTCCGGATCGGCGAAGGGTGAAGGTGGCGCAGGCGGTATCCGTCGCCGAAGAGCCGCTCCATGTCCGGCCGGCGTGCACGGTCATCGTGAACTGGAGCGCGGAAGCCGGCCTGCCGGCGCTCGAACGCTCGATCGGCTCATGCGAGAAGAAGGATGATCCATCACCGCAATTCGAGATCTCGCTTTCGTCCTGCGCGCCGCCGAAGAACCCACGAGAGCCGGTCGACCCCGCCGCCTGCCAGACCATCCGTAAGCAGACGTTCACGCCCAATCCCGACTTTGGATCGGTCACTCTGGACGACATCCCGTCCGGAACCTACCGCGCCGAGTTGCGCTGCGGAAAGCTTCCGCCGGTCAGCGCGATGGTCACGGCGCTGCCGATGAAGCAGGTGACCGTTCCGCTTCACGCCGCCTACCTCCAGCTCTACGGCAGCCTCACCTTCGGAGATAAGCCCCTCGGCAAGGACGCCATACTTCAGTTCGGCCGAGGTGGAATCGGGTTCGCCTCACGCGACACAGGTGAGTATCGGGCCGCATTGCTCATGCCGATCGACGTCGACTCACAGATCAACGTCGCTTCCTGTGGCGAAGGCCCCAAAGCGCTGGTTTTCGCCGATCAGCCGTCCCGAGGAAAAAACAGCCGCTTCGACATCAACATCCCCGACAACGTCCTCACGGTGACGGTGACCGATACCTTCACGCGCGCGCCCATCGCCGGCGCACAGGTGATCTACGTAGTCAACTCCCTCCGTGTCCCGCGGCGGCCGATCGCCACCCGCAACCTGATGACGAAGGGTGGGGATGCGCGGCAGCCGGGAGAAGACGCGGGGACCGTCGAGATCAAGTCCGTTCCCGAGCGCGAGATCCGGCTCTATGTGAAGCACTCCGGGTACCAGGACTACGCGGCCGATCCATTCTCCATGCTGAAGGACGAGAAGAAGAACGTCGATGTGCAACTCGTTCCGCTCCGCGGCAGCGAGGGGAAGATCCTCTCGCAAAACCCCTTCGAAAACGCCACGATCTTCTGGTTCACCTCCGCGGGGACACAAAGCGAGCACGCCGATGTCGGTCCGGACGGGACGTTCATCTTCGCCAGCGCACACGGGCCGGATGAAACGATGGCCGTGGTCTCGCGCTCGCACCCTCTGTGGGTCGTTCGTTCTCCCGATACGAGCTCCGGTACTCGCGGAAAGCCATTCGAAGTCCGCTTCCCTGATGGCCAGGCCCGTTCGCTGGAGGTCTCGATTCGGGGAGCCAACCCTCGGAGCATCACGCACATCGGGCTCGTCATCGGAGGAGTCCTCGTTCCGCCGCCCGCGCTGCGGCTGCACCAGTCTCTTCGAAACTCCCCGGCGACACTCTCCGGCCCCACGCCCCTCCCCATTCGCGACCTTGCCGAGACGGGAACGATCGATGTGATCCTCGGTCCGATGGTAGAACGGTATGTCATGCCGGACCAGATCCTGCTCCGGCGGTTTGCCACCGCGCCGCGCAAGCGCCTCGCTCCCGGCGCGACCGCGGTGGTGTTCGAACCGTAAGGAGCGTCGCCGCGCAAGGAGCGTTGGCGCTCCGGCTACTCCGCGTTGACACTCTTCTGGCAAAGACTTCACACGATCTTTTCGCAGAGCTTGCTATTCTGACTGCACAGCAATTGGTCAACCACAACCTCTGAATCTAAAACCAACGGGGACGCCTGCATCGGTATCGGTCTGCCCATGGTCTGGCCGGCCGGCGACGCATGCGTCAGGGGGCTACATGCGGATCTTGAAAGCCTTTTTCTTATCGCTCCTGGTAACCGGCTCGGCATTCGCGGCATCGCCGCTGCTCAAGTCGGCCATTCAGCTCGATCCCGGCAACACCAAGGCCACCGGCGCCTCGTTCGCCTATCGGCTGACCTATAACTGCAGCAGCACCTCCGGACCGTGCCTCAACGCCGAGGTCGACGACCTCCTGCCGGCGGCACTGGCGTTCATCTCGACGGTCCCCGCCTCCCCCACCGGCGACGTCGCGGCGATCAACGTCACGAACAACTTCGGGGGCAGCGGACGGACGCGGGTGCAGTTCGTCATGGTCACGCCTCTGACCGCGGGGAACAGCGGCGACCTGCTGATCAACGTCAAGTTCCCGAACGGCTCGACGCCCGACGGAACCGTGGCCACGAATACCGCCGACGGAATCAACCTCGGCGCGTCGCCGGGCACCTTCACCACGCCACCGGTGAGTGTCACGGCTACCGCCAGCGAACAGGTGACGGTGTCGAAGACGCTGACGACGGCGCCGGCCAACCTCGACATGCCGGAGAGCTATCGGCTGCGCATCAGCAACTCAGGGAACACCGGAACCCTGAACCTGACCGCCGTCGGACCGATCACCGACACGCTGCCGGCGGGCACGGTGTTCAACGGCGCCGCCCCCGCGGCCGACTGCGAGCCCGGCTGCGACGGCACGACGCCGGCCACCATCACCTGGACCAGCCCCTGCTCGTTGCCCGTCAACGCCGGTGCGAACTGCGACATCAACCTCAACGTCACATTCCCCTCGGGCACCTTCACCAGCGGCACCAACGTCACCAACAGCTTCACCGGCACGGCCACGGCGCTCGGCCAGCCTCCCGCCGCTCTCGGCGTCGGCTCGGTCACGCACTCGGTCACCACCTTTGTTCCCAACCCCATCGCTTCCCTTTCGAAAAATATGGCCGGCGGCACGCCGAACCCGCCCACGCTCAACCAGACCTTCAGCTACGACTTCGTGCCGTCGATCTCCAGTCCCGGGAACGTCCCGCTCGACAACATGACCGTCATCGACACGCTGCCGGTGCAGATGCTGGTGTCCTCGGTAACGACCGGCGCCTACAACAACCTGAGCGACTTCGCCGCCGGTGTCGGCGTACGTGTCAGCTACGAAAAGAGCACGTCGCCCGGCGTCTTCACACTATGGGGAAGCTCGCCCAACACCACCACCAACACGACGCTGACCGCGCCGCCGCCGGGTCTTGGCGCCGGCGAATTCCTGACCAGAGTGAAGTGGGAGTACGGTCAGGCACAGGTGGGGATGGGACCATCGACCCGGCCAAATGTCACCGGCAAGATCGTCAATCCTGACAATGCCGGCGCCCCTGTGGCCTTCGGCAACAACATTCAGAACTGCACTGCCCTATCCGCGGTTTACACCCCAGGCCCAACGAACGTGAACGTCAACGGTGTCTGCCGCAACTTCACCCTCAGCGGCCCCTTCGTGCAGCTCAATCCCGCCAAGGACAACCTCTCCGGCGGCGGCCCGTTCAACCCAGGACAGGCCGTCTCCTTCCGCCTGCATGTCCGCAGCGCCTCGCAGTCGAGCGATCCAGCGCCGCTGCAGAACATCGTCGCGGCCGACCTCCTGCCGGTCGACCTCGTGTTCACTTCCTGGACCTTCGACGACCAGGGCACAGGCCTCCCGGCGCCGCAGACATTCACGCAGATTCCGAACTACGCAGGCACCGGACGGGTGCTGTTGCGCTGGTCGTGGAACGCCGGCAGCGGCAGCCTCGGCGTCAACCAGCAGGTCTTCATCAACATCAATACGACGGTGCGCACCGGCGCGGTCTTCGGCTCGCTGACCAATACCTTCGATCTATCGTCCAACACGCCGGGCCTTGCGCAACGCTGCAGCGGAAGCTCGACAACCGACGCGCTCGACCTCAACGGCAACGCAAGCACGTCCGATACGCTTTGCACGGCCAACGGTTCGGCCACCATCGCGCCGATCGCGCAACTGGCGTCGGCGAAAACGATCAAGGGAACCTGCGACGGCGGCGCCGTTTCCACATCGGCGGGCACCCTGGTCGGCGGCGCCATCGAGTACCACCTCAGCGTCAGCAATCCGGGCACCGTCCCGATGCAGAACTTCGTCCTGATCGACATCCTGCCATTCGTCGGTGACACCGGCGTGCGCGACACCAGCCCGCGCGGATCGCAATGGACGCCGCTCCTGGCCGCACCGATCACGCCGCCGGCCGGCACCACCATCTATTACACGACCACGGGTAATCCCTGCCGCGGCGAGGTGGGGGGACCGACGAGCGGCTGTACCGCGCCGAACTGGACGACGGTCGCACCCGACCCGATCACCAGCGTCCGGGCATTCAAGATCGACTTCGGCTCGAAAGTCCTAGGACCGGCCGACGTCCTCAACTTCACCTATTCGATGGTCGCCCCCGGCAACACGCCGCCGGGAACCAACGCCTTCAACTCCTTTGCCTATCAGGCCGATCGTTCGGACGGACTGGGATCGCTGGCCGCGGAGCCGCAGAAGGTCGGCATCTCCCTCGGGAGCTGCGTCGCCGCCGGCCTCGGCGACTTCGTCTGGGTCGACCTGAACCACAACGGCATTCAGGACGACGGTCCGACGGGACTCAATAACGTCTATGTGCAGCTCTTCAGCCCGGGACCGGACGGCATCCAGGGCACAGCGGACGACGTTCCCCTCAGCTCCACGATCACCAGCAACAGCCCGACCAACCAGCCCGGCTGGTACAACTTCCCCGGCCTCGCGCCCGGCAGCTACTACGTCAAGGTCACGCCGCCGCCGACCTTCGTCTTCACCCTGCAGCACGCCGGCACCAGCGCCCTCGACTCCGACGCCAACCCCGCCACCGGCGCGTCGCCGGTGGTCACGCTGGCGGCGAACCAGTTCAACCCCGACATCGACTTCGGTCTCTTCACCACGCACCCGGCGGCGCTCGGCAACTACGTCTGGTTCGACCGCAACAGCAACGGCATCCAGGACGAAGCGGTCACCGACGGCGTCAACGGAGTCACGGTCAAACTCTTCGTCGACAACGGCGACAACACGCCCGGCGCGGGCGATGTGCTGGTGGCGACTACCGTGACCGGCGACGACGTCTTCGGCCGTCCCGGCTACTACCTCTTCGACGGCCTCACGCCGGGGCTCTCGTACTACGTGCAGTTCGTCCTTCCCGCGATTGCTACCGGCTTCACCTCGCAGCACACTGGCGCGGACGGAACCGTCGACTCCGACGCCAATACGAGCACAGGCAACTCCCAGCTCGTCACTCTGGCGCCGGATGAATTCAACCCAACGATCGACGCCGGCATCTTGACCAGCTCCGGCATTCTGGCCCTCGGCGATCAGGTCTGGCTCGATACCAACAACAACGGCATCTTCGAGCCGCAGAACGGCGAGACCGGAATCGACGGCGTTCGTCTCGATCTCTACCGCGACATCAACAACGACGGGCTCCCCTCGCTCGACGAGTACCTCGACACCACCACCACCGGCACGGTCTCGGGCTTCGCCGGCCGCTATCGCTTCAGCAACCTCGCGCCCGGAAACTACATCGTGGTCGTCCATCCCTCGAACTTCGCCGGCGGCGGCGCGCTCTTCGGCCTCTCCACCAGCACCGGCAACGACCCGGCGCCCGATCCCGATGACGACGTCAATGGCGACGACAACGGCACGAACCTCGGTGCTCTGATCGGCAGCAAACCGATCACTCTCACCAACGGCGGTGAACCGACGTCGGAGGATGGCGATCCCAACACCAACCTCACTCTCGACTTCGGCTTCATCACCTCCTCGCCCTCTCCGCTCTTCTATGACTACGGCGACGCTCCCGACACCGGCAGCGGCACCGGCCGCGGGAACTACAACACCACCGCGCTCGACAACGGCCCGTTCCATCTTCTCGGCGTTCCGAACGCGCCCTACCTCGGACAATGCGTCGACGGCGACAGCGGCTTCCTGCAGAACGCAACCGCCACCGCCGATGACACAGGCCCGCACTCGCTCGTGGTCGGCACCTGCGCCGGCACCTCGGACGAAGACGGCGTCACCTTCACCGGCCCCTTCACGCCCGGCACGACCGCCGCATTCACGGTCACGGCCGGAGGCGGCCCCACGCAATGTCATCTCGACGCCTGGGTCGACTGGAACCAGGATGGCATCTTCGGTAACTCACCCGGCGAGCAGATCGCCACCAATCTCATCGTCCCCCTCGGCCCGCCAACGGTGCTGTCGCCCTTGGTTCCTGCCGACGCAATCCCCGGAACCACCTACGCCCGCTTCCGCTGCTCCTCGGCCGGCAACCTGCCGCCGACCGGGCCGGCCGCGGACGGCGAAGTCGAAGACTACGCCGTCGGCATCATCGGCTTCGACTATGGCGATGCTCCTGCCAGCTATGGCACGTCCGGAGCCGGCGCGGCCCGCCACCGCATCGTACCGGGCACGAATCTGACCCTCGGCCAATGCGTCGACACGGAGCTCGACGGCCAGCCGAGTGTCGGGGCCAATGGAGACGACGGCAGCGCCGGCACCAGCCGCATCGGCACCTGCGCCGATGACGAAGACGGCGTCGTTTTCACCTCCCCGATCGCCACCTGCACGACCGCCAGCGTGACGGTAACCGCCGGCGCCGCTGGAAAACTCGATGCCTGGATCGACTTCAATCGCAATGGCACGTTTAACGACGCCGGCGAACAGATCTTCGTCAGCCAGCCGCTCAATGCCGGACCGAACAACCTGACCTTCAACGTCCCCTGCACGGCCTCCGGCGGTTTGTCCTACATGCGCTTCCGGCTCTCCTCGGCCGGCGGGCTCGGACCGACAGGCGACGCGCCGGATGGCGAGGTCGAGGACTACGCCGTCACCATCAAGACGGTTGACTTCGGTGATGCTCCGAACACCTACGGCACGACCTTCGCGTCCAACGGCGCGCGGCACGTCGTCGTCCCCGGCTTCTCGCTCGGGGCGACGATCGATTCCGAGCCCGACGGACAACCGAATGCGACGGCCACGGGCGACGGCGCGGATGAAGATGGCGTCAGCTTCACCGGCGGCTCGCTCTTCCACGCCTGCAACACCCAGAGCCTCACCGTCACCCTGACCAACACGGCCGGCATCACCACGCCGAAGCTCGACGCCTGGATCGACTTCGACGGTGACGGCGTCTTCGACAACCCGCGCGACCACGTCGTGATCGCGGCGCCGCTCGTCGCCGGAGCGAACGTCATCAACGTCAACGTCCCGTGCGACGCCAAGACACGCACGACCTACGCCCGCTTCCGTCTCTCGTCGACCGGTACGGCAACACCGACCGGCCAGGCCATCGATGGAGAAGTCGAAGACTACCTCGTCACCACCGCCGGCCTCGACTTCGGCGATGCGCCCGACCCCGCCTATCCGACGACGCTGGCCTCGAACGGCGCCCGCCACTACGTGATCCCGGCGAACAATCCGACTCTCGGACCGACGGTCACCACCGAGCCCGAGGGGCAACCGAATGCAACAGCCACCGGCGACAGCGGTGACGATGGCGTCACCTTCCCCGCCCCGCTCATCCCCGGCACCACCGGCTCCATCACACTGACTGCCGGCCCCACAGGCGGCACGGTCACCTGCTGGATGGATTTCAACCACAACGGTTCGTGGGGGGACGCCACCGACCACATCGTCACCGACACACTGCTGCCGGGCGGAACCTCGCATACCTTCAACTTCCCCATTCCGGTCCCAGCGGTCTCCGGGCCGACGATGACCCGCTGCCGTATTTCATCGCTCGGCGGCCTGGCACCAACCGGCGTTGCGCCTGACGGAGAAGTGGAAGACTGGGCGGCAACGATGCTGGTGGCCCATCCGCAGATCGGCGTCGGCGAATGCCTGGTCTCGACGCAGATCAACGATTCGGTGGCCACCGACATCGGTCTCGACGTCCGCGTCACGAACACCGGCAACGTTCCGCTGACGTCGGTCACCCTGCACACGCCGCTGGCAACCCTGCTCGCGCCGGCGACCTACACGATCCTCTCCCTGACCGCCACCGGTCTGGCGGTCAACCCCGGATACAACGGCAACAGTAACGACAATCTGCTGGCGGCGGGAACGACCCTGACCGCGGCGCAAAGCGGCGTCGTTCACCTCGTCATCCGGGTCAATCCGCAGGGCGTGACCGCTACCTATCAGTCGTCATCCACCGCCACCGGTGTTGCCCCCGACACATCGGTCGTCAGCGATATCTCGCAAGACGGCTGCAACGTCGATCCCGACAACGACGGCAACCCCGGCAACAACAGCACCCCGACCCCGTTCCTGGTGGCCGTGCTGGTCCCGGCTCTGAGCATGTGGGTGCTGATGTTCCTCGGCGCGGTGCTGGCGGCGATTGCGGTGCGGAGGGTGTAGAAGTAACACGTCTCCAAAGAGCGCCGGCGGCTCAGCGGAGCGCTGGCGCTTGTTAGAATGAGACCCATCAAAAGCGGGTGAGGCGATTGTGCTCGTCATGCTGGAGGAGCAGGAGAAACGACGGGACTATTGTGATCGGGGATCCAGATGGCGAAACAACTTCTTACTACGCCTCACGCGGATACCATGCGCGAACCAGCACACGAGGACCAGAAGTATCCACCAGAGCCAGCGGGCTGGCCGCCACGGTAGGCAGCGCATTGAGTGCTGATGTTAAGAAATTATTCATCAACAGACCCGCTGGGCGTGTGGGATTTTGACAGCTCCCGCAAACTCAGGCACCGCTGGGCTTCACCCTATATTCCTTGATCTTATGCAATGCTTTCCTAACGTTCTCGTTTGGATTCCGGCCGTGTCCGCGACGCAGCGCTTCGTAAAGCGTAGTCGCAATCCGCAATTGCTTCTTAGCCTTCGACATATGAATCGTAGCCGTGACGAGAACATCGCCGGTACTCCAAATCAGGGACTCGAAACTTGTCGTCACAGCTTTCGTGGACCACGTACGTTGTGCAAGCGTCTCATCGTGCAGCTCGTATATCACCTGCCGCACGTGGTGCGGCGCTTGCCTTAGTGAAATCTGAATAACGTAGTAGCCGTCCTCCATCTCGGGCCTGCCATCAAGCAGGCTGAATCGAGCCCAAATCTCCGGATCCGCATCACTCCGGACATGGCGAGCGGGCAATGCTTTCCACAAATCAACCCACGGGGTACCACGGCCTGTCGTGAAGTCAATATAGTGAAACCCTGCCAATCTTGGATGAAGTCTTGTCTTTTCCCTTAGGACCGGTATTACGCGTACTCCCGCTCCGAGCGCGAATGCCCACTCATATGTCACGTACTGCGACCGCGTTGCTCGCGGTGACATGACAACCACCAGCACTTCAGCCTCTCGAAGCGCGTCGTCGATGGCCTCACGCCAATCGTAGCCACCTCGCAAATCGCGAAGATCTTGCCAAGGCGTCCGCTGCGAGGCCCGCAAACGGCGAGTCAGGTCAGCGGCAAAGTTTCGATCTTCACGCGCATAAGACACAAACACGTGCTTCATGAGTCTCTCACATCGTTCTCCGCACCCTTTTTCTCAAAGGAATAGTGTAACTCCAAGCCGCGCCACGGGAAGTTACGACAAGACTCTTCCACCGTCGCGATAGGGATTCTGGGATTTCGACCACCATTCCTGGAGCATAAACCAGCGTCTCGCTGGCCGGCCCGACGGCGTCTCGCCGCTGAGGGTTACCGGAAATGGAGTCTTGCCCCTCCGGCACCGAGATGGCTCCGGACCAGCCGGCGAAACGCCAGCGCTCCGTCAAAGACGCCAGCGCTCCTTAGCGTAGCCGCGACTTCGCCGTCGGTTCCAGCCGGAGCTTTTGCACCACGGGCAACGGCAGCGGCTCAGATCCGAACGACACGATCACGTGCTCGCCCGCGCGCACCGGCAGCGCCGGATACGTATTCTCCGCGGGCTCCGTGCGCAGGAGCGGCATCGAAACGGCCCCGTCCCATCCATCGGCCTCGTAGACCGTGAGATCGAGCAGCGGCGAATCGAGGCGCGTCGGAAACGGGAAACGCGGATCGGCGAGGCGGAGGAGGAGGACGTCGTCCGAATCGATCATCGTGGCGTTGGCCTCATCGCGATGCGCTTTCCAGACCGGGCCGCCGTAGAAGCGCGCCAACGCTTCCTTGCGGCGCACCATGTCCGGGAAGCCGCGGAACCAGACGAAGCGATCGGGATCGTCGAGATCGCGGAACGAGCCGAGGACGCGCATGCCGGCGGCCTCCTGGGTGTCGATGAAGGCGCGCTCGAACAGCTCGATGAGGACGTCACGCTGGCCGGGATGGAGCGTGTACTGGCGGAGCTCGAAGACCTCGCTCACAGGACCCGCTCCTTCTCCATGATCCAGTTCGTCTCCCACGTCTTTCCGCCATCGTCTGAGAAAGCCTGCTCCCAGCGCGCCGTGTTCTCCGACTCGTGCATCCAGAGGAAGCGGACGTAGATCATGCGGCCGCGGAACAGCTCCTGATCGTAGAACTCGCCCACGCCGTTCTTCCAGGCGCCGGTCATCGGAGGATCGAGCTTGCCGTTGTTGCGGTTGGCCCAGTAGATGGTCCACTGCTCTGACTTCGGGTCGTAGAGGCGCAGGGTCATGCCATGGATCTCGCCCCATGGGCTCTCCAGCGCCTCGTACTCGTCGATGTTGGCCAGCCCACCCCACACCGGCCGCGCGAAGTAGGTCGAGTCGAACTCCAGCCACTCTCTGCTTCCCGCCAGCGGCTCCTTGAGGCGCCGGTTGTGGATCTTCCAGTTGCCGAAGATGAAATCGAAATCGTGGTTGCTCATGCGGACATCGTAGGGATCCAGTGGTCTGTTCACCATGACCACTACAATGATTTTCGCTATGACCACCCTCGTAACCTTCGACAACCGCTCCGGCATCCCGTTTTACAAGCAGATCTACGACGGCTACCGCGGGGCCATCCTCTCCGGGCGCCTCCGTCCCGGCGAACGGCTCCCCTCCACACGCGCCCTGGCCGCGGAGCTGAATGTTTCGCGGCTGCCGGTGGTGAACGCCTTCGAGCAACTGCTGCACGAGGGGTACATCGAAGGGCGGGCGGGATCAGGGACGTATGTGAAGGACTCCATCCCCGACGAGCTGGCGCGCCCGGTCATGGCGCCGCCGCAAAGGACCGCGGCGCTGCTACGCCCCGCGCCGCCGCGTCTCGGACCGTTTTGCGTCAGCCTTCCAGCGCTCGACCGCTTTCCGCTGCGGCTCTGGTCGCGGCTCGTAGCGAAGCACGCCAAACAATTGACGATCGAGCAGATGGCCTACGGCGACGCGGCGGGACACGCGCCGCTGCGTCGCGCCGTCGCCGATTACCTCCGTACGTCGCGCGCCGTGCATTGTGACGCCAGCGAGGTGCTGATCGTCTCCGGCTCGCAGATGGCGCTCCAGATCTGCGCCCGCGCTCTCCTCGGGCGCGGCGGGACGGTCTGCATCGAAGAGCCGGGGTATCCGGGCGCGCGCGAGGCATTGACCGGCACCGGCGCGCGCATCGTCCCCATCCCCGTCGACGACGAAGGGATCGTCGTCGACCAGATCGGCCGCAGGGTCCGGGCCGTCTACGTCACCCCTTCCCATCAATACCCGCTGGGGATGTCGATGTCGGCGTCACGTCGCCTGGCCCTTCTGGAATGGGCGCGGCGCGGCGGCGCCTGGATCATCGAGGACGATTACGACAGCGAGTACCGCTACGCCAGCCGCCCCCTCGGCGCGCTGCAGGGGATGGACACCGCCTCGCGCGTCATCTACATCGGCACCTTCAGCCGCGTCCTCTTCCCCGCCCTTCGCCTCGGATATGTGGTCGTGCCGCGCGATCTGATGGACTCCTTCGTCCGCCACCGCGAGTCGATCGATCTCTTCTCTCCTCTGCTCGAACAACTCGTGCTCACCGAGTTCCTGACCGAGGGCCATTTCGGGCGGCACGTCCGGCGCATGCGCGCGCTGTACGAGAAACGCCGCGACGCCCTCGTGCGCGGCCTTCGCGAACACGCCGGCGGCCTCGTGCCGCACAACATCGACGCGGGACTGCACATCGCGACGTTCCTTCCCGAGGGGGTGGACGACCGCAAAGTGGTACGGGACGCCGCCCTCCGCGGCCTCGACGCGATCGCACTGTCGGCCTGCTACGCCGGCCCGCGGGCGAAAAGCGGACTGGTTCTCGGCTTCGGCGGCACGAGCGAACGACGGATCGCGGTGGCGTGCCGGACGCTGGGAGAGGTGTTGAGTGCGCAGGAGTACCCGGATTCAGGACGAGCTTGATA
>DATMNC010000108.1:0-55150 GCA_035569395.1 Thermoanaerobaculia bacterium | reverse complement strand
AGTAATCGGGACTCCATCCAGTGCCGCTGACGCGGCACGATTTCAGATCGCATCGTGTTCCAGGGGTGCTCGCAAAAAACGCTCGCACCCCTGGCTACCTTCCCAAGCCGCTATCGCGGCGTCGTAACGTCCAATCTCCAGCGCGCGGCGAAACCGTGCCTACCGCGCGCAAGCGCGGGGACAAAGGTGACCCAAGTGCGGCCGCGGAGGTCCCCCCCTGGGACCCGGGCATCTGGCCAGCGCGGTTAAGCAGGATGCTGCCAAAAACGCGGGCGGGACGCCCGCGGTCCCAGGGGGGCTATCGTTTCGCTGCTAATTCACCGCATCGAGAAAGCGATAGAGCGCGTTGACGGTTTGCGCGGCGGCCTGGCGCGCTTCTTCGCACTTCTCCGGCGTGTCGCAGAGCGTTTCCAGGAGCTCGCGGGCGGTCTGCGAGTGCTGGACGTCGGCGGTCATGTGGACGGAGAAGAAGGCGATGTCGCGGGGGGCGGTGATGCCGTACCAGGCGGCCAGGCCGTCGATCTTCGCTTTGGCCACGGCGGGTATCTGCGACTCGTAGGCGTAGAGGGCGGCGAGGCCTTCGTGCAGCTTCTCGCTGCGGGCGAGGTCGCGCATGGAAGCGATGAGGGCTGTGGTTGCTTGATTGGGAGCCGTGGCGGTGACGTCATCGCGATCGACGCCGAGGGCTTCGCAGAAGCGCAGCCAGAGCTCGGGATGGTTCTCGGGGCCGCGCTCCTCCTCGATCAGGTTCTCCAGCAGGTACTGCCGGATGGCGATGTCGTCGGTATGCGCGTGCATGGCGCTGACGAATGTGGGGAAGGCCAGGGTGTAGGGGTAGTACTGCCGCGAGTACTCTTCGAGCGCGCCGCGCGTCAGCTCACCGGCGCTCCAGCGCTGGTAAAAGGGATGGTTGAGCATGTGGCGCCCGTTCACTTCGCGGTCGATTTGCGCGATCACATCGGTCATGTTGGCCTCCGGTTCGGTGATGCGGGAAGATACCATCAGAGGGAGCGCAGCCGTCCGCCGCTGACGCCCTTCTCCCTGTACATCGCTTCATCCGCCGCCCTTAACGCTCCCTCGGCGTCGCCCCTCGGAGGAAGGCGCGCGTGTCCGACGGAGAAGCGGATCGGCGGTCCGTCCGCGCGCTCGAACTTCAGGCGCTCGCGCATGCGCTCAACGTGGTCAAGCAAGACCGGCGGATCGGCTGACGGCGCGACGACGACGAACTCATCGCCGGCGTAGCGGATGACGTGATCGCCCGGCCGGAAGCTGGCCTGCAACGCCCGCGCGAAACGCCGGAGGCATTCGTCGCCGGTCTGGTGGCCGTAGGCGTCGTTGATTCCTTTGAAGTCGTTGAGATCGAAAAAGAGAATCGTGGCGCCGGTCTCGAAGACGTTCCGAAAGATCTCGGGGAGCGCGCGCCGGTTGGAGAGGCCGGTCAGCGGATCGCGGTCGACGAGTTGCTGCAACACCTCCTGGGCGGCGGTCAGATCGAGGTTCGAATTCGTCAGCTCCTGCTGGATGGTGCGGTAAAGAATGAGCACACAGCCGAGGGCGATGACCCATTCCGCGCCGGTGTCGAAGGAGGAATAGGAGGCCACGAAGAGCCCGACCACCGCTTCCGGCAACCGGCGGATGGGGACGATTCGCGCGAAGTGGGCGACCGCCTCGACGGCGGCCAGGAGGGCGCGAATGGTAAGACCGGCGGTCAGCCACCCGGAGCCGGGAGGGCGCTTGACCAGAAGAGCCACCGCACAAGCGCCGAGGATGAGCCCCATGACCGCCGACTGAGCGACGCCGATCTTGTCGATGGCATCGAGCGTAAACGCCCCAACGACGGCATAGACGACGATGCAGGCGATGACCGTGCGGCTGACCATGAGGCCCGGCCGCCGGCGCACGAAGCTCCAGGCACCGGCCACCAGGAGCACCATGAACATCGTCTTCCAGAAGAAGTAGCTTCCCCGCAGAATGACAAATGCGGTCTGGGAGCTGGGCTGCGCGAACCAGAAGATGATCGTGACCAGCAGCGCCGCCAGGTTGGCGAGCCAGGCATACGTCCAGGGGCGCATCTCCACGCGGCGGACGGACCGCCCGAGCACGACGAAAAACACCGCGATCATCAGAGCAGAGGTGATCTGCGCGGTGGTACTCCATCTCCAGAGGAGGAGCTCCATGGATCTTCGTCACGCCTTGTGGGCGAGCATCACGGCCAGAAGGGCCAGGAGTCCAGGCAGGGCCTGCATATAGATGATGGAACGCTTGGCGGTGAGGCCTCCGAAGATTCCGGCGACGATCACGCATCCGAGAAAGAAGAGCCTGATGGCGTAGGCGCCGTCGCCGCCGATGACGCCCCAGATCAGACCCGCGGCGAGGAAGCCGTTGTAGAGCCCCTGATTGGCGGCCAGCCCCTTCGAGGCCTGGGCGATCTCGGGGGAGAGCCGGAAGGTGCGCATGCCGAAGGGCTTGGTCCAGAGAAACATCTCCAGGACCAGGAAGGCCAGATGGAGCACGGCCACGACGACGAGGGCTACGTCCGCAAGGATGTGCATGGGGAGAATTCTAGCTTGCAAAATCAAAAGCGTTTAACCACAGAGGCACACAGAAAAGAACAAGGATGAAGGATGAATGCGATGTTTGATTCATCCTTCATCTTTCCGCCTTCATCCTTATTCTTCTCTGTGTACTCTGTGCCTCTGTGGTTAGACGCCTTTCGAATGTCCGGTCACGCCCGGCGCTGCAGGAGCCCGTCGATCGAAAAGCGGTCGAGATCGCGTGGGATGAGCAGAACGAACAAGAGCAGCGCCAGGCGCGGAATGACATGCTCGTGAAGAGCATAGAGAGGCTGGTCGAGCAGATGTCCGAAGGTGACGATCACCAGGACGGCGCCAAGTCCCAGCAGCGCGTAGCGCGTTTTCAATCCGACGATGACCATGGCGCCGGCGATGAGCTCGATGAAGGGGATGGTGTATCCGACGGCCCAGAGCGACCATACCGGCAGGAAGGTGTGCTGGAACGGAAGGAAGAAGCGCTGCACATGTCCGGCAGGACCGAGGACGAAGACCTTCCAGAGGCCGGCCATGAAGAAGATCAGGCCGAGCACAAGCCTGGCAAACAGGACCGCCCACGACTTGGCCATGGCATCGCTCATCGGAACATGAAGAATACCGCGCCGACGAGACAAGTAGGGCCGGATTCACCAGACACGAAATATCAAGTCGATAGCATCGCTCGACTGGACAACGCGCTGATTCAATTGCCGCGAGCTCTGAACGAGCGGTCAACCGCCGGACGGCTTCGTTCCTGCACGATCACCCTGGCGGCTGAGTCGCCTTGAGTCCAGGTGGAGGAGGATCGGTGGGGACGACGTCATCGAGAATGTGGGCGATGAATTGTCTGATACGGGTAAAGAGGTCGTGAGGCGCGCTGCCACCATGTGGCGCTGCCATCGCCGGGACCGTCATCGACAGGGCCGCGACCAATAAAACACCCAAAACTGACTTCCGAACCTGCTTCTGCATAAACCCTCCCCTTTTCGGTAGTTAACCGGATCAAGAAGGGCGCCCTGCCCTTAAAGTGACGCGAGTTACGGAATCCTGAGTGTTTTTTATTGGATCTGCTGAAATTCTTCGTGCGGGCGATCGGGGAGGCGCTCCAGAAATCCGCGAACGTGGCGGACCTCTTCGGGCGTAACCCGCCCACCTGCAACAGCTTCCGCGAGATAGGCCAGTGCTTTTCTGGCACTCCGGGTCATTCCCTCCGATGAGAACGTCAAGGTAATGCCACGGCAGAGATCCGGGACCCGCTCGGGTTGATCGGCGGCCAGCAGCCCGGCCACGAGGTCAAGCGTGGCCAGTGCGGCGTCGTTTGCCATTCCGAGCTGGCTGAGCTGGAGGCGAGAGCGCTCCAAACCGGCCAGGCCCTCGTGGAAATCTCCCCGATCCAGCAGCAGCGCGGCCCTGGCCCAGTGCAGACGGGCACTTTCGGTCGGCATGTCGAGATCGTCGATGACGGCGATGGCGTCGGCGTAGTAGGCGGCCGCCTTCGTGAATTCGTGAAGACGGGTGTAGGAGTTCGCCGCGTTGGCCAGAGCGCGGGCCAGCGTTTCGGGCTCGTGGGCCGCCCGCGCGAACGTTGCCACGCGCTCCAGGATCACGACCGCTTCCCTGTCGCGATCGGCACTGTAGTAGCCGATGGCCTCCGCCTGCAGAGCGGAGAGGTATCTGCGCGTATCACCATAGACGTGAAACGTGGCGGCGGCGGAACGCGCGCAGACGATCGCGTCCTCGAAACGCTCCATCCTGCAATACACCGTTGACCGCACGTAGGCGACGATGGCCAGATCGAACGGCTCGACGTGATCATCGCTCTCGAACGCTTCCTCGGCGCGGTCGAGCGCTTCCTCGGCTTCCTTGAAGCGGCCAACGTACCGAAGGGCGTTTGCGCGCTCCTTCCAGGCTGTTCCGGCATACCAGGCCGCTCGCGCCTTCAACGGTTCCGGGAGCTTCCCAGCGATGCAGAGAGCCGTGTCGGCAAGGACGAGGCCGAATTGGGGCTGGCGCTCGTGCATGCCGTTTGCGACTTTACAGAGCAGCCGGATCACGGCCAGGGTGAAGAAGCGCGGGTCATCGTCGATGCACGCCTGGCGGAAGCGGATGGCGGAGTCGACAAGCGGCATCACCAGCTCGCGGGCACGGGCATCGGCGGAGGCGACGGCGCGGGCCTGATCGAGAAGCGCGGGGGGCGCGTTTCGGCGGGCCGGCACCGACTCGGCTACTTGCCACGGCAGGGGGTCGTGAAGGGCGGTGTCGAATGCTTCGATGATGTCGAGGGCATCCCTGCAGTCGCCGCAGTTGGATACGTGCTGCTCGACCGATTGACGGTCGGCGGTTGCCTCGGGACGCAATGCGTAGGCGGAGAGTTCGTCTTCGGTATAGTGGCTCATGATCCTGATCGTGTGATTGCGGTATAGATCTGCCGTGCGCGTTTCCGGCACGACGACAACAGTTGCCATACGTAAGCAGGGGACGTGTCAAGCTCCTGGGCGATCGATTCGGCGCTTTCGTCACGGAGGTAATAGCGGCGGAGGGTCTCGCTGCACTTGCCGCCGAGCCGGGCCAGGGTGGCGCCGAGGCTGAGGCGGAGCGCCCAGCGCTCCAGCTTGGCCGCTTCGTCATCGTTGGGCGTCAACTCATGGTGAGGCAGCAGCGGCTCCTCGTTCTGCCGCTTCCGCCAGTAGTGTTTGCAGGCGTTGTTGATCGAGCCGACCAGGAAGGCCTTCATGTCGTAGGCCTCGGGCTGGCGCTCGAGGAACGAGGTGAAGATGTCGTGGACGAGCGCCTCGGCATCACAGGGAGGAATGCGGTACCGGAACTGGGCGATCGAACGGAGCAATCCCTCGTGCTCGCGATAGAGCACTTCGAGGGGATGCGCGGTCGGAACCTCGGAATGGTCGTCTGTCACATTCGGCGTCACATTCGGCGTCACTTTCGCCCACCACAAGTACGCTCGCCTGGCGGATCTTCCAGAAAAATAAACTACCTGTGGCCGCGCCGCAGTCCTGCGGCGGCGGCAGTCCCCCCCCGATGCCGCGCCGGCGACCGGTTTCCATCCAACGATCCGGACGCCCTCAACAGCACGGTTAACGGCAGGGTTACCCATCACCAATCAACATCTCCTACCAGAGGAGTGACGGAAAGGCGGCGTTCCCTACCCTCTGATGCAAAAAAAGTTACGATTGGGCACTTTTAGGTGTCTTTTGGGGTCTTTTGGGGTCTTTTGCCTGCCGGGGCGAGGAGACGCCAGCGCTCGTCGTAGCCCCTCAGCGCTCGGCTGGGCCCGACTCACTCCGCCACCCGGCCAGAATCATCGGCAGGGGGTGAAGCTCCCGTCGCAGCGGATCGAGGGCCAGACCGAGGGCCTCGAGCGTGAAGGCGCCCAGAAGCTCGCTGTCACCCGGCTCTCCGAAGATCACATCCGCCCCGCCGACCCGATCCTTGTAACGAAAAATGGCAACGCCTTTCCGCCGCGAGATCGTGGAGCCGTCCGCCCGACGGAAGTCCTCGGTCTTCACAGGCTGCACGCCCAGCTCCTCGAGGATCGAGGCCGGAACGACGCTGTAGATCGCTCCCGAATCGATGAGAAACTCGATGGACGTCGTCACATCCGGCCTTGCCACGTTCGCGATGTCAACGTTCAATACCGTCAGTCCCATGCCGCGATTCTAGTCGAGATGGTAGAGGCGAATCGACTTGCCGATGCGGGTGTACGGCTTGCCGGCGATCAGACCGTCCAGCCAGCTCTTCATCCTGGGGCTGAGCGACTCGTCGATGGCGATCTCCATTTCATCCGTGGCAAACCAGCCATGAATCGTGTCCAGCTTCCTGACCGGCGTATGCGGCGGAAAGCCGAGGCGGTCGAGATCGGCCGAGGTGAAGACGAGCAGCGAGATCTCCGGAAGGCGCTCGCGCTGCGTGTAGCGCGCCAGCCGCAGGACGTCCTGCCCCCAGTCGAGGTTGCTGTCATTGAGCACCATCTCGGGATGCGGTGCGAAGGCGTTGAACCACGGCAGATAGTCGGGGTGCGCGGCTACGCCGCTGACGAAGAGCCACGCCACGAGCGCCGCCGACACGATGCGGAGGCGCGGCAGGGCCAGGATCGCGGCGGCGGCGGCAATGGCCAGCGGCGCGTAGATCGGCAGCAGGTGGCGGATGCCGATGTTGATGTCGCTCGTCATCGAGACGCCGAGGATCGCCGCGGCGGTGAGCGGCACCTCCGGACAGCGGCGAGCAAGCAGGGCACATCCGGTCAGAGCGAGCAGCAGAAAAGGGATCGGCGTCTTGAAAAAGAGCGCCACCGGGAAGTAGTACCACCAGCCGTCCCAGCTCATCTGCCCGAACAGGAAGTTGCGGTGGCCTGTGGCGTTGTGAGTGCGCAACTCGGCGAGCCCGCGGATCATCGGATCAACGCCGAAGCCGAATCCTGCCCAGATCAGCGCCGCGGCGATGATCAACGCCGCAATTGCCCAGATGATGAAGATTGGACGGATCGGTGACGTCTTTCTCCGGCGGATGATCCAGAGCACGACCAGGACGAATACCGAGGCTGGGAAGAAGACGACGAAGGAATACTTCGAAAGCACGCCCGCGGCGAGGGCGAGGCCGGTCATCGCCGCACGCCTCCAGGACGGGAGCTCGGCGAGCCGCGTGGCCTCATCGAGCGCGAACGGCATGATCGCCGCGACGGCCATGTCGGTTGTGGCCAATCCCCCGTGCGCCAGAACGGGAGGAAGCATGGCGAAGAGCGCGGCCGAAAGGAGTCCCGCCTCTGGCGACAGCAGATGCATCGCCCAACGCGCCACGAAGATGATGCCGAGCGCGAGGAAGAGTAGATTGCCGAGGCGCATCCGCGCGAGGTTGCTGGTGTATCGGCCGTTGAACAGGAGCTCGTTGCCGCGGACGCCGCGTTCCACCCCCACCGGCTCGGGCGCGTTTACGAACGGGAGCGCGAAGAAGACCCGTGCCAGCGGCGGATGCTGGCGGTCCGTGGTCCACGAGTGATGCTTGAGGATGTCGTAGCCGGCGATCAGATGGACCTGCTCGTCCATGGTCTGCGCAAACACGCGATGCGTCGCCGCGACGCGCACGACGGAGAGCACCACAATGATTGCGACCCCGATCCATGCGCGCCGCGGTGTCACGAAAGCCTCGTCATTGGGAGGCGATTCTAAACGCGGTGAAGCCGCCCCACGGAGAGCGGGCATCCTGCCTGCTCCCGGCGGGCGTCTCGCCCGACGGTGGGGACGTAATCATCACGAAAATGTAGGGCAGAATACGGCGACGCCCCAATCCGCGTTTTTTTACGTTCACCCTGCTGCTGCCGGGACCCACCGCCGGGCGAGACGCCCGTCGGGAGCAGGCAGGATGCCCGCTCTCCGCGCTGCTTACCTCGGCGGCGGCGAGGTTGTAGTGGTGGGTGGCGGCGGTTCGGTCGTGGTCGTGGTCGTAGTCGGCGTCAGCTGAGCCGGCGGCGGAGACGCGGTCTGGGTCCTGGAGAAGCCGCCGGTCAGGGTGGGCGGGGACGGTTCGGGGGTGATCGGGGGGAGTTGCTGCGTGCTGGTCACCGACTCTGGGACGACAGGCATACCGGCGGTGTCGAGGGCGATCGGATTGCCGAACTGATCGAGCGCGGGCGCCGGCGGCGCCTGCGGGCTGTGAATCGGACAGGGATTCATCGGCTGCGTCCCGGCCTTGAAGGCCTCGGTGACGACGACGTTCGGCGGGCAGGCCGGTACAGCCAGGCCACCGCTGGTCTCGTCGATCTGGGCGGTGACGATGCCGGCCGGTGACGCGAAGTCGACGTTCGGCTGGCCGCCGGTAACAGCCTGCATGTAACGCGTCCAGATCGGTACGGCGCCGGTACCGCCGGAGAGGCCGGTCGGGGCGTTGTCGTCGAACCCGATCCATGTCAGCGTCAGCGTCTTCGGCGTGAATCCGATGAACCAGGCGTCGCGCTTGTCGTTCGTCGTACCGGTCTTGCCGGCGGCGGTTAACCGGAAGCCCATAGCCCGCGCGCCGCCGGCCGTGCCCCGGTCGACGACGCCCTTCATCACGGTGAGGAGGATGTACATGTCGCGCGCCGGGAAGACCTGCACCGGCTTGATCTCGTCGCCGGCGGATAGGATGCGGTTGCGGTCGTCGGTCACGAATTTGACTGCATGCAGCGGTACGCGCGAGCCGACGCGGGCGATGGTGGAGTAGGCATCGGCCATCTCGACCGGTGACAGATCGTCAGCACCGAGGAGCATGGCCGGGTTCTTCGCGTCGATGTCGGAGACGACGCCGAGGGTGTGCGCGGTGCGGATGATGGGATCGAGACCACAGGCCAGACCGATGCGCACCGAGGCCGAATTGAGTGATAGTTCGAGCGCCTCGGCCACGGTGACGGTCTGGTGATAGACGTCCTCATAGTTCCGTGGCGACCAATCGTCGGAGAAGCGGCGCTTGAGGATGAACCGCGTGTCGCTGACCAGCGTGGCCGGCGTGATGTTCTGATTCGAGAGACTGGGCTCGAACGCCGTGGCGTAGACGAACGGCTTGACGAGCGATCCGATCTGCCGCTTGGCATTGAGGGCCCGGTTGAACTGATTGATGTCGTAGTTCCGCCCGCCGATCAGCGCGCGGATCTCGCCGGTCGGTACATCGACGTTGATGATCACGCCTTGCAAAGGCTGACCCGGACGCCGCAGCCGCCGGCTCCCCTTCTCCAACGCGGACAGCCCGGCTTCGATCGTCCGCGAGGCGGTGTCCTGGGCGTTGAGATCGATGGCGGTGTAGATCTGCAGTCCTCGGCCCTTGACGTCTTTGATGCCGTAGTCGCGGGCCATCTCCTGCAGCACGCGGTCGACGTAGTAGGGAATCGAGGCCAGGCCGCTGCGCTGGCGAAACGGCTGCTGCGGCAGCTTCGCGGCCATGGCCGCGTCGTACTCCTGGCGGGAGATCTTCTTCTGATTGAGCATCAGGCCGAGGACGGTGCTCCGGCGCTGGAGGGCGAGGTCGGGACGGGTGAAGGGAGAGTAGTTGTTCGGACTGCGGATCATTCCGGCCAGTAGCGCGGCCTCGGCGAGGTTGATCTCGGAGACGGGTTTGCCGAAATAGAAGCGGGCGGCCTCGCCGACGCCGAGGATGGAGATGGAACGGTTCCGCCCGAGGTAGATGTCGTTGAGGTAGGCCTCGAGGATCTCGCGCTTGGAGAACTTGGCGTCGAGGATCACCGCCATGAACGCTTCGGTCGCTTTTCGTTTGAAGGTCCGCTCGTTGGTGAGGTAGTAGTTCTTCACGAGCTGTTGCGTCAGCGTGGAGCCGCCCTCGGTGACGCCGCCGGCGCGGACGTTGCGGAAGACCGCGCGCAGAAGTCCGATCGGATCGATGCCGGGGTGATGCCAGAAGCGCACATCCTCGGTGGCGACGACGGCGTCCTGCAGCGCCTTCGGCACCTGATCGAGCGTGACGGGGCGCCGGTTCTCGAGCTGATCGCTGAGGATCGAGGCAAGCAGCTCGGGCTCGAGCGCGGCGTTGTCGACCAGCGATCCCTGACGCAGGGAGACGACCGTGGCGATGACGCCGCTGCGGAAGACGACGCGCACCGCCTGTGCCGGATACTGCCCGGTCGGGTGGGTGAAGGCCCGCGTGTAGAGGTCGATCTGGCCGGGGCCGGGAACGTAATCGCCGCTCTGCGAGACCGCGGCAACCCGACGGTATCCGAGGCGATTGAGCTTCTCGACGAGATCGTCGGGACCGAGCACGACGCCGCCGTGAAGCGGCGTGAAGTCGGTGAAGATGCGCGTCGGCAGCGAGAGACGCCGGATCTCGAACTTGCCGACGGACTGTTTGTAAACGTAGAGCGTCAGCAGCACGGTCGTGACGAGAATGACCGCGACGGAAATGGAGATCACCTGGAAGACGGTGCGGCGTCGGAGGAGACGTGCTCTGAAGGTGGTCCAGTTCAAGTTAGTGAGCCGCAACTGCAAGGTTGCGTCCACCTCGCTCGCGGCGGTAGGAGTGGAAGATCGAGCCGTCGCATCGCGTGCAGAGGAGGGAGTCGTGAATGTGTTGCGGCGCGACGCCGCGTTCGATGAGCAGGGCGGTTGTCAGGCCGGGTAGGTCGATGTGCGGTTTGGCGTTGCTCCGATCGACGAAGGCCTCGGCATTCGAATACGACGCGCGAAACTCATCGACGACCTCCTCCCCTACTTCGAAGCAACAGACGCGGATGGATGGTCCGAGCCAGGCTTGGGCATTGGGGCTGACCGTGCCGAGGACGCCGATCGCTTCCGCCACGATCTTCTGCACGGCGCCGCGCCAACCGGAGTGCACGTTGGCGATGACGCCGCGGTCCATGTCCGCGATCGAAACAGGAAGACAGTCGGCGACCTTGATGCCGAGGGCGGCACCGGATTCCGTCGAACAAAGAGCATCGCAGGAATCACATTCCCGCCATCGCGTATCGCTGGTTGCCCGCACCACGCTCTTACCATGCACCTGGACGCAGGTGGAAAGGGTGGCATCGATGCCGAAGCGATTGCGCACGATGTCCATGAGCCTTGCGGCGGCTTCCTGATCGAGGCGTCCGTCAAAATCGATCGTCGTGTAGAAGAGGGCGAAGCCATCCGGCAGCGACGGCGGGACGACGATACGGCCGATGCCGGTTTGTTCGATGGGCCAGGACAAGCGCGCGGATTGTACGCAAAGCCTCAGTGCTTTGGACTTCGGACCGGCCTCATCGTGATCGGCATTAGTACAAATAAGCCAGGTACAAACTTTGAATAATTAACCTGCAGGAGCGTACAACACGCTCCTCTCGTGAATTTCGGAGGAATCATGGATCGCAAACGAAGTCGTCTGTTCCTCGCACTGGTAGCTTGCGGAGCGCTCTCCCTCGGCCTGATCGGTTGCGGGTCGGGTGGCGGCTACAGCAAGCCGAACAACCCAAACCCGATGCCGACGCCCTATACCCCGCCAGGAGGCGGCTCGGGAGCGGCCAGCTCATCACTCCGCACGCCGGTGAACAATCCGGGTGTTCCGGGAGTCAGCACCGTCGCTAGCGCGCCGCAGGCCGGTCGTTGAGCCCCGGGCAAAACCGGGAGGGCTGACGTCAGCCCTCCCACATACCGGCCTTACCCGATCCATTCGGCATTCGGCCGTGCGTCGCTCGCAGTGGCATCGGTGCCGATGAAGCAGCCCTCGATGGAGAACGTCCACTGCACGCGGAAATCGGTCGGCTCAACCGCCTCGGTGTCGGTGTCTTGAACCGATCGATCAGCAAACAGGATCCACGTCGCGTGGCTGCCGGGCAGCACCGGCTGTGACGGCGAAAAGGGTCCTTGCGGTCACGGATGCACCACCAGCGCCGCACTCAACTCCGACGTGTCGATCATCGGCCCGTCCGGAAACTCGAAGAAACCCGTCTGCCCCACGATCGGCCGGCCGCGCAGATCGCCGGTCTCGGACATCGTGAATGGCAGGTCACCGGCCGGTGGTAAGAAATTCGTCTGATAATCGAGGGCAACGTAACCATGTGCAGTCACCTCGAACAGGCGCACGACGTATAGAGAGCTCACGCGGCGTCCCCCGTCCGGCAGAACACCATGAACAATGGTCTTGTTTTGAACGGGGTCGTAGGAGGCGTCGATCAGAGCCGGAGCAGGCGGCATGCGCCCCGCGGGATCGACATACGTGGGACCGTCCAGTCCCCAGTCGAGGTCGAGAACGCCGTTTGCGAAAAGCCCCTCGGGCGAGGTGTTTACATGGTACGCGTCCCGGCCGACCGCGACCCCGAAGTCATGGTTATACGCGATTTGACCGCCTACGAAAGCAGTCCCGCCGTTTACGAACACGCCGCTGGCGCCGTTACCGAGCGGCCGCAGGCCGCGTCCCAGGCCGATACGGCAGCCGTAGATGTTGGCGCCGTATGCGAACCAGATGGCGATCCCGCTGCGTTGGTTGCCGCTGATCGTGCTATTGGTCACAAGGACAACCGCGTCCGGCGATTCGATGGAAATCCCGCGCAACCCGTTGGGGTGCGCTTCCAGAGCCTTCGTGTCGGTGCCGATGAAGCAACCTTCGACCGTCAAGTACTGCTGCCCGGATCGATGCGGCGTTGGTGCCGCCAGAACCACACCGTTCGCGCCGAATCCGTTGATGGTCAGTCCGTACAGCGTCACACCGCACACGGAACGTACCTCGAGACCGTTTACGAAGCCTGCCTTCGAACCGTCGATCTCGACGGGCCGCTCCAGATCGAGCGAGGCACCCGTGGCCACTCCTCCGTCGATGGTGAGGCCGCAGGCGGAAATCGCCGGAAGTGATGAGCGGGGCTCGATTCTCATCGGCCCGGCGAACACCATCTTGCAGGAGATATTGCCATCGCACGATTCGTTCGCGCGTGCCATCGTGTCGCGCAACGAGCCGGCACCGAAGTCGTCCGCATTGGTGACGGTGAAGACATGGTTGACGTTCACCAGAACATCGGCGTTGTTGTTCGAAGGGGTGTCGTCGGGCACGGTCGTGGTCAGGGTGGCCTTGCCAACGTATCTCAATCCATCAGTCGATGACGGCACGTTGAAGTCGACGAAGATTGGAGGAGCGGACGACGGAGAAGACGACGTCGCGGCCAGATGCGTCCGGCAGGTGACAGTCGTCCCTGCCACGTCGCAGTTCCAGGCGCCTCCGAACGGACCCGGCGCCGTGATGTTCGTCGAGCCGGCCGGCAGGGGAATGGTCACGACCGCATCCGTCGGATCGTTCGTCCGGCAACAGGGGGAGTTGACGGAAACAGTCTCGCGCATCGGCGCACCGGGGTCGACGACGAACGCTGATGGCGTGACCGAAAGGTAGTAGTCGACCGAGGCCGTGGCGGGAAGGGCGATCAGCAGGACGACGAAAAGGAGAGGAAGGCGAGCTCGCGCAGAGGTCATCAGCTGGTTATCCAATCACAAATAATCATACTCAGTTCCCCCTCCCTGCCGCTGAATCCATGGTTGGCATCTCTGATTACGGCGATCTCCGCACGATCGTTGATGTGCCGCGCCAGGATGGCTACGCAGCGCGGGACGTCGCCGAAGGAGAACTCGTCCCGGTCGCCGTAGACGTAGAGCGACGGTTTGCGGATGGCCTGGATGTACCGGAACGGACGGCGAGACAGCTTCGTCCCGCTCATGATTTCGAAGAACGGGAAGACGTTGTAGTCGCCGTTCGGGTTGGCGACGTCGTAGAGTGCGCGCCAACTCATCATCGATCCGGCGACAGTCGGCGCGAGGTCGTTGCCGCGGTGCATCGCTTTGGCCTTCGCCAGCAGGGTGCGGAAGCGGCGGGCGCCGAGTTGTTTGTACAGCAGCCCGGTGTCGTCGCCGCCTGCGATGAGGACGTAGCGTCTGGCACGGTTGCGCGGCTTGTAGTGATCGTAGACGGCGATCTTGTTGGCGCCGGTGGAGTGGCCGGCCAGGGTGATGTCACGGTAGCCGCGGCGCCACAGCTCGCGGATGGCGCCGTCGATGTCGGCGACGCAATCGCTGATCCGCTCGAAGGCTGCTCCGCCGAGGTCGTCGCCGGCACGGCGCACGATGCCGGAGCCGCGATTGTTGAAGGGGAAGAATGCCATGCCGTTCCCCACGAACACCTCGGCCAGAAGATTCGTGCGCCGCGATTCGAATACCGAGCCGCCCATGCCGTGCAACCAGATCACGACGCGCTTCGATCCACGCTCGGGCTCATACAGCAGGCCGGCCAGTGCCACGCCGCCGGCCGCTTCGAACCTTACGAGGCGGCAGGCTGGCTCGGCACGATCTGCCGCAGTGCGGCGTCCCATCGCCACATCCTTTCACGCGTCAGGTGCGCGCCGCCGAGCCAGAAGCCGGCGTTGTTAATCTCAATGAAGTCGACGGTGCCATCGATCACGTTCCGGCCCGCGGGCGTGATGGTGAAGAGTGCTTTGGGCGGATTGGCTTTTTCTTCGCCGATGATGGTGATGACCGGCACCGCGGCGCTGGAGAGATGTTTCAGATGGCGCAGGAACTCACCGTCGCCGAAGCCGAAGCGCGGTGGTTTCGAATCGAAGCGGCTGAAGAGCGAGATGAAGTCGCTGGCGCCGGCATCGATGGCCTCGACCGCGCGGCGCTCCACTTCGCCGAGGCCGTTGCGCGTCGATGGGAAACGCGAGGCGTGCAGAAGGAGACCGTCGCGAAGGAAGGGGAAGTCGGCGACGTCCGCGCCGAGGAAACGATTCAATGACGTGGGATCGTCGGAAGTGAATGCGCGCCACGCCAGCGCCGCGGCGGTGGCCATGGCCGGGATGACCGCCGCTCGTGATTGGAAGAGGTTGAAGAGATCCTCCTCCGACTGCGTGCCGAGCGGTTGCGGCGACCAGATCAGCGTGATCCGCCGCGCCTTCGACAGCCGCGAGAACAAATACAGCAGGTGAACGAGGCAGAAGAGGTCGTGCTCGAACCAGAGGACGATCTCTTCTTCCTCGCGTGCCTTGTCGAGGTTGAGCTCCTGTTCGAGCAGCTCGTTGCGGATGCGCAGCAGCTTCTCGCCATAGTGCTCGGAGAGGAAGAGCGCGCGCTCCTCGACCCATTCATGCATCGGAAGGCTCGGCCGCACCGGCCCGCCGACCAGCGATTCGCGAAAGGGGACATGGCGACCGGGAACGCCTGCGCGCCGAGCGAGCGATGCAGCGACGTCGCCGTTGTGGAAGTGAATCATGGGGTCGGATGATAGCGCGGGTCCCTGGATCGAAAACCTGCCAAGCTCCGGCACAGACAAGAGTGTCTGTGCCACATCGGTCCTGCTCATTTTCGGCTTTTTGCCTGAGGCGCGAGCTTGGCGCGGACACACACACAAGCCCGCGGCAAAGCAGGAAAAATGTGGCACCGACACTCTTGTCTGTGCCGGAGCTTGGCAGGCTATTCATCGCCAGTCGAAAGTTCCTACGGCTTCCACCGCACCCCCACCCACCCCCGCGTCTTTCGCGTGAGACGTACCTGTGCAATGCCCGCGGTGAACTGCAGCGCCGGCGTCTTGACCAGCGGCATCGGGGGGGCGGAGATGTTGCTTTCGATGCCGATGAGGTCAACGTCGCTGCCGAGGTGGTGGCGTTGCCAGAAGAGGGTGAGGCCGGAGGCTCCGATGGATAGGCGTTCCCCACGGTAGGTCGCGGCGGTGAGTGAGCCGCGTTCGAGCGCGGGATCGAGGATGCGGCCGATGAGCAGCGCGTCGGGCTCGATGGTCGAGGCGACGCCGCCGAGCGTGAGGTGGCGGCCTTCGGTGAACGACGCACCGAAGGTCAGGCCCCCTGCGCGGAGCGCGCCGCGGGCTGTCGCCTGAATGTGATTCGCGGAGTCGGCGGTGATGTCGATCCGTTCGGAGGCGGTCCGGCGCTGCCACGTGATCGCGTGGGCATCGAGGAAGGCGCGGTCGCGGTGTTGCTCGAGGAGACCGCCACCGCTGATGGAGAGCCGGGCCAGAGGGAACGCGGCATCGCGCGTGGCGCGCAGCTCCAGGCCGCGTGCGTCACGCGTGTCGAAGAGATGGGCGCCGAGCATGATCGGGAGGCCGCGCCAGACCGAGGCGATGGCGGCACCGCGCGGCATCTGGCGGCTGCCGATCGCGCCGAGGACGATGGTGTCGAGCCGGCCAACGACGTCGCCGAGGCGGAGACCGAATTCGGTGGTGCTGCCGAACGGCGTGTATTGGCCCCCGAACATCGTTTCGGCTTCCTGCCGGCCGAGGCCGTAAGGGCGCGGCGTCACCGGCTCGTCGCGCAGCACGATTGGGGTGGCTGGGGCGGGAGGGAGGGCGGGGATGAGGGAGCGGTCGAAGGCCAGCGTTCGCGGCGGAACTGCCGAGGTATCGGCCAGACGACGCACATGGTAGCCGTCGGGATCGAGTGAAATGAAATAGAGCGAACCGTCTGGCGACGGCGCGGGATCGAGTGCCATGCCGGCATTGCGCGTGATGAACGACGGCGTTTCTCCATCGACCCTGGCGATGTCGATGAAGCCGCGGCCCGCCACGGCGGCGAACAAGGCACCGTTGAGACCCCACTCCGGAGCGAACGCGCCGATCGTGGGAAGCGGCTTGCCATCGATGGCCACGTGCCACTCCCCACCCGTATGCTCGGCCCAGGCGATGCGGCCGCCGGCAGCGACCCGGGGATGCGAGTAGACGACGTCGAGCGAAGGCGGTGTTCGCGGCGTGATCTCGCCGGTGCTGAGATCGACGATGACGATCTGGGACGCGCCGAAGCGGTTGCGCACGGCCACGGCATGCGTGGCATCGATCGGATCGGCGTCCTTCAAATCGGCGCGATGCGTGAGACGCTCGTTGCGTCCGGTTGCCGGCGTCCAGCGGAAGAGATCGTGGTGGCGGAAGCCGTCGAGGTCGGGCTGCCTGTGCGTGTAGAGAATGGCCTCCCCATCGCGGGTCCAGCGCGGGTTCTCCACATCGCCGCCGTCTGGTGGCCGAAACGAGTGCAGCGGCTTGCGCGGCGACGGCTTCGTGCGAATGGGCGCAACGTCCTCGGGATCGCGTCGCAGCATTTCGGCGATCCGCGCTTCCCGCTTGGCATCCTCCTCGTCCGGACCGGTGGCGTAAACGACGAGCGTTGACTCTCCTCTCTCGTTGCGCAGCACCATCACCAACCGTTTGCCGTCCGGCGAGACAGCCGGATCGCCACTGCCGCGGGACGTCTCCTGCCACAACTCCCCTTCCCGCCAGCCGCCCGTGCGGGCCACGGTCATGGCGCTCGCCGACAACTCCGCGGTGAAGCGGCCGTAGAGCCGCCGCGGCGTATCGCCGAAGACGCCTGCGAAGGCGTTGTCGAAACTGCGGCGCTGACGGGCGGTCATGCGCGCCCAGAGGTGACGCAGGGAATCCGGGCCACTCTTCTCGACCAGCCATTCGAGGAACGCGGAACCGGCGAGATAGGCCATCGACAAGCCGAGGAAACGGTGGTCCGAGTCGAGCTGACTGTAGGTCGGGAGCTGGCCATTCATCGCCCACGTGCGGAGGATGGCGGCGCGCATGGCACCGGAGGGCCTGCCGCTGCCGGTGATGCGGCCTTCGATCAGCGTGGCATAGCCCTCCAGCACCCACCGCGGTGCCTCGCGCGTGATCGGATTGAGCGGGACGAGGTGCGCCAGCGCGCGCTCGAACGGGTTGCGCGACGGGCGGAGCAGATGGACGAGATGGGCAGTCTCGTGTACGGTCAGCAGGTCGATCCAGGTCGAGTACTCGCCGATCTGATCCTTCGGCTCGGGCGGCTCGGCGAAAAGAAGGATGCGCGGCGTGTCGAGGAGGGAGATGGTGACGCCGTTCGCCTCCGCGGCAGGATTCTCGACGAGCACGTCGGTTACTGTTTCCGGGGCGAACCCGACCTCGGCGACCACCGCCGCCCGCACCGATTCGAGCCGCCGCGCGGCCCGCGTGGCCCAGGCCTCGTACTGCGCCGGATAGTGAACGCGAAAGTGCGGCGTTACGATCGTCCGCCAGGGCTCGTGCGGCGACTGGGCGTAGATCGTCGAGGCGAACAAGAGCGAGAGGAAGGCGAGACGGCGGATCATAGTTACGCGGTCTCGCGGTTGCGAAGGTCGCGCGGCGGGACTATCTCACGGCCGCGAGACCTCATCATATTCACGGACTGGGGTACAAATCCGCTATCCCCCGAAGAGGGGGAACCTACCGCAAAGGCGTCGGCACGGTTGCAACGGTTGCCTCGAACAAAACTCGCCGATCGATCCGGCCGTGCGTCCAGGTGATCGCCTCAGGTGAGATGCTTAGTTCGATCAGTAAGCTGGCGAGTCCAGCTTCGACACCCGCTTCCAGCGGTGCCAGTATTTCCACAAACTGCTTCCGTTCATGGAACACGACCGACGCTCTCTGCCCGCTTGACAACTTCACGGTAGCAACCAATGCCGGTCCCGGCGACGCAAGGACGTCAACTGGCTCCATTTGCGGCCACAGTTCACGAATGTCATCGCGTGACGCCCGAAGAGTCAGGACGGTCTCGAGGCGGGGAGTCGTGTCAGGCTTTGCAGCGGCAATAGGCATAACCATCCACCCGTTTCACGATCGTCGCCACGATCGCGACGATCTCGCGGTCACCGAGATCCAAAGAGACTACTCCATCTGAAGCGTCGCTCCAATACGCAAATTGTGGCGGCGTACCACGATCTGGCGGCACTTTCGTCCAGAACTCGATGCCCTCCTCCTCATCAGGAAGCGGCCCGACGTACGCGTGAACTCGTCTGAAACCAACGCCGTAACTTCGGTCGCCTCCGATGCGTCCGCTGGCGTACATCTTCTCGTTGACATGAGCACATTGGAGGCGATGAAACGGTCCATATTCGTCCGTGCCTGCTTCAAAGGGTAACCGGCTGAAGACGAGATGCGATTCCATGCGTGCGTGGTCGTCTTCGGCAGGACACAATGTACATCGTGACGTCAGGGCGGATCAAACGTCTCTTTGTTCACGCAACGGCTCCCGGCACGGGAGCTCATTCGCTGACAAACTTTGTCAGTGAACAAGCTCTCCGACCTCGTTCACAAGCTCTCCGAGTTCATTCACGAGCTCTCAGAGCTCATTCATGAGCTTTCCGAGTTCGTTCACTAGCTCTCCGAGTTCGTTCACGAGCTTTCCGACCTCGTTCATGAGCTTTCCGAGCTCGTTCATGAGCTTCCGGAGCTCGCTGACGGACAGGGCGAGCCAGCCCCCATCCCCGCCGCCCGCCCGCTGGCCCAGGCCCATTGGAAGTTGAAGCCGCCGATGCGGCCGTCGACGTCGAGGATCTCTCCGCAGAGGTAGAGGCCTTTGCAGAGGCGCGATTCCATCGTGTTCAGGTCGATCTCCTCCAGCGGAACGCCGCCGGCGGTTACCTCGGCATAGTCGAAGCCGCGGTCGCGAACCACGGGTAGCGTGAAGTCGACGACGTCGTGAACGATGCGGCGGCGCTCGTCTTTTGGCATGCGGCCGAGGGGCGTATCCGAGGCCAGGTGGGCGATGAGGCGGTCGGGAAGGCGGTGCCGCAGGACGCTGGCGATCGTCGCGCGCGGATTGCGTTGGGCCGCATCGACGAGCGTGGCATCGATCGATTCGAACGTCTCTCCCGGCAGAAAGTTGGCGGCGAGCGTGGCCGGCTGGCCGGCGATCCAGTGGCGGCTGATGTCGAGAACGGCTGGGCCGCTGAGGCCGAAGTGCGTGAAGAGCATCGAGCCCCGATTGCGATGCATGACCCGGCCGGTGGACGACTTCACCGCCAGCTCCGCCTCGACGCTCGTCCCGCTGATCTCCGTGATCCAGTGACCCTTCGTCACGATCAGCGGCACGAGCGCGGGGAAGGTCTTCGTGACCGAATGGCCGAGGGCGCGAGCGAGGTCGTAGCCCGACCCGTCGCTGCCGCTCTTCGGCACCGAGCGCCCGCCGGCGGCGAGGATGACGCGATCGGCATGCAGTACGCCGTTGATGACGAAGCCGGGCACAGACAAGAGTGTCTGTGCCACGTTGTCCACCCGCATGCCGTTGATGATCGCGACGCCGGCATCCTCCGCGGCGGTCAACAGCGCCTCGACGACATCGCGGGCGCGGTTGCTTACGGGAAAACGCTTGCCGGTTTCCTCGATCTTGAGTGGCACGCCGAGGCTCTCGAAAAAGGCGACGGTGGCAGCGACGTCGAACGTCCGCAGCACCTTGGCGATGGCGTTGCGGCTTCCGTTGAAATCCGCCGCACGGACGGCTTCATTGGTGACGTTGCACCGCCCGCCGCCGGAGATGAGGATCTTGGCTCCGATCCGTTTCGCCCCGTCGATGGCGGCAACCCGCGCGCCTGTACGGCCGGCGGCAATCGCCGCCATCAGCCCGGCCGCTCCGGCGCCGATGACGGCGATGTCGTATTTGTCAGAGATTTTCACGCGGAGAGGCGGAGACGCGGACAGATGAGGCTCCGCGCCTCCGCGTGACAACACCGAAACACGATTCTAGTGGCGAACCCGGTACCATTCGCCGCCATGCTTCGCAGAACGATCGCTCTCGTCATCACGCTGCTCATCCTTCCCGCCGGCCTTTTCGCGCAAAAGCCGCTCGATGCCGCACAGATCCAGCTCGCCCTGAAGAAGCTGACGGTCGTCGGCAGCGCGCTCTACGTGGCCGCGCATCCCGACGATGAGAACACGGCCCTCATCGCCTACCTCGGCAACGAGCGGTTGTATCGCACCGGCTACCTGTCGATGACGCGCGGCGACGGCGGACAGAACCTCCTCGGCGATGAGAAGGGAGAGCTTCTCGGCGTCATCCGCACCCAGGAGTTGCTGGCCGCGCGGCGCACCGACGGCAGCGAGCAGTTTTTCACGCGCGCGCTCGACTTCGGCTACTCCAAGAATCCAAAGGAGACATTGGCAATCTGGAACCACGATCTGATCCTGGCGGACGTGGTCTGGAACATCCGCCGCTTTCAGCCCGACGTGATCATCACCCGCTTCCCGACCACGGGAGAAGGGGGGCACGGTCATCACACCGCCTCCGCAATCCTGGCCGGCGAAGCCTTTACCGCCGCGGCCGATCCGACGAAGTTCCCCGAGCAGCTCAAGTACGTCAACCCCTGGCAGCCGAGGCGGCTGTTCTTCAACAAGTTCTCGTTTCAGGCGATCAAACCGGACGATCCTTCGATCGCCAAATCGTTGCGCGTCGACCTCGGCACATACAACCCGCTCCTCGGCCGGGCCTATACCGAGATCGCGGCCGAGAGCCGGAGCATGCACAAGAGCCAGGGGTTCGGCGTCGCCGAGCGGCGCGGTACCTCTCCGAATTACTTCGATCAACTGGCCGGCGATCCCGCGGCTACCGACATGTTCGAAGGGATCGACACCTCCTGGTCGCGCTACGCAGGCGGCGAGGAGGTCGGCAAGGTTCTGCAGCAAGCCTCCGACACCTTCGATCCGAAGAATCCGACGAAGACCATTCCCCTTCTTCTTCAGGCCTACGATCTCCTCGATCGGCTCAGCGCCAACGCCGCGTGGTCCAGCCACCCGTGGGCAGCGGTAAAGATGCGCGACCTGCAGGCCGCCATCCGCGCCTGCGCCGGGATCTCCATCGACGTCGCCGCCGGCGATTCCTCCGTCATCGCGGGGGGCACCATCCCGGTCAGCGTCACGGTCGTCAATCGCTCGGACTACCCGTTCATGCTGGCCATGGTGGCCTCGCGCTACGCCGATCCGAGCAAGGCGGTGAACGCACCGCTGACGAATAACATCCCGGTCAAGACGGACCTAAGCGTCAAACTGCCGGCCGACTTCCCGATCTCGCAACCGTACTGGCTCCAGAAGCCGCCGCTCAAGGGCTCGTACGTCGTCGACGATCAGCAGCTCATCGGCCTCCCCGAAAACCACACGGCCATCCCGATGATCGTGACGCTGACCGACAACGCCATGCATACGATCATCTTCGAGGTCCCTGCCGTCTATCGCTGGACCGACGCGGTGCAGGGGGAGCGCGTCCGCAACATCGATGTCGTTCCAGAGGTTACCGCCAACCTCGGCGCGAACGTCTACGTCTTCCCCGACCTCCAGCCGAAACCGGTCACGGTGTGGTTGCGCAACTTCAGCGTGAAAGGCCCGGTCAGCGTGCGGCTGCGCCTTCCGGGGGGATGGACCTCCGATCCGGTGTCGACGGTGGTCACATTCGCTCAAAAGGGAGAAGAGGCGCGGACGACCTTTCAGGTGACGCCACCGAAGAAGGGCGAGTACGCGGAGGTCTTCGGCGCACAGGTCGAGCTGGCGGACGGAAAGAAGCTCGACTACGGCATCAACAGCATCGACTACAACCACATCCCGCCGCAACGGGTGTTCGGCGACGCGTTCGCCAAGCTCGTCCGCGCCGACATCAAGAAGCGCGGCACGCGCGTCGGCTACATCATGGGGGCCGGTGACGACGTCCCCTCCGCGCTGCGCCAGGTCGGCTACGACGTCACGCTCCTGACCGACGACGACCTCGATCGCGGCGATTTCGCCAGGTACGACGCCATCGTCACCGGCGTCCGCGCCTACAACGCCCGCCCGCGCATGCGTCTGGCCCACCCGAAGCTGATGGAGTACGTCAAGAACGGCGGGACACTGGTCGTCCAGTACAACAGCACCAATCCGCAGCCGCTCCTGGTGGACGCCCCCGGCCCGTATCCGTTCAAGGTCACCAGCGAACGCGTCACTGTCGAAGAAGCGCCGGTCCGCTTCGTCCATCCCGACTCCCCACTCCTAAACGCGCCGAACAAGATCACCGACGCCGATTTCAACGGCTGGGTGCAGGAGCGCGGGCTGTACTTCGTCAAGGATTGGGACCCGCAATACCAGACCGTCCTGGCCTCGCACGATCCCGGCGAGCCGGACAAAGAAGGCGGCGAGCTTTACACGCACTACGGCAAGGGAACGTTCATCTACACGAGCTACGCCTGGTTCCGCCAGCTTCCGGCGGGGGTGCCGGGTGCGTACAAGATGTTCGTGAATCTCGTTTCGGCGAAATGAGAAAGACGCGGGAGCCGGGAGTCGGGGGTGGGGGGCCGGAGCCACCAACGAACGGTGCAGCTCCAGTCCCTGACAACCGACAACCGACGACCGACAACGTCAACTGGCCACTGCTTTACGCCGCCGTAATCGGTGAGCTGGTCATCCTCGTCATCATCTTCTACGCTTTCACGAAAGCCTTCGCATGAGGCCGATCGATTGGATCGTCCTCATCGGGACGCTGGTCACCATCGTCGCCTACGGCGTCTGGAAGGGGCGCCACAAGAAGAATCTCGACGGCTATCTGCTGGCGGGGCGCGAGCTCAAGTGGCCGACCATCGCCTTGTCGATCATGGCCACGCAGGCCAGCGCGATCACCTTCCTCTCGACGCCCGGGCAAGCCTACGCCGACGGGATGCGCTTCGTGCAGTTCTACCTCGGACTGCCGATCGCAATGGTGATCCTCTCCATCACCGCCGTGCCGATCTATCACCGATTGCAGATCTTCACCGCGTACGAGTACCTCGAAACCCGTTTCGGCGTCGGCACACGCACGCTGACCTCCGTCCTCTTCCTGATCCAGCGCGGTCTCTCCACCGGCATCACTCTCTACGCACCCGCGCTCGTCGTTTCCGTGATCCTCGGCTGGAACATTCACCTGACGAATGTCCTCGTCGGGATGCTCGTGATCGTCTACACGGCCTCCGGTGGAACCAAAGCGGTAAGCCGGACGCAAGTACATCAACTTTTCATCGCTCTAGGCGGGATGGCCGTGGCACTGGTGATCGCCATTCACTCGCTCCCACACGAAGTGACCCTCGTCGAGGCCTTTCGCGTGGCCGGCCGCATGGGACGCCTCAACGCCATCGACTTCAACTTCGATCTGAAGCAGCAGTACACATTCTGGTCCGGTCTCATTGGCGGCGCCTTTCTGGCGCTCTCCTACTTCGGCACCGACCAGTCGCAGGTGCAGCGCTATCTGACCGGCGCCTCGGTCGCCGAGAGCCGTCTCGGCCTGCTGATCAACGGCATGGTCAAAGTACCGATGCAGTTTTTCATCCTCTTCGTCGGGGCCATGGTCTTCGTTTTCTATCAGTTCGTCGCGCCACCGCTGTTCTTCAACACGGCCCAGCGGGCCATGGTGACCTCGAGTCCGTACGCCGCGGACTATGAGCGCCTCGAGGCGCGGCATCGCCGGCAATTCGTCGAGAAGCGTACCGATGTGCAGGCTCTGCTCAAGGCGATGCGCGCGCACGACGACGCGGCCACCGCCGCCGCCACCGCCGCGTTACGCGAGGTCCAGGAGCGCGAAACTGCCACTCGCGCCGCAGCGGCATCGCTCATTCACCTGACACAGCCCAGGGCCGACAACAGCGACACGAACTACATCTTCCTGACCTTCGTGATCGACTTTCTCCCCGCCGGCGTGGTCGGCCTGGTGCTGGCGGCGATCTTCTGCGCGGCGATGTCGGCAACGTCATCGGGCCTCAACTCGCTGGCCTCGACGACTGTGGTCGACATCTTCCGCCGCCTCGCCAAGCCGCACGCGACCGACGCGGAGTGCGTCCGGCTCTCGAAACTGATGACGATCGCCTGGGGCGTCTTCGCCATCGGCTTCGCCGAATTCGCCAACCGCCTCGGCTCGCTCATCGAAGCGGTGAACAAGCTCGGATCGCTCTTCTACGGGACGATCCTGGCCATCTTCCTCCTCGCGTTCTACACGAAGCGCGTCAGCGGCACCGCCGCCTTCTTCGGCGCCCTGGTCGGAGAAGCCGCCGTGGTCTCGTGCGCGATCTTCACCCATACGGCCTGGCTCTGGTGGAACGTGATCGGCTGTGTGGTGGGGGTGGGGGCGGCGCTGGTGGTGCAGAGGTTCGTGCCCGAGCAGACGGGAGTCGGAGCGCCGGAGATCGGATAGAACTCCGACCTCCGACCCCGCGTCAAGTCACTTCTTCCACTCGTCGATCGACTGCTTGATCTCGGCTGACAAGTTGTCGTCCTTCGGCGTGGCAAGCTTGAGCGCCGACTGGGCGGTGGCGATGGCGCCGGCACGGTCGCCGCCCTTGGCCTGGATACGGGACTTCAGGTAGAGGCCGCCCATCGTCTCTTTGACCTTCAACGACTGATCGACCCACTTCATGGCCTGGTCGTTGTTGCCGGCGTCGTAGGCAAAACCGGCGGCGCGCATCGGCGTCTGGAAATCGGTGGCGGGGGCAGCGGCGACGGCAGCCGTCGCGGATGCCATCACCGCGGCGGTCGTGTTCGTGCCGACCGTGAATGAGACCGACAGATCAGCCCAGTGAAGCATGACCGTGGCGGTATCGCTGGTCACGTCAGGAAATCCGATCGTGAACACCTCGGCGAACGGCGCCTTCTGCGGCTTCACGGTCACCCGAAGGGCGTCGTCCGCTGCCTTGTAGTTGAACGAGCCCCATTGCTTGGCGGTCTTGTTGAAGATCACAATCCACGAGTCCTTTCCGGGAATCGTGTGAAGCGAATACGCCCCCTTCGGCAGCGGCTGTCCGTTGATGGTCACGTCGTCGCTGACCGTGAACTGCGTGGCCTCGTTCGCCCCCGTGCGCCAGACGTTGTCGTACGGCACAAGCCCGCCCCAGATCGTGCGGCCCTTGGCCACGGGACGGCTATAGTCGACGGTGACGTCGGTCAGGCCGACGGTCTGCGTCACAACCTCGTGCTGCGACGCGCGCGGCAGCTTGAGCGCAGGCGCGGTCTGCTGCGCCGCCATCGGCAGCGCGGCGGGAACGAGAAAAAGACAAATCGCAATGAACTTGCGCATTGAAACTCCTTTCGGTTCATGAACCGGGCGAGATCCTAGCAAAAGGGGCGGAGATGCCGGGATAAAACTGATCCGATTGGCTACGGCCTCGCAGTGTGTTCCATCCCGGAAACCGTCACTTCGAAGCTGCTTCAATCACAGCCGCCCCCGGCGTAATCGACATCCTGGTCAACGAGCGGATGAAAAATACCTGCCGGCCGGCGCGGCCGCTGGTGGAGACGCGGACGGTCGTCTTGCCGGCGTCGAGTTGCAGGATACCGTGACGGCCCTCGTTCCATCCCCACGCCACGAGGACGGGGCCGGCCGCGTCCATGGTGACAGCGAGATCGCGCACGGTCGCGGCCTCGGAGTCGAGGCAGAGCGACAGCGAGCCCGTCGAACTCCATGCCGATGCCGGCAGAGACATCGTGACCGGAATGGGAGCGTTCTCGGTCGAACCGTCGAGGGCCGCCAGCCGGCGGCGGAGAACCACCGCGTCGCACTCATTCCGAGCCGTCAGCGCCAGCGACTCCATCGCGGCACGGGCTGCGTCGAGCGAGTTCTGCTCGATGCGGTAGGAAGCCAGGTCGAGCAGGAACGGTGTCCACTCGAAGGAGCCGGCCGAGTCCGAGCGTTCGAAAATCGTTTGGGCTCCTTCGACATCCCCGCCGAGCAGACGGGCTCGGGCCCGGATCGGTGCTGGAACCCCACTGAGCGAGTTGACCACGGTGGCCAGGATGGCGCCGCCCTGCGCTGTCTCGATCCCCTGCCTGGCGGCCGTTCCCGGATGCATCCGCCGGTTCAGGAAGAAACGGACGACGGTGGCACGCGGGTCGGATTGCCAGGCGCCGATGCGGTCGTTGACCGCCAACTGCAGCACGCGCAGCTCCTGTTCGCGACCCGCGGGCGTGTCGAAATCGATGGGGGAATGCTGTCCCAGCCAGCTCGCCGCGAGCTCCCGTTGCCGCTCGACGTCGTTCATCCCGGCGCGGCGCTCCAGCTCGCGCAAGTCCCGCACGCGGTCCGACCACTCGGCGGATTCCCACATCTGGTAGATGGTCGTGGCGCGCGTGATGTCACCGCTTCTGGCCATCGCCTCAAACGCCGCCCGCAGCGTAACGCCCTCCTGCGGCAGAAGTGCGATGGCGTGGTCGACGCCCAACGCCTCGATCAGGACTGGGAACGCCATCGACGCGAATCCGGGATCGAGCAGCGCACGGCGGAAGCCCACCACCGCCCGCGCCCGCATGACATCATTTAGATCGGGCCAGTTCTCGAGATAGGCAGTCGATACAAACGTCTCCGCGGCGTCGTTGCCGGGAAAATACTCGATCGAGGTCAGCAGCGGGCTCTCCCAGAGGCGGAAGTCGTTGGCCTCCGTCCCACGCCGCTGCGCCGCGTAAATAAGCTCGCCGAGCACGGTCCAGTGCTGAGACCACCCCGGGCGTGTGGCAAGGGCATCGAGCGCGATGTCGCGAGCCGCGACGAGCTCGTCGCTCACCCGCCCGGCCGCGCGGAGAGATCGCGCACGAAGATCGGGAGAGGCCTCGGCGAGGTTCACGCTCCGGAATGCATCGGCGAGCGCGATGTCTCCAACGACGTCGGCGCCGAGATCCGCGGATGGGACGAGTGGCAGAGTGGCCGCGCCGGCGTGGTGGCGGGCCGGAACGTCGAAGTCGGCGAGGAAGCGGTTCCCGGCGCGGCGAGCCTCCTGGTCATATGCGTATCGCAGGCAGGAAAGAATGGCCAGGACGACCGCCATCCCCGCGAGCGCTCGCCTCATACGGCTACGACCCCGTGCGTCACCGCCTTGGGGTTCGTC
This sequence comes from Thermoanaerobaculia bacterium, assembly GCA_035569395.1. Classification (GTDB taxonomy): domain Bacteria; phylum Acidobacteriota; class Thermoanaerobaculia; order Gp7-AA8; family Gp7-AA8; genus JADGNZ01. Next base: position 27,510 of record DATMNC010000108.1, on the reverse strand, counting down.
GCGAAGATCTCCAACGTCGCGGCGGTTCCCCATCGCTGCTCTGCCCACCGCCTCGCAGCCGCCAGTCGCGGGGGGCGCTCGGCGATCGAGTGAGCATCGGAGGCGACGATATGGACTAGCCCACGCGCGAAGAAGTCTTCCGCCGCTGCCAGCGGACCACGTCCGAAATCGCCGAGCAGCGATGCCGCGGTGATCTGGGTCATCGCGCCTTTTGCCACGAGCGAGGCCAGTCGCTTCGGATTGCGCGCCAGCTCCGCGTTGCGCTCGGGATGCGCGATCACGGCCTGCACGCCCATCACCGACAGCTCGTGCAGGATCCATTCTGCCTGCGGCGCAACGCTGTACGTCGGGAACTCGAGGAGAAGGGCAGTGCCACGATTCAGCCCCACCAGCGGTCCGGCGTTGCCGTGTTCCCACAGCTCGATCACGTCGCTCGAGAAAAACATCTCGCATCCCGGAACGACGGCCGGTTTCCCGCCGAGGAGGTCATTCAACCGGACCAGGAGCCGATCGCGCTCGGCGCGGTCTTCGTTGATCCACGGGTCGCGCATCACATGCGGCGTGGCCACGATCGTCTCCGTGCCTTCCGCCTCCGCCGCGCGACAGAGCTCGACCGCCTCCTCCCACGTGGAAGGTCCGTCATCGATTCCGGGAAGGCAGTGGAAGTGGATGTCGATCACTGAGCCGCCTGACCTTGGAGAGACCTCTTAACCGTTCTGGGCGCGGTCGTCGGCCGGTGCCCGGGCCTCGGTTCCGTACCCCGGGCTGTAGTACCGATAGGATTTTCCGTAGCCGTAGCCGAACGCGGGCTCGCGCAGTTTGTTGATGATCACCCCGATCACCGGCACGTTGCTCTTGGCGAGCATATTCCGGATCCGGGCCACCCGATCGCGCGATGTGCTGCCGCCTTCCACGCAAAGCACGACACCGTCCGTCTGACTGCCGATGAGCATGGCGTCGGCAACCGACTCGAGCGGCGGGCTGTCGATCAGCACGTAGTCGAAGTTCATCTCCGCAAACTCCAACAGCGTTCGCATCGAGTCGGACGAGAGCAGCCCGGATGGATTCGGCGTCGGCGGCCCGGAGACCACAACCGACACACCGGGGATCTGGGTCGTCTGGATCGCGAGCGTCGGCGAGACATTCTCCACGAGGATGGAGACGAGACCGACGCGGTTCGGGATACGCAGTGTGTCATGCAGCCGCGGCTTGTGCAGGTCGGCATCCACCAGCAGCACACGCTTGTCGAGCTGCGCCAGCACGACGGCCAGATTCAACACCGTCGACGTCTTCCCCTCAGCCGGCAGACACGACGTGACCACGATTGACCGGATGCCACCGGCCTGTGACAGGAGCAGCGCCGCACGGACAGCGCGATAGGCCTCGGCCGCCGCCGATCGGGAATGGGTATGTGGCAGCAACTCGATCATGGCCTCGCCTGGGTCAGCGTTCTTCTGCTTTTTCTTCCGGGAGTATCCGTAGCCGTACCAGTGCCGGTTGGCGGCGCCGGCGCCGACGGCAGGGATCACCCCGAGGGCCGGAAGACGGATGTAGCGCTCGACGTCCTCGATGGTGCGCAGGCTGCGATCGAGGATATCGCGGAGAAAGGCCATGCTGAGCCCAACGACCAGGCCGCAGAAAAGCCCCGTCCAGACGTTCGCCGGATACGAGGGACTGAACGGCCTGCCGGGGACGAGGGCGCGGTCAACGATCCGGATGTTCGAAATCCGCTGCCCGCCCAGGCGTGCCGTCACTCCGGTCTCCGCCTGCCGCTTCTGCAGCACTTCCAGGAGATTGCGCGAGGTCTCCACGTCATTGCGGAGGTTGTTGAACTCGATGGCGTTGCTGTTGAGCTGAATCGCCTCATGCCTCTGCGACGTCATCTCGGTTTGTAACGACTGCTCGCGTCGCTGCGCGGTCTGTAAATCGCGATGGGCTTCTTCACGCACACGGGCAGCGGCCGCATGGATTTCCCTGGCCAGACTCTTCTGCAGCTCCTCGAGCTGCGCCCGGAGTTGCTTCATGGCGGGCCATTCCGGCTTGTAGACCTGCAACTTCTCGTTATACGACCGCTGCAGCGTGCTCAACTCTGCCTTGAGCGTGGCCACGCTGGCGATCTCGCCGGTCCCCTGGAGGATGGCCTCGTCGGGAGCGCTGAGCAGCTCGCTGTAGTGCGCTCCCTTGGCCACGCGATCCGAAACAGCATTGGAGTAATCCTTGTTGAGCGCCTCCAGTTTCTGGAGTGTGACGTTGGTGCCCGGATCGACGGATATGATGTCCTTCTGCAGGCCGTAGCTGTGGAGCGCGTCTTCCTTGCTACTGACCTCGCTCTTGAGCTGTTCGATTTCCGTGTTGAGGAACTTCGAGGCCTGCCCGACGACCTGAAACTTCGACTCCATGCTCCATTCGATGTAGGACTCCGCCAGTGCGTTCGCGATGTCAGCGGAGGCCTTAGGACTGTGGCCGATGTAGGTGAGCTCGACCAGGTTGGACTGCGGCACTATGGTGGCTTTGACGGCTGCCTGAATGCGGTTGGCCGCGGCGGCGACGTCGCGCGAGCCGCCAGGGGTAACGTCGTCCAGAAGGCGGAAGAAGCCGCTGCGCCGCACCGCGACCTCGGGGTTTCCAAGCAGGTCGAGGCGAGCGATGACGCGCTCAGCCACCTCGCGACTGCGCATCAAACGCGTTTGGGTGACGAGGAACGCTGGATCGTAGATAGCCACCTGCGAGTCGGAGACCTCGAACAGGTGATTCGCATCATGATCGACGTTGAGCACAACGGTGGCGCGGTACTGCGGCTCGGCAAAGAGGGTCAGGAGCACGCCGCCCACGACTCCGGCGAGGGTGCAAAAGACGATCAGCCGCCATCCCTTGGCCACGAGAGCCCACAGCTCGGTAGCCGGCACACTGGGGTCTTCGGCAGGAAACAGCGATGACAGAGAGCCTCGCGAGTCGTGGGGCGGCGCCGGTCCGTTGAATCGAGCAACGTCGCGCACGATCAGGGCCGCGCCGGCGAGGGAGGAGTTCTTGGTCCATTCGAGGGATTCAACACCAGTACACCCGCCCCCGCCCCCACGCCTGCAATCGCCAGAGCCGTCGGCGTCAGATACCACGGCTTGAGCTTGCCCGCCAGAACGAGCCGGCATTCATCGTTGGGCTTCAACTGGCCAGAGGCCGTAATCACGCTCAGCACGCCGTCGCACTTGAAATGGCACGGTACCGCGTGTTGCGTTTCCTTGGTCAGGCCCAGCGCGATGGTCTTCGCCGCGCGGAAGTCCTCGGGACTGAGCGGAGGTGCCGTGCAGTTGTCGCTGACGAGAGCCGTCATCGGCTCGGCATCGATCTCCTTCGCTCCCGCTCCAAAGACCTTGACCTGGTAGGTGACGGCGGTGGCGTCCGGCGTTACGAGCGGCAGGACCGTGCTGTACAGCGATGGGTCCTCAGGGCTCGGTCGCATGTCGACGTAATAGTCGCCGCAGGGATCGCCGGCCTGACGAAAATAGACACGTACCGAGGCCGGATTCCCTTCGACATGGGCAGTAATTCTGGCGTTGGCTTTATGACCAACGCAGGCCAGTCGATTCTGCGTAACCGCGGGAGGCGAAGCAAACACCCAACCCGCCACAGACAACGATACGATGAATAACCAGGCAATTCCACGGGACATGAGAGAGTGACTTCTTTGTAGACACTAGGCTACAAACGCTACGATAGTCAACTCCTGCGGTCCGCGATTTCACCAAATGACGGCCGAAACGCCCACGAAACCTCCCCTCCCCAGGCGGGCGAAACGCGCCGGTCTGCGCGAAGAGCTCGGGACGCAGTCGTGGCGTGAAAACGCCGCCCTTTTCGTGTTTCTGGCTTACGTAGCCATCGCTCCCCTCCCCTACGGCCAGATCACCCAGGAGGGGGAGCTGATCCTGGAGCTCTTCGCCTTCGCGGCGCTCTCTCTGCTCCTCTTCGACGATCCGAGGAGCGCACGCCTCCGCGGTGCGCGCGTGACGATCGCCGCCCTCCTCGGCCTTGTCGCGCTTGGATTGCTGCAATGGCTTCCCATGCCGCAGGCTCTCCTCGGAATCCTCTCGCCCGTGAGCGCCCGCGTGTACGCCGATACCGGGCACATACTTGAGGCCTTCGGCCGGCAGGCGCCCGCGTCACGCATCTCCATCGCACCGCTGGAGACACTCGACACGACCCTGCTCACGCTCGCGTACATCGCCTTCTTCGTCGTCGCCGCGCTGATCCTCCGCTCCCGCTCGCGGCGACGCCTCTTCGTGGCGGTGCTGCTCGGCAGCGCTCTCGTCCAAATCCTGCTGGCCATGCTCACGCGGAGCATCGCCGTGGGCGCAGGCGAGGAGCCCATGGCCACGGGCCGCCTGCACGGCGCGTTCGTCAACCCGAACCACTTCGCCGGATATCTACAGATCGCGCTCTTCGTCGGCTTCGGCGTGTTGTGGCGCGAAGTGCTGCACTACCGCGAATCGTCCGTCCTACCTTCGCGACGGCCTGCACAACGGTTCGAGAGCCTCTTCATGCGGATGTCGTTGCGCATCCTGCTCTGGAGCGTGCTGGCCGGAGGGATCGCCATGACCGAGTCCCGCGGCGGCATTCTCGCGGCGGCGATCGTCACCGTGGTGCTGCTGTCGCTCGCGCCGTCACACCCGCGGGTCAAGAACCGCCAATGGAGCTTTGCGGCAGCCGGCACCGGCGTCATCGGCGCCGCGGTCGGTCTGACGCTCCTGGCCGTACGTCAGCAGCCGATCCTCCGCTTTCTCAGCTCCGATCCCCGCGACCCCGCCAGCGATCTCCGCTTCCGTCTCTGGCAGCTCTCGCTGCGGGCGTGGCCTCATTTCGCTCTGTTCGGCTCAGGCCTCGGCACATTCCGCGAGGCATTCCGGCGCGTGCAGCCGCATGACTTCAACTATCTAGTGGAGTTTGCACACAGCGATCCGCTGCAACTGCTCGTAACCGGAGGGGCGATCGGACTGGCCCTCGGCGCGACGGCAATCATCGCCTTCCTGGCCACCCTCCTCCGCCGCTGGCGCCGCGAGCCGCGCCGCGAAGAGAGCGCGTTCACTCTGGCCGCCTTCGGCGCCATCCTGGCCCTTCTGATCCACGGACTCATGGAGTTCAACCTCTCCATCCCCGCCATCCCGGCCACCCTCGCCTGCGTCGCTGGCTTCGGCTGGGCCGCAACGCAGGCGGAGGCGGAAGAGGCCGAGCGAAGGCACATCCAACTCGCGCGGGAGTGAGGGGCGATCGTTTTTCACTTCGACCTTAACGATTTCGCCAGCACGATCTGCTGCTCAAGAAACTCGCGAAACTCGATCCCCCCCTCGCGCAACTCCTGCGGCAGAAGTGAGGCGGTGGTGAGGCCGGGCAGAGTGTTCAACTCGATGAAGTAGATGCCATCGTCCGCGGCGACCAGATCGGTTCGTGAGTAACCATCGCATCGCAGGGCAGCGTGCGCGGCGAGTGCGGCGATCTGCGCCTCGTCGCGTGTGACTTCGGAGATCCTCGCCGGGCAGATCTCCCGCGTCCCTTTGCCGAGATACTTCCCCTCGTAATCGAAAGAAAGGCCGGGATCGGTCTCGATCTCGAGGACGGGTAGTGCGATGGGGCCATCCCCGCCGTCGACGACCCCCACCGTCAACTCGCGGCCGGCGATGAACTGTTCGACGATGTAGGAAACGTTCTCGACGGCCGGTGTCTCTTCTCCCCGCTCGAGGAAGAAGAGCCCGCGCGACGAGCCGCCGGCAAGAGGCTTGAGCACAATCTTGTCGCATTGCTCCAGCATCTCAGCGACTGTACGATCGATCAGGCGAACGTCCGCAACCACGCGCGATTCCGCAAGGCGCACGTGGCCTTCCACGATCTCCTTGGCGCGTCCCTTGTCGAAGGCCGCGGCGCTCGACTCCGATCCCGATCCGGTGAACGGAATGCCGCGCTCCTCCATCATTCGTTGCACGGTTCCGTCCTCCCCTTCCCCTCCGTGAAGCGCCAGCAGGAACACAGGATCAACGACCGGCAAGGTATCGAGAGCCATCTCCAGATCGGGCCAGATCGCCGGCCGCGACGGATGGAAATCGTTGGTGAACGGCCGCGGATGCGCGAGCAGATCGTCGCACTGCACGTCGTAGACGGAACCGTTCGGCGCCCAGAACCAGGCGAGGATTGGGTCGCGAGGTTTCGCGGTCTCGCGGTCTCGCGGTGTACTCAAGGCCCGCACGATGTTCTGCGCCGAGGCGACCGAGACATGGCGCTCATCGCTGCGTCCGCCGAAGAGAATGATTGTGGTCATGGATTTTTGGTTGAGTTACGAGTTCTCGCGGTTTCGCGGTCACGCGGTGGTGAGTCACCAAGCCAACCAAGCAACTCTGAAACCTCCGGACCGGCGACCTGTCAACCGCGAGACCCCGTAACCGCGAGACCCCGCAACCGCATCCCTAATCCCCCGATCCCACGGGATTCAACACCGTGATCCTGCCGTCGACTTTCGGGGCCAACGGCTGCGGCATCGCTTTCAGCGCATCGATCAACAGCTCGCGGATCGGGCGGGAGTAATCGATCTTGATCCGCTCGGCCGGAATCTGCTTCATCAGCGATTCGAGCCCTTCGCCGGTGACGAGGAAGTCGATCGTCGCCACCCTGTAGAGCGCTGCCGGATCGAGCGGCTGACCGTTCGCCAGCGCAACCTCGGTCAGACGATTCCGCTGTGCCGCCGGCTTATCGGCATCGCGCCCTTCGTCGAACGTATACCGAAGCCCGCTGGTCTGCAGGATCCCGCGCCCGCCGCCGATCGATGTGATCTCCAGCATTCGCCGCAACTGCGCGCCGGTCATAGTCACCATGGCCGGGAAGTTGTCGAATGGCGAGACGTCGAACAGATTCGCGTAGATGAGTGCTCCTGCCGGCAGATCGGTACGGATACCGCCCGAGTTGAGGAAGGCGACGTCGGCCTTCATGTACGTGCGCATCGCGTCCGTCAGCAGATCGCCGAGCGGCGACTCGCGGTAGTAGGCGCGCTTGAATCGGTCGGTGGTGCGGATGCCGAGATCCTGATTTTTCTTCGCCGCGACCTGTTCGAGATACGGCTTGAAGATGGCGGCGACTTTCGGCGCCTCGGCGACGGCCTTCCCCTCGAACATCCGTGGTACGAGCGATGCGCCGGCAGGCGCCTTCTTCGGATCGCAGGTCTCCGTCTTCTCGTAAACCTGCGCGCAAACCATCGTCAGAGGTCCCATCTCCGCCTTCGTCACCTTGTGCTGCGACGGATCGATGGTCATATCGAGGATGGCGATCTCGCGGCCGTTCGGCGACGGCTGCAGCGCCGGAACACCATTGATGTAGTGACGCATCTGCGAGTGCGTGTGGCCGGCGAAGTAGGCGTCGATCGTTCCCTTCGGCAGCGCCTGGAGAAACCGCATCGCCTCCTGATCCTTCTCGCAGCTCGATGAGTCCTCCGGATTCAGCTCGATGTTCCTGCAGCGGCCGCCCATGTGCGCGATGACGATGATCGCATCGGCGCCTGCGGCGCGAAGCTCCTTCGCAGCGCTCACCGTCGCCGCCACCGGATCGCCGAACACAAGGGTGGCCACGTTCGCCGAGTTCGTGACCGCCGGCGTCTCCGGCGTGGAGAGGCCGATGATCCCGACCTTCACACCGTTGGCGTCGATGATCGTGTAGCGCTTCGCCCACGACGGCGTCTTGCCCGTCGCCTTCTCCGTCATGTTCGCCGAGAGAAACGGGAACCTCGCCTCCCTGGCGTTCTTCTTCAGCGCGCCGAGCGGGTCCTGGTCCGGCAGACGGGCCACGGAGTCGGGACCGGCCGGACCATAGTCGAACTCGTGATTCCCGACCGCCGCGGCGTCGTATCCGAGGGCGTTGTACCCTTTGACCACCGGTTCCCCTTCGAAGAAGTTCGATTCCAGCGTCCCCTGGAAAAGATCGCCGGAGTCGACGACGATGACACGTCCATGATTGGCGCGCAGTATTTCGAGATATCCCGCGATCAGCGGCAGCCCGCCGTATGCTGGTGCATTCTTCGAAGCGGCGTGACTGTCATACGATCCGTGCAGATCGGTCGTCCCGACCACGAAAACATGAACCGGTTGAGGGTCCGCCCCAAAAGCGGCAAACGCGGCAAGGAAGAGAACGAGGGGGAAAAGCCGTTTCATGGCGCGGAAGTATAGGGTTCAACCTGCAATGTTCTATCAGTCGGCGGCAACGCTCGTCGCCGTCATCCATTTCGCATTCATCATCTTCGTCATCGCGGGCGGCTTTCTCGTGCTGCGGTGGCCGGCACTCAAGTGGGTTCATCTGCCGGCGGCGATCTGGGGAGCGCTGATCGAGATCGGCGGCTGGATTTGCCCGCTGACGATCCTCGAAAATGCAATGCTGCGCAAAGCGGGCGCGGCTGGGTATGATGGCGGCTTCGTCGCCCATCACATCTTCCGTCTGATTTACCCTCAAGGCCTCACTCGCGGGATGGAATTCGCCATCGCCGTGTTCGTCATCGCGATCAACGTCGCGGTTTATAGGAAAGTGTTTCACTGAATGTTCTCTGGAGCGATCCCGCAACACCCGGTCTCCACGACCGACAAGCCTTTCTCCTCCCTCGGCCTGAGCGCGCCGATCCTCGACATCGTGACGAAGATCGGCTTTCAGAATCCGACCCCCATCCAGGCCGCCGTCATCCCGCTCGCGCTCGAAGGGCGCGACATCGTCGGCCTTGCCCAGACCGGCTCCGGTAAAACGGCCGCATTCTGCCTGCCGCTGGCGGAGCGCCTCACGCATGGCCGCGGCGTGCGCGGCCTGATCCTTTCGCCGACGCGTGAGATCGCGCTGCAGACGAAAGCGTTCCTCGACGTCTTTGGCGTCAAGCACGAGCTGAAGACCGCTTGCGTCATCGGCGGCGTGAAGATGCAGCCGCAGACCGATGCGCTACGCGGCGAGCCCGACATCATCGTGGCCACGCCCGGGCGTCTGCTGGATCACGTCCGGCAGCGGCACGTGAAACTCGACGCCATCGAAGAGCTCGTCCTCGATGAAGCCGACCACATGCTCGACCTCGGCTTTCTCCCGCAGATGCGCGACATCCTGCGCCTGCTGCCGCGCCAGCGCCGCACGATGATGTTCTCGGCCACGATGCCCGACTCCATCGAGATGATCGCCAAGGAGTTCATGCACGACCCCGTGCGCATCGACATCACCCCCGAGGGGGGCGCCGCGGAGGGCATCACCCACCGGCTGTACCTCGTCAAGGAGGAAGACAAGCGCAACTGCCTGATCACGCTCCTCACCGAAGAGCTGGGGAGCACGCTCGTCTTCGTGCGGCGGAAGATCGACGCCGAGTGGCTGTACCACATCCTCCAACGCCGGGGCCATCCGGTCTCGCGCATCCACGCCGACCGTTCGCAGGGACGCCGCGTCGAAGCGCTGGCCGGCTTCCGCCAGGGGCAACACCGCATCCTCGTCGCCACCGACATCGCCGGCCGCGGCATCGACGTCCCCGGCATCGAGCACGTCATCAACTTCGATATCCCGGAGAACGTCGACGACTACGTCCACCGCGCCGGCCGCACCGCCCGCGGCGCGGCGCTGGGCATCGTCTCGACCATCGTCTCCTGGCAGGACGTCCCGATGGTTCGCCAGATCGAAGAGATCCTCGGCGAAAAGATCGCGCGATGTACCGCGCCGGGAATCGAGCCGTGGGTGGAGACGGAGAAAGCGGCGGCGAAGACGCGGAGAAGGGTGTAGTCTGGAGTTGGAGCGGAGTTAGCCTGACTCGGATTCGACGTGCTAATCTATTTGCGTGGCAAGAGTCCGCTCGATCGCAAACCCCCACCAGGAAGGAAAGCACGTCACGCTTGCCGAGGCCCGCTCAGCATTCCGCGAGCTCAGCCGTGACTCGACTCCGTATTCTCTGAAGAAGGGAGAGTTCGTGACCAGGGCTGGCAGGCAACGCGTCGGTTCGAAAGCGAAATCCACTCCAAAAGCGCGATGACGCACGAGAAGGACGTTTTCATTAACTGTCCGTTCGATGCCAGGTATCGCCCGCTCTTACGTGGACTTGTTTTCGCTGTTCATGATTGCGGATTCATCGCACGCTCAGCGTCGGAAGTTGAAGATTCCGGCGAAGTTCGCGTACAGAAGATCATTCGAATCATCGGTGAATCTCCCTATGCGGTCCACGACATTTCGCGCGTGGAGCTCGACTCCAAAACGAGCCTTCCACGCTTCAACATGCCTTTGGAGTTGGGCCTGTTTCTGGGTGCGAGGGCGTTCGGCGATGCCACCAATCAACTGAAGCGCTGCGTCGTCCTCGATGACGACCAATTCAGATATCAAAGCTTCTGCTCCGACATCGCAGGTCAGGACATTCGCGCACATGCCGGAAAGGTAGCGGCTGCAATCGAGATCGTCCGCAACTGGCTATCGACAACTCCCCCGGCCCAAGGGACGGTCATACCGAGTGGCTCAGTCATCGCTGGAAGGTACAAGCAATTTCGCATCGCCTTGCCGGGTGGTTGCGAGAAACTACAACTCAATTCAAGGCGTCTGACGTTCGGCGACGACGTCACGCTCGTCGTGGGTTGGCTCAAGGAAAATCCCTGGAAACCAGCGGCGGCTTAACGGCGGAACGGATGGACGCGCGAGAGACGCAACGCTGCCGCGATCCTGGACCACCAACAAAAAGCGGACAGCGAACTACCCCGCCTCCACCCGCGCCCCCGCCTTCCGCTCGTACATCGCACGATCCGCTTCGCGGATCGCATCATCGATCTGCTCGGCGCTTGGGAAGGCGGCTGCGCCCCACGACACGGTGAGCGTCGTGCCGCGAGGCGTGGTGATGCCGTGGTCGAGCGTTGCAAAGCGCTGCATGACCAGGTCGAGCGGCGATTGCGGCATGACCACCAGGAACTCGTCGCCGCCCCAGCGGAAGAGGAGATCGTCGGCGCGGACGCGTTTGCGGATGGCGTTGGCCACGGTACGGATTGCTTCGTCGCCCGCCTCATGCCCCTCGGCATCGTTGATCTGTTTGAGCCGGTCGACGTCGACCATCATCACCACGCCGCTCATTTCGCGCGGCATGGCGTGGAAGGCGTGGCGCGACAGCGCGGCGGTCAACGGGTCGGTGTTCGCTTTGATCGCAAGCTGATCGCGCGCGATCTGCAGCGCGGCCACGGCATCCGTCAGCTCGCGATGCGCGGCCTCCGCGGCGATGAGCACCATCCCGTATCCGAGGAGGATTGCCGCGAGGAGATCGGCAAGCGACGAGGAATCGAGGTAGGGGATGACGATTCCGCGCCGCTGGAGCGCGTACAACGGCACATAGGCGAAGTACAGGATAGCCAGTAGAGCCAGCGGAACGCGCAGCATGTGCCACGCCACCGAGTGTTGCTCGATCCGGCCGAGAACCAGATAGCAGATGACGATGACGATGCCGACGATGGCCGCCTCGGCGATGAAGAGCGCGCCGAAGTCGGGAGCGGCCACGACGAGGAAGATCGCTGCCGCAATCGCGACCGGAACGAGATAGCCGAGGACTTTCACCCTCAGGGGATCGTCGACCAGATCGCGGCAGCCGGCGAAGAGCAGGAAAAGGAACATCCACTGCGCCAGCAGATAGACCAACCACCACGGCCAGGGACTGGCCGTGGTGATGTAGATCCGCACGGCCAGGATGGCCACGAACATCGCACCCCAGGCCCAGGCCCAGCGTCGGACATAACGCCAGCCGAAGGTCCGCGCGATCTGGCCCAGGACCAGGGCGAGCAGAAGGGTGCCGATCGCCTGGAAGGTCACGGCGACGGGCGAGAAGTCGACGGCGGTCGGGGGCGTCGACACCAGAAACAAATGTTGAATGTTCAATGTCGAATGTTGAATGCTGAATGATCAGAGCGCGTTGCCGATAGCCGAGTCATTCAAGACTCATCGTCATTCATTGTGAACCCAGTCACCCCAATCGGCACACTCCCTTCCTTCGGCGTCGAGCCCCGAAGTCTGCTCGCCGCGATCTTCTTCTCACCCTCCGCGGCCACCGGCGTGATCCGCGTCGTCATCTGGGCGCGGGCGCTGGCGAGGTAGACCTTGACACCCTTCTCCGCGTAGATCCGCTCGATCTCCGCCTCATCGGCGTCGATGACGATGTAGTCGCCGATCCGGCTGGAGTAGATGGCGAACCTGCCGTCTGCTTGCTTGTCGATGCGCCAGGCCATGTGTCAGTAGATTAGTGGATCGGTGGATTCGTGGCGACCTGTCGCTTTTTCGCTACGAGTGGTCGATTCCGGCCAGCGATTGGAATTTCATCCGGCTCGGGCGGATTGGCGTGTGTTCTGAGAGCTATGCGATTCATGAGGTTGGCGATTCTCCTGCTCCTGGCGACGATCATCGTCGCGGAGCCGGTGGTCCACACGCATCCGCTCGCCGGAAACGGCAGTGAGGGTGTCGGCATCGCCAGCCCCGCTGTCTGCGCGATGTGCGCCGTGTCGGCCCAGCAGATCACCGTCGTCCGGACCAACGTCGTCGCTCCTGTCGTCATCACCGATCTCCTCATTGCCGCCGAGCCGCATCACCTCTCCCTCGGCACCTCCCGCTCCCTCCCCTCGCGCGCTCCTCCCGCCGCGTAGCGCCGTCTCTCTTTTCACCGAAGACGACTCGCGAGGAGCTTCATGACACCACATCGTGGTGGAACCCCATTCTTGAAACGGTCCCGGATCTGGTCTGTGGCGTTGATTTTCGTTGCTGCCGCGGCCTCGGCACAAACGCTGGAGACGCTGCGGCTCTCCCGCCAGCAGGCCATCGACGAGGCCCTCGCCCGCAACCCGGCGCTTGCCGCGGCGCGCGCGCAGGTGGAAGAGGCACGCGCGAACGTGGTCACCGCCGCGGCGTTCGCCGATCCGACCTTTGTGGCCGACGTGACAGGAGAGAGCCACATTCTCAATCCCGCTTCCCACGGCGGCACTGACCAGGGATTCGGGATTACGCTTCCGTTTCCGGGGAAGCGGGGATTGCGCCGCGACGTGGCCACGGCCGACTTGCGCGCGGCGGAATTCAATCTCGCGCAGTTGCGCCAACAGGTGGCCTCGCAGGCCGCGCAGTCGTACGACGCCATCCTGGTGGCCCTGCGGCACCGCGACGATCTGCAGCAAAGCAAGGAGCTTGCGTCCGATTTCGTGAAGAAGACGCAGGCGCGGTTCCTCGGCGGTACGGTCGCACGCGTTGACGTGGTCAAGGCCGAGACCGATCTGGCGCAGGCCGAGAATGACCTCTTCGCCAGCGACCGCGCCATCGCCACCGCCCGCGCGGCGCTCAACCGCGTCCTCGGCAGAGCCGGCGGTGCTCCGCTCGAGACCACCACCACCCTCGAAGTGCCCGGACCGATCGCCTCCATCGAATCGCTGGAGAAACTGGCGGAGGCGTCGCGCCCGGAGATTTCCACGCTCCTGGCCCAGCAGCAGGGAGCGAAGACCGCGACGAAGCTGGCCGGCGAGTTCTGGCTTCCGGACGTCAATCTCAGCGTCACGCGCAACGCCCCGGACGGAGCGCCGGCGAGCTTCACAACCGCCGCCGGTTTCAGCGTTCCGCTCTTCTTCTGGCAGCATCAGCGCGGCGAAGTGTCGGCGGCAAAGCATCGGGAAGAGGAGCTCGCCGCGAATCTTGCCGACATCCGCGCGCAGGTAAGCCTCGACATACAGACCGCCTACACCAACGCGTCAACCTCACTAAGACAAGCCGCCTTCATCCGCGATCACCTCCTCCCCCAGGCCCAGGAGGTCTATCGCATCGCATCGGCCAGCTACGGGCTGGGCGGCTCTTCCGCCCTCGACCTTCTCGACGCCAAACGGACGCTTCTCGCGGCCGAAAGCCAATACGTCGACGCACTCGGCGCGGCGAACGATGCCCTTGCCGCCCTCGAACTTGCCGCAGGCGCCCCACTCCCACCGCCGCCAGCCGGAGAACAACATCCATGAGAATGCTCAACGTTTGCGCAGCCATGCTGGTCGTCCTGGCGACGGCCGGTTGCGGAAAAACTGCTGACGAGAAAACCGAAACGACCGCCACCGGCGCGAAGGCGATGCGGAACGTGCGCACCGAGACGGTGACGCTGCAATCGTTTCGAAAGACGATCGCCGCCACCGGCACGGTGGCCTTCAACCAGAACAAATCGACCCAGGTGCTCTCGCCGATCTCCGGTCCGGTGTCGCGCATCCTGGCCAACGTCGGCAGCCGCGTCAGCCGTGGAGAAGCGCTGGCGCTCGTCGCATCGCCTGATTTCGCCGCGGACATCAGCGCGCTGCGGAAGGCCGAGGCCACGGCGAAGAACGCCAGGAGAATCGCTACGCTCGATGAACAACTGTTCAAGAGCGATGCGATTGCGCGCCGCGATCTGGAACAGGCGCAGACCGACGCCATCAACGCCGAATCGGACCGCGAGGCAGCCGTCCAGCAGTTGCGTGCCCTCGGCGTCGACGACAAGACCCTCGACGACATCGAACAGAACAAGCCGGTAGCGAACCTCGGCGGCGTGATTCGATCGCCGATCAACGGCACCGTCGTCGAGCGGCTGGTCTCGCCGGGCCAGTTGCTGCAGCCGGCGACGCCGGCCTTCACCGTCGCCGATCTCTCCAGCGTCTGGGTCATGGCCAACGTCTTCGAGGCCGACCTGCCCTCCGTTCACGCCGGTGACACGGCTGACGTCGTCACCGGCGGCGGCCAGACATTGCAAGGGCGCGTCGACTACATCGCCGCGCTCGTCGATCCCAACACGCGCGCCATCTCGGTGCGCCTCGACGTGCCCAATCCCGGCGAGGTGCTGAAGCGCGATCTCTACGTCAAGGTTCAAATCCACTCGCAAGCGCCGGCCTCCGGCATCCTCGTCCCCGTGTCCGCCGTGCTGCGCGACGACGAGAACCTCCCGTTCGTCTTCGTCACCAAGCCCGACGGAACCTTCGAGCGCCGCCGGGTCGATCTCGCCTCGCGCATCGGCGACCGGCAGGAGATCCGCTCCGGTCTCACCGCCGGCGAATCGATCGTCATCGAAGGGGGGCTGTTCCTCCAGAACGAGGGACAATCATGAGCACCCCTCAGCCACCGGAGACACTCGACGGGAACGGCAACGGGAACGGCGCCGACACGCGCGAACGGACGGCTACGTCGATCATCAACAAGGTCGTCGCGGGCTCGCTGCGCCAGCGTTTCCTCATCCTCTTCTTCGCGGTCCTGCTGATCTTCGGCGGGATGTACTCATTCCGCAGGCTGCCGGTCGACGCCTACCCCGATCTCTCCCCGCCCCAGGTCGAGATCGTCACGCAGTGGGAAGGGCACGCCGCCGAAGAGGTGGAGCGCCTCATCACCGTGCCGATGGAAGTGGAGATGAACGGCATTCCGAACATGACCGTGGTCCGCTCCATCTCGCTCTACGGCCTCTCCGACGTCCGTCTGACCTTCAATACCGGCACTGACAGTTACTTCGCACGCCAGCAGGCCTTCGAGCGTCTTCGCGACGTGACGCTGCCGGACGGAGTCACGCCCAGCGTCGCCCCTCTCTTCTCACCATCGGGGCTGGTTTTCCGGTACGTGCTCGAGAGTCCCGACCGCTCGCCGATGGAGCTGAAAACACTCGAGGACTGGGTGGTCGAGCGGCAGTACAAGGCCGTTCCCGGCGTGGCCGACGACTCCGGCCTCGGCGGTCCGACGATGCAGTACCAGGTGCTGCTCGACCCGGCGAAAGTAGCCTCGGTCGGATTGTCGGTCCCGTTGATCGTCAGCTCCCTCAGCGCGAACAACAGCAACGCCGGCGGCGGCTTCTACTCGCAAGGCGGCCAGTTCTATTACGTGCGCGGTCTGGGGCGACTGCAGAAGCCGGAGGACATCGGCAACGTCGTCGTGGCAGTGCACAACGGCACGCCGGTTCTGATCAAGGACGTCGGCAGCATCGTCATCGGCTCGGCACCTCGTCTTGGACAATTCGGCTTCAACGAGCACGACGAGGCGGTTGAAGGGGTGATCCTGCTGCGCAAAGGCGAGCAGGCCCAGGTCGTCCTCGACCGGCTGGAGAAAAAGACGGCGGAGCTGAATCGCACCGTTCTGCCGCCGGACGTGAAGGTCCGCCCGTTCTACGATCGCCGCGATCTGATCGCGCTCACCACGCGCACCGTCGAAGACAACCTCCTCCGCGGCATGCTGCTGGTCATCGTCATCCTGATCTTCTTCCTTTACGACATCCGCACCGGCTTGATCGTCGCGGTGACCATCCCTCTTTCGCTGCTCTTCGCCTTCATCTGTCTCGACCTCAAGAACGTGCCCGCCAACCTGCTGTCCATCGGCGCGATCGATTTCGGGATTCTCGTCGACGGCGCCGTGGTCATGGTCGAGAACATCTTCCGGCGGCTGGCATTGAACGGCGAGAGCAAGGAGCCGCAGAGCGTGACGAAGGTGATCGTCTCGGCCGCGGCCGAGGTCGACCGGCCGATCTTCTACGCGGTAGCCGTGATCGCCGCCGGCTTCCTTCCGATCTACGCGCTCAGCGGCCCTTCGGGCGAGCTGTTCAAGCCGATGGCCGATACGACGATCTTCGCGCTCGCCGGTTCCCTCCTGATCGCGCTGACGCTTCTCCCCGTGCTCTGTGCCTGGATCTTGCGCCGCGGCGTACGCGAGCGGCGCAATTTCGTGTTCGACAAGATCAAACAGATCTACACCATCGGTCTCGACGCCGCGCTGAAACACCCCTGGGTCACGACCATCGCCTCCGTGATCATCTTCGCGGCGTCGCTGCTTCTGGTCCCGTCGATCGGCGCGGAGTTCATGCCTCATCTCGACGAGGGCTCGCTCTGGGTACGGGCCACGATGCCGTCGACGATCTCGTTCGAGGCGGCCTCGAAGATCTCCCCGCAGGTTCGCGCCGTGCTTCGCTCCTTCCCACAGGTCACCGTCGTGACCTCTGAATTGGGACGGCCGGACGACGGCACCGATCCGACAGGGTTTTTCAACGATGAGTTCTTCGTCGGATTGAAACCGTACGATCAGTGGACCGGCCCGATCCGGACGAAAAAGGACCTGATCGACGCCATCGGCAAAAAACTGGAGGCCTTCCCGGGCATCGTCTTCAACTACACCCAGCCGGCCGAGGACGCCGTCGACGAGGCGGAGACCGGCCTCAAGAGCTCCCTCGCCGTCAAGGTCTTCGGTCCCGATCTCAACGTGCTCGAACAACGGGCGAACGCGATCAAAGCCGTCCTGCAGAAGGTGCCGGGCATCGACGAGATCTCGGTTGTGCGCGAGCTGGGTCAGCCGAGCCTGACCGTCACCCCCGACCGCGAAAAGATCGCGCGGTACGGTCTCAACGTCGCCGACATCAACGGCCTCATTGAAGCGGCCGTGGGCGGAACGGCCGCCACGCAGGTCGTGCAGGGAGAGCGGTCATTCGATCTCGTGGTCCGGCTCGAGCCGCGGTTCCGCGAGACTCCGGAGGCGATCGGCAACATCCTCGTGGCCACGCCCGGCGGCCAGCAGATTCCGCTCAAAGAGCTCGCCGAAATCCGCGAGGCCAGCGGCGCGTCGTACATCTACCGCGAGAACAACCAGCGCTACATCGGCGTGCAGTACTCGATCAAGAACCGCGATCTGGCCGGAGCGGTCGAAGACGCGCAGCGCCAGGTCGCGAAAGCGGTCTCGATTCCCACGGGATATCAGATGGTGTGGGGTGGCGAGTACGAGAACTACTCCGCCTCGCGCAAGCAGCTTCAGGTCATCGTTCCGGTGACGATCCTGTTGATCTTCATGCTGCTGTTCATGCTCTATTCGAACTTCAAGTTCCCGATGATCACCGTCGTGGCGGTGCTGCTCTCCGCTCCTGTCGGCGGTCTCCTGGCCTTGAAGCTGACCGGGACGCCGTTCTCCGTATCCTCCGGCATCGGCTTCATCGCCCTGTGCGGCGTATCGGTGCAGACGGCCGTCATCTTCATCTCTTACGCGAACGAGCTTCGCCGCGACGGGCTGGGGATCGCCGAGGCCAACCGCGAGGCGGCCATCCTGCGATTGCGACCGATCATGATGACCGCGCTGGTCGCCGCCGTCGGCCTCCTTCCCGCCGCATTGTCGACCGGCATCGGCTCCGACACCCAGAAACCGTTCGCGCTGGTTATCGTCGGCGGACTCTTCTCACGGCTGTTGATCAGCGTCTTCCTGATGCCGGCGCTCTACGCCATCGTGGCCAGGCCGAAGGACAAGTTGGAGGTGTGAGCGCGTAATCCCATCTGCGTTCATCTGCGGATAAAACCTAATCCGCAGATGACGCAGATGAACGAGAGTACCCCTGACCGCTCTACGTCGTCGGATAGACAACGATCAGCGGCATGTTGCCCTTCTCATATCGCACCGTGATGATCGTGTAGCCGTCCTTCGTGTACTGGACCGTCAGCTCCGTAATGGCTCCCCACGATCCGGCTTCTGCCTTGGTGGCGATCGTTTCACCTTTCAGCAGACTGGCAAACTGCGCCGGCGACTTTGCCTCACCCGCGGCCGTGAACGTGGCTAGGAGCGAACGCTTCGCGGCGGTGTTGACCTTCATCCCCTTCGGAGCCTTGAAACGCCCTTTGGCCGCGCGATCGGGGTTCAACGCCTTGAGCAATGGGTAAAGAACCGGTGCAGGAATCGTGGTCAGTGACGTAGCTGGCATGACAGCCCTCCTTATGTGTTGTTTTGCCAGATCTACGCGGCACTCATAAGGATGGATTTGTCGGATTGAAAAGCCCTACTGTCCCGCCAGAAACGCCGCGATCCTCTCGTTCACGAACTTCCTATCCTCGGCGGAGATCCCGATTCCGGCCGGATGACCCCAGAGAGAGGGAACCGGCGTCAGAGTCACGTGCGGGATGAAGCGCGCCTCGTAGCGGGCGTCTGTGACCGGGAAGTAGAGATCGGTCTCCGACGGCATATAGAGCACCGGCACCTTGATCGACGCCAGCGCCTTCTCGATGTTGCCGTCGAACCCCTTCGTGGCACCGACGTCGTGCCGCTCCCAGGTGCGGGCCTGCAGAATCAGATCGTTCGCGTCGGCGCCGGGAATGAAGCCGGTCCGCATCGAGGTGAGAAAAGTCTCGAAGGTCGCTCCTGGCGGTGCCATCTGCCGCCAGAGCTCCTTCCGCCACCACTCCTGCGAGAAGAGCCAGCCGGTCCACACCAGACCGAAAAGCTCGACCCCCTGTTTGGGCTGGACCGTGTAGTCGCCTCCCTTGAAAGCAGGGTCGAGCGCGATCGCGCCGATCTGGGCCTCCAGCCGGACCACGCCATGCGGCCAGCACTTCGCGGTCCCGGACGTGGCTACGATCCGATCCATGAAGTCGGGGTAGCTGACCGCCCACTGGAAGGCCTGCTCCGCTCCCATCGAGAAGCCGGCCACGGCCCGGAGATGGGTGATCCCCATACTGAGCAGCAGCCGGTGGACCGCCTCCACATTGTCCCTGATCGTGGCCACCGGAAACCGCGGTCCATGGAACTGCTCGGGTGTATTGCTCGGCGACGACGAGTGACCGTTGCCGAAGAGCTCCGTGGCCACCAGGAACGATTTCGCCGGATCGAGCGCGTTTCCCGGCCCCATCCACCGCTCATACCCGTGAAAGTCCGCCATGTAGTGAGACGGCAGGAGGATGACGTTGTCGCGGTTCGCGTTCAGCTTGCCGTACGTTCCGTAGACCACCTGCACATTCGGCACGGTTGCGCCACTCTCGAACGTAAAGCGGTCGATGGTGAAGACGTGCCGCTCGCCCTGAACCGGCGGGGCCGCTTCCTGGGCAAGGGCGGAGGCCGAAAAAACTGCCAGAAAGGCGAGCGTTTGCGCGAAGCGTCGAAGGTTGATCACGCTCGTATTTCATCACAGAGAACACAGCGCGGGCGAACGCCCGCGCTGCGTCTCTGCGGTAAAAAACTCGCTACTAATTCGCCGCAACCCCCACGTCGGCGATCGCTGCCACGAAGCTCGAATCGGCGGAGACGTTGTCGTTCACCGCCGCGTAGCCGAAGATCGGCGCGGCGGCGTCGAAGCTCATCGTCAGATTCGCGGCGTTCGTGAAATCGACTCCCGGGAAATAGATGCCGATCGCGTTCTGCTGCTGCGACAACGCCGCCACCGTGATCACGTTCTGCCCGACGATCGCTCCCGTTCCATCGTGCAGTTCCAGGCGCACCGTCACCGCGGACGGATTGGGATTGAAGAATCCGATGTTCGTGCGCAACCCGCTGCTCAGGTCCGTGTGGTTCGACAACTGCGTCAGCACTCCTCGGCGGAGTCCACTGGCCCGCGGCAGCGCCGGAACGAATTGTCCGAGCGTTCCCTTGCCGGACGAACGAAGGTCGGCATAGATGCGCGAGGTCGCGACAAGTTGTGATGCACTCGAAATCCGCAGACCGCCGATCGTCCCGGAGACGTTGAGTCCGCCCGACCCGCCGATGTCGTCGAGTACGGCCGTTCCGCGCGGCGCCAGGTTCACCACCAGCGATGCCGTCGCCGTCGTGCCGCCGGTCAGATACTCGACCAGGGCCACGGCGTTGGTCGTGTAGGAGGGATTGAAGATCCGGACGTCGGTGACAAACGTCTGACCCAGGCCGTTCGTAACTCGGCCGGCAACCGGGATGTCGTACTCATTCGCGGCAGCGAGCTGGCCGCGGATCTCGCCGCCACCAAACGCCGTCGAGTGTACGTTGACATAGTAGCCGCCCGCTGTGGATGCGCTGGCTAACGCTGTCAGGTCAGAAGCACCCAGGCTGCTGATGTCGATGCTTCCGTTCGTGCGGCCATTCGGAATTTGCGCTGGAGACGTCGCGAAGTTGATGAGAACAGGTCCGCTGACGCCGGCCGGGCCCCTGTGAATGTGAGAGAGCGTTGCGGTGCTGATCCCACTCGTGTTCACTTCCCACGTCAGGAGGTTGTTGATCGTATCCAACGTGACGAACGCGCCGCCGAACGCCGCGCTGCCGGTCGGAGGAACCTCGTTCGCCCCGCGCAGCTCGGCGGAATAGGTAACCGGGCCGCCGTTGACGAACGCCAGTTGGCCGCGAACGGCGCCCCCAGGGAACTGCGTCGTGTGCACGTTCACGTAGAAATTTGCGGGGTTCTGCACCATCCGCAGCGCCACGTCGGACGGCACCGGCACGGTTACCGTCATCGTGCCGTTGGTAAACACTCCTCCGAGCCCGATCAGATTGATGATCACCGGCCCGGCCACGCCCGCGGCTCCTTCGTGGATGTGGAAGTTATTGATCGCCGCACCGAGGTTGGCCACCGTGATCGTCACCGTGATGTTCGACCGGGTCGAATCGAATGTCACCGTGGCATTGCCGAAACCGGGAGTGGTCGTCGGCGGAGTCTCCTGGGATGCGGTGAGAACAGCCCCGAGAGTTTGTCCGAACGCGACGGACGTTGTGAGAGAGATGATCGTGAGAGCAATGATGATGGGGATACGGCGCATGCTTTCCTCCTCGAGAAAGATCAGATCAGATATCCACGGAGTATTCAAACTCGCGGCTTGGATTAGTCCGATTGGCGGAATGCACACCACAGGCCGACCGGCACTCGCAGCGTGAGCTGGATCACAGTCGCCCGAATAGCAGGGGGACGATGTGGCATGTCACGGAAACTCTTGTCTTTGCCGGCGCTCGGCAGGCCGATGTGGCACAGACACTCTTGTCTGTGCCGGCGCTTGGCAGGACCAATGTTGGCAGGACAGGCACAGACAAGAGTGTCTGTGCCGTCTGTGCCACATTAGCGGAGCGAATATCGCACCCACACCCACACCGTGCGAGGCGTGGCGAGGGTGAGGACCGGCGTGGCGCTCACTTCCACGCGGCGATTGGTGGCGTTTTCGATCGACACCGTCGCATCGAGCCGAGACGTAAGAGGGTATGCGGCGAAGAGATCGGCCACCGCGTAACTCCGGAGGGGGAACTGGTTCAGATCGTCGTCGAACTGCATCGACGACCAGCGGGCCTGCACGCCGGCGCTGCCGCGCGGCGGGGTGAAGGCGAGCTGCAGCGTGGCCGTGTTGCGCGGCACCTGCGGCAGGCGCTTGCCGGCCAGATCGCCCGTCGTCACGGCGGCGTCGCAGAAAAGGTAACCGGCGGAGACGCGCCATTGCCGGGCCAGGCGCTGCTCGGCATCGAGCTCCGCGCCGCGCGAGCGGCTGCTGCCGAGGTTCTGACGCTGGCGCGTGATGAGCGCGGGAGTCGATGAGAGCGTCACGTTCGCGATCGTATCGTCCGTCGTCATCGAGAACATCGTCAGACGCACCGGACCGCTGCGCGCGCCGATCTCGAACGCGGAGAGACGCTCCGGGCCGAGCGACTCGTTGGCCAGCGTCAGCACGTTGCCGACGCGGAAGTTTCGATAGAGCTCGTTGAGCGCCGGCGCGCGGAAGGCGCGGTAAGCGGACGCGGTGAGCGTCAGCATATCGGAGGCACGGACGAGCAGCGTTACCCGCGGGCTCCAGGCATCGTCGCTGCGATCGGCCAGCGCGGCGCCGTTCCGATCGGCATCGTAGTTCCTCCACGAGTCGAAACGGACTCCCCCGCTGAGCGTGACGCGCGGCCCGATCGTGGCCACATCCTCCACGTACGCCGATCCATCCCGCTGCCGCCCGTCTACGCGTGACGGGGTGACCTTGCCGTTGACCGCGACCTGCTGCTCGTCGCTGGCACCGCTGACCAGACGGGCATCACCGCCGGCGACGAGCACGTTCGCGCCGATCGTCGAGAACCATTGCAGCGATCCGCCGCGTCCGGTCGACGGCACGCGCTGGTCGACCGTGAGCCGCTCGCTGTTCCGGTCGGCGGCGACGGCGGAGAAGGTCTGGTGATACTCCTGGCTGCTGTCATACCCACGCACGAGCAGCGAGCCGCTGCCGATTTTGACATCGCTTCCGGCCGCGATCTGGCGGATGGCGGTGTCGTTGATCTGCAGCGGCGTCCCGTTGTTGCGCGACTCCGTGTATCGCGAGGCTCGAAGAAACGAAGAGGAGTACCGTAGCGTGCCCTCGATCGTCGTGTGGCGCACATCGGCGTCGACGTCGACGGCTCCCCGCTGCGATGCCGGGACGAGCACATACCCCGATGTCGTGAGCCAATCGACGTCGATGCTGCCGCTCCAGTCGCCGCGCTTCACCGCCGCGAAGAGCGACGACGTTCCCGTCCCTTCGTTCCCAGCACTCGCTTCGTACGCGATATCGTCCGCAGCACCTCGGCGGATGAACTGTACGACCCCGCCCATCGCTCCGCTGCCGTACAGGTCCGACCCGCCGCCGCGCACCACCTCGATCCGGTCGATGGCGATCCGCGGGACGCGACCCCAATAGACCCAGCCGCCGAAGGGATCGTTGAGCGGGATGCCGTCGTCGAGCACGAGCGCGCGCGACGCCCCGCTGGCGCCGATGCCGCGCAGCGACACGCCTTGCGAGGTCGGATTGGCGCTGCGGCTTCCCGACCGGCGGAAGAGCGTGAAGCCCGGCACCTGCCGCAAGGCATCGTCGGTCGTGGCCGCGGCGGTCGTTGCCAACGCCTCGGCATCGATCACGACGACGCTGGCCGGCGTGTCGGCCAATCGTGTTTTCGTCTGCGTCGCCGTCACCACAATCGTGTTGGAAACCGCCGGCGGCGCCGTTTGCGGATCGTCGACAAGAACGGCACAGAGGGCCAGAAACGCGAGCATGGCGGCGGGTTACGATAGCGCATGCACTCGCTCAAGCCCGCCTTCGCGGCCGCACTGTTACTGACTGCTTTCATCGCCCCGGCCGCAACGCCGCCCACCAAATCGCATGGCCTCGATCTCCCCGCCATGGACAAGAGCATCAAGCCCGGCGATGACTTCTACCACTACGCCAACGGCACGTGGGAGAAGAACACGCCCATTCCGCCCGACCGCTCGGTCTACGGCGTCTTCACCATCCTCGAGGAAAAAGCGAACAAGCGAACGTCGGACCTCATCCAGGAGGCGGACAAAGCCAAAGCGCCCGCCGGTTCCGAGACCCGCATGATCGGCGACTATTACGCGGCATTCATGGACGAAAAGGCCATCGAGTCGCGCGGCCTGAAGAGCATTCAGCCCGAGTTCGACCAGATCGCGGCGATCGGCGACAAGCCGTCGCTCGCCCACGTCCTCGGAAGCGAGCTGCGCGCCGACGTCGATGCGCTCAACAACACGAATTTCCACACCGACCGCCTCTTCGGTCTCTGGGTCTCCCCCGATTTCGACCGTCCCGATCAGA
The DNA here is from genome assembly GCA_035569395.1 of Thermoanaerobaculia bacterium. Taxonomy (GTDB): domain Bacteria; phylum Acidobacteriota; class Thermoanaerobaculia; order Gp7-AA8; family Gp7-AA8; genus JADGNZ01. Next base: position 3,253 of record DATMNC010000108.1, on the reverse strand, counting down.
ATGTCGCCTACCTTCTGCAGGGCGGCCTGGGCATGCCCGACCGCGAGAACTATCTCGGCAAGGATCCCCAGGACGTAACGCTACAGACGAAGTACCGCGACCACATCGCCGCCATCCTGACGCTCGCCCACATCTCCGACGCCGCCGGCCGCGCGGCGCGCATCTACGACCTCGAGCACAAGATCGCCGAGGCGCACGTGAGCCGCGTCGACTCAGAGGATGTCCACAAGGCGAACAATCGCTGGGCTCTGGCCGAGTTTTCATCGAAGGCGCCGGGGCTCGATTGGGCGGACTACTTCAACGGAGCCGATCTCTCCGGGCAGCCGGCCATCATGGTCTGGCAGCCCTCCGCGGTCACCGGCATCGCCGCGCTTGCGGGGAGCGAGCCGCTTCCGGTCTGGAAGGATTACCTCACCTTCCACGCCCTCGACCGCGCATCCGGCCTGCTGCCGAAAGCGTTCGCCGATGAGAATTTCAAGTTCTATGGCACGACGCTCTTCGGCGCGCCGCAGCAGCGCGCCCGCTGGAAGCGTGCCGTCAGCGCCACCAGCGGAGCCCTCGGCGACGCCGTCGGCAAGCTTTACGTGAAGCACTACTTCCCCCCTGCCTCGAAGGCCGCCGCGCAGACGATGGTGAAGAACATCGTGGCCGCCTTCGGCCGCCGCATCGACAACCTGGCCTGGATGTCGCCGGAAACGCGCACGAAGGCGAAGGCGAAACTCTCCACGCTCTACATCGGCATCGGTTACCCGGAGCACTGGCGCGATTACGCCGGCCTCAAAATCACGCGCGACGACGCCCTCGGCAATCACCAGCGCTCGGAGCTGTTCGACTATCAGGCCAGCCTGGCCAAGCTCGGCAAGCCGGTCGACAAATCGGAATGGTCGATGACCCCGCAGACGGTCAACGCCGTCAACCTGCCGCTCCAGAACGCCCTCAACTTCCCCGCCGCGATCCTCAATCCCCCCTTCTTCGACGCGAACGCCGACGCGGTCGTGAACTACGGCGCCATCGGCACCGTGATCGGCCACGAGATCAGCCACAGCTTCGACGATCAAGGCAGCCAGTTCGACGCCGATGGCCGCCTGCTGAACTGGTGGACGAAAGACGACTTCGCCCACTTCAGCGACGCCGCCGACCGCTTAGCCGCCGAGTTCGACAAGTACGAGCCGCTCCCCGGCCTGCACGTCAACGGCAAGCTGACCCTGAGCGAGAACCTCGCCGACGTGGCCGGCCTCTCCGCCTCCTACGACGGCTACCGCCGCGCCTACGGCGACAAGCCTGCCCCCTCAGCCTCAGGCTTCAACGGCGACCAACGCTTCTTCCTCGCCTTCGCCCAGATCTGGCGCACCAAATTCCGCCCCGAGGCGCTGCGTAACTCGCTCATGACAAATGGGCACGCACCGGGTCAGTACCGCGCCGCCACGGTGCGGAACATCGACGAGTGGTATGCGGCGTTCGATGTGAAGCCGGGAGAGAAGCTGTATCTGACGCCGGGGGAGAGGGTTCGGGCGTGGTGAGGCGGCTTCGCCGCGTTGTTGGTTGCCCTGCGCTACGCGCGTTGTCAGGAGATTTCCCGATCTCGCGAACCCGGCAGCGGCCCGAAATGCTCGGCGGGAAGGACGCGCAATCTCTTGGCGTCTTCGTCGTAGAACTGCCAGCCAAGGTAACGCCAGGCTCCCGGCGAAGCCCAGACGACGCGGTTGTTTGCAAGGTCGAGCGCGGCGTATTCTTGATTCGGCAGGTGTGTGAACGTCAACCGCAGACAGCCCGTCCGCGCGTCCCACACCTTCAGCGTGTTGTCTTCAGATCCGGAGAGCACTTGCGTCCCGTCTGGTGACCACGCGCAGGCATAGACCGAATCGCAATGTCCGACGAGCGTCCGCAGCTCCTGGCCCGTCCGCGCGTCCCACACCTTCAGCGTGTTGTCCTTCGAGCCGGAGAGCAGTTGCGTCCCGTCCCGCGACCACGCACAGGCAGTAACAGAAGACCCATGTCCGGCTAGCGTCCGCAGCTCCTTGCCCGTCCGCGCGTCCCACACCTTCAGCGTTTTGTCCCATGAGCCGGAGAGCAGTTGCGTCCCGTCCTGCGACCACGCACAGGCAGTAACAGAAGACCCATGTCCGGCCAGCGTCCGCAGCTCCTGGCCCGTCCGCGCGTCCCACACTTTCAGCGTGTTGTCCTCCGAGCCCGAGAGCAGTTGCGTCCCGTCCGGCGACCACGCACAGGCAGTAACAGAAGACCCATGTCCGGCCAGCGTCCGCAGCTCCTGGCCCGTCCGCGCGTCCCACACCTTCAGCGTTTTGTCCCATGAGCCGGAGAGCAGTTGCGTCCCGTCCTGCGACCACGTACAGGCACCAACAAGATGGCCATGGCCGGTGAGCGTGCGCAGTTGCTGGCCCGTCCGCGCGTCCCACACCTTCAGCGTTGTACCCCTTGAGCCGGAGAGCAGTTGCGTCCCGTCCGGCGACCACGCACAGGCACCAACAAAAGGGCCATTGCCGGCGAGTGTCCGCAGTTCCTGGCCCGTCCGCGCGTCCCACACCTTCAACGTGTTGCCCCACGAGCCGGACAGAATTTGCGTCCCGTCCGGCGACCACACACAGGCGCCAAAAACGACAGATAGATGGCGCGCGAGCGTGCGCAGCTCCTGGCCCGTCCGCGCGTCCCAGACCTTCAGCGTGTTGTCGCCCGAGCCGGAGAGCAGTTGCGTCCCATCCGGCGACCACGCACAGGCAGTAACCAGTCCGCCATGGCTGGCGAGCGTCCGCAGCTCCTGGCCCGTCCGAGCGTTCCACACCTTCAGCGTGAAGTCCCATGAGCCGGAGAGCAGTTGCGTCCCGTCCGGCGACCACGCACAGGCAGAAACAATAAAGAGATGGCCGGCGAGTGTCCGCAGCTCTTGGCCTGTCCGCGCGTCCCACACCTTCAGCGTGTTGTCCCATGAGCCGGAGACCAGTTGCGTCCCGTCCGGCGACCACGCACAGGCAGAAACAGAAGAGCCATGTCCGGCGAGCGTGCGCAGTTCCTGGCCCGTCCGCGCGTCCCACACCTTCAGCGTGTTGTCCGCTGAGCCGGAGAGCAGTTGCGTCCCGTCCGGCGACCACGCACAGCCCGTAACAATCTCCCCATGGCCCGTGAGCGTGCGCAGCTCCTGGCCCGTCCGCGCGTCCCACACCTTCAGCGTGTTGTCCGCTGAGCCGGAGAGCAGTTGCGTCCCGTCCGGCGACCACGCACAGCCCGTAACAATCTC
>DATMNC010000107.1:0-43765 GCA_035569395.1 Thermoanaerobaculia bacterium | reverse complement strand
TCCCTCAACCCGCTCAACTCTCGCTCAATTTGGACAGCATCTGAGGGGGTCGATCTCATTTTCCCGTCAAAATGACTCGTACGCTCAGGGGAACCAGCGCTTTCTCAACCTAATTTGGACAGCTGTGGTCTGTGCCACATTTGCCCCGGTATTCGCAGGAAGAATGGAGTCTTGCCGGATCGAATGTGGCACAGACACTCTTGTCTGTGCCCAGCGGCGCAGCCGAGCGGCGCCATCATTTAAACAGCGCTTCGAACTCCTTCCGCCGACTCCGGCTCAACTTGATGCGCCGCCCGTCGGCCAGCACCAGGGCGCAGTCGCCGCGGAAGAGTGGATGGATCTCGCGCACGCGGTCGACGTTGACGATCGCCGAGCGGTGCACGCGGAAGAACTGGCGCCGGTCGAGCTGCTTTTCGATCTCGTCCATCGTCTGGCGCAGCAGGTGCGCGGCGGCGCCGGCGTGGAGGGTGACGTAGTAGTCGGACGCCTCGATCCAATCGATCTGGGCGGCGTCGACGACGATGGTCTTGTCGCGCACCGGGATCAGGAAACGGGTGCGGGAGCTGTCGCGCTCCTTCAGCAGCTCGGCAATACGGTTGTCGACCTCGCCGCGGCGCCGGGCACCGACCCGTTCCTTCGCACGCGCCAGCGCGCCGGCGAAACGTTGGTCGTCGAACGGTTTGAGTAGGTAGTCGAGCGCGTGCACCTCGAAGGCGCGCACGGCGTACTGGTCGTAGGCGGTGACGAAGATGACCACCGGCACCGTATCGGCCCCGACCCGGTCCAGGACCCCGAAGCCATCGATCTCGGGCATCTGGATGTCGAGGAACATGATGTCCGGCCGCGCCCGGGAGATGAGCGCCTCCGCATCGCTGCCGGTCCCCTCCCCCACCACTCGCACCTCGGCGTCCTCCGCGAGCAGGGCACGGATGGAGTCGCGCGCCAGCGGCTCGTCGTCGACGATGAGGACGCGGAGGGCGTCGGTCACGACGCCTCTGCCCACGGAATGGTCACCGTGGCCGTCACGCCGCCGTCCACGCCGGCGAGATCGAATCGACCCTCGTCGCCGTAGAGATGGCGCAGACGCGCGGTGGTGTTGCGCAGTCCGATCCCGCTATCCGAACGGACTCCGAGCGCGCCGCTGTTGAACACTTCGATCCGGAGCTGGCCGTTGTTGCGGAAGGCGCGTACGTTCACGACCCCCGGCGACGCGCTGAGAGCGATGCCGTGCCGGACGGCGTTCTCCGCCAACGGCTGCAGCAGCAGAGCCGGCACCGATCCCCGCCCGGCCTCGCCGGACGCTTCGATCGTGAATGACATCCGATCGGGGAAACGGGCGCGCTGGATCTCGAGATAGCGGCGCAGAACGCTCAACTCTTCATCCAGCGTCACGTGCTGATCGCCGGCATGGTCGAGCGTGTAGCGCAACAGCTCGCTGAGGCCGGCCATCATCGTCACCGCCTCGTCGTTGCGCTTGCTCCGCACCAGTCCGCTGATGGCATTCAGCGTATTGAAGAGAAAATGCGGCTGGATCTGCAGTTCCAGCGCATGCAGCCTTGCCTCGGCCAGCGACGTTTCGAGCTGCGCCGCCTGGAGAGCCCGCTCGCGGTAACGCTCATAAAACTCGAACGCCAGCGCCGCCCCGAGAACGAGACAGTAGAGCAACCACTCCAGAGGAAGCCGGTAGAAGAGGATCTCGGCGATATCCAGTTGCGACGCCTCGGCCGTCATCCGATCGTAGGGCCGGATGAGGATCATCAGCCCGACCCAGTAGAAGCTGTGAACGATGGCGATACAGCACGCGGCCAGGAAGTGAACAAGGATGGGAAGCCGCCGCGCCGGCACGACCGGAAAGCGATGCAGCAGCCAGACGATGACCGCGGTGGCCCCAACCCACGCCTCCCAGACCACGACGTAATAGAAGATCAGCCGCGGCACGGAGTGGCCGTGCGTGATCATGCTGATCCAGACCTGAAATCCGGTCAGCACACCGAACACGGTCCAGAACAGGATGACGAATCGCCAAGCCACTCCCCGAGGAGTCATGGCCGTAGTCTGCCGCAGCCGCTGGTGAAAAGGCGAAGGAATGCAGCGAATTGTGTCGTAGAGGCGGTGAAATGGTGGAAGGGTTGCCGGGTTGTTGGGTTGCTGGGTCTCGCGGTCTCGCGGTTGCGCGGTCTCGCGGTTGGTGGTTGAAAAGGGTCGTCGCGATTTGCCAGGCACCGACGGCTGCAACACCCCGAGACCGCGAAACCGCGAGACCGCGAGACCCCGCAACTCAGCAACCCAGCAACTCAGTTACTCAGCAACCGATACGCCACCAACCCCACCAACCCCGCCGCCCCGATCACCGCCGGCTCGGGAAACTTCTTCCAGACCGAGATCACGACAAGGCTGATGATTGCGATCGCCGCCGTCAGCCAGTCGCCGATCGCTTCCTTCCCCACGAGATACGACGTCCCCACCAGCACCCCCACCACCGTCACGCCGACACCGCGGATGAAGCCGGCCAGGCGCGGGTGCTTGTGGTAGCGCAGCAGGATCGGCGTGGCGATGACGGTGAAAAGCACCGGAGGGGAGAAGATGCCGAGGGTGGCGGCGACGGCCCCGGAGAAGCCGTTGAGCAGGTAGCCGACGAAGGTCGCCGTAATCACCACCGGTCCGGGCGAGATCATGCCGATGGCGACGGAGTCGAGAAACTGGCGGTTGCCGAGCCAGTGGTATTGATCGACGACCTGCGTCTTCAGAAACGGCACGATGACCAGGCCGCTGCCGAAGACGAGCAGACCCGTCTTGAAGAAGAAGGCAAACAATTGGGTGCTGGCCCCGGGAACGAACAGCACCAATGCGTTCGCCGGACGCGGCGTCGGCGTTCCCCGGGGCGCGAAGACGAACGCACCGATCAATCCGGCTGAGACGAACATCAGCGCCAGCTCCCGCTGGAGGATGACCGTGACGGCGCAGGCGATGACGGCGAACATCCAGGCCAGGCGATCCGCGCGCAGCGTCCGCTTGCCGAGGTTCCAGCAGGCCTTGACGATCAGGGCAACGACCGCGGGAGCGATCCCGTAGAAGAGCGCGCGCACATGCCAGTCGCCGGCGAAACGAACGTACAGATACGCCGCGAACGTCACGATCACGAACGGCGCCAGACCGAAGGCGACCGCCACCGCCAGTCCGCCGCCGATCCCGTACCGGATGTATCCGCAATAGATGCCGAGCTGATATGCAAGCGGACCGGGACACGCCGCCGCGAGCGCCAACCCGTTCTCATACTCCTCGCCGGTCAGCCATCCACGATCCTCAACCAGATCGCGGCGTATGGCATTTGCAAGTGCCACAGGGCCGCCGAATCCGAGCGCACCGAGGCGCAGAAAATAGAGGGCGAGTTGGAGGAAGGTCGGAGACGTATCGCTCATATTGTCCGCCCGTTTAGCCCGTATTGCTCCCACGCTGAGTATCGGCACCCTCTTACATCGAGAGCCCTTCTCCCCCGCGGTTTCTTGCGGGGGAGAAGGTGCCGAAGGCGGATGAGGGGGCGCTTCACGCGTATGTAACTTGGGCGCGCGTAGAATCGCAACCATGCATGAGACGATTTCAATAGGCCTAGGATCAGAGTCAGTAAATCGCACCCATCGCGTAGGCGCCCCCTCATCCGCCTTCGGCACCTTCTCCCCCCGCAAGAAACCGCGGGGGGAGAAGGGCTCTCGACGAAACGGCATGGCGAGAGGTTCAAGCAGACTGTGTTCGTTGCTGTTGTCCGCACTCGTCCTCATTCTTCTTGTCGCCGCTGATCCAGTCCCGCACAGAAGCGATTGGAAAGACGTCGAGCAGGCGCTGGGGCGTTCCGGGGCGGCACTCCCGGGTGACGTCTACAAGGTGAGCTTCCCGCGCAGCGACCTCGCCGTCGTCGCCGACGGGGTCACCGTCAAACCGGCGCTGGCCCTCGGGTCGTGGATCGCGTTCCGGGAGTCGAACGGTCATGCCATGGCCATGGGCGATCTGGTACTGCTCGAGTCCGAGGTCAATCCCGTGATCGACATCCTGCAAAGCGGAGGGATCGAGCAGAGCGCGCTGCATAACCATCTGATCGGCGAGACGCCGCATGTGATGTACGTCCACTTCAGCGGCCACGGAGAGGCGGCGAAGCTCGCGGCCACGCTTCACGCCGCTCTCGCCGTCACGAAAACGCCGATGGGTCCCGCCGCGGCACCGACGTCGCCGGCTCCGGCGCTCGACCTCCCCACCGCGGACCTCGACCGCATCCTCGGCTATACCGGCAAAGCGAACGGCGGCGTCGATCAGTTCAGCGTCCCCCGCGCGGAGACGATCACCGAGCACGGCGACGAGGTGCCGCCGTCGATGGGAACGGCCACGGCCATCAACTTTCAGCCGACCGGCGGCGGGCGGGCAGCGATCAGCGGCGACTTCGTGATGACTGCCGCCGAGGTGAATCCGGTCATCCGCGCGCTGCGGGAGGGAGGAATCCGGGTGACGGCGCTTCACAGCCACATGCTCGACGATACGCCGCGGCTCTTCTTCATGCATTTCTGGGCCAATGATGACGCGGCCAAACTGGCGGGCGCCCTTCGGTCGGCTCTCGATCGGATGCATGTGAAGAAGTGACACGGCGGTTATCGGTTGTCAGTTGTTGCTGCTCTCTGCGTCAATCTAGCAGTTGCCATACGCTAAGGCAACTGCTAGCATCGGGTGATGCCGCGCTGGCTCATCCTCGTTCATCGGATTCCGCCGCGTCCCCTCTATTTGCGCGCCAAGATCCGGCAGCGTCTCACGGCCGTGGGGGCGGTGGCGGTCAAGAACGCCGTCTACCTGCTGCCGCAAAGCGCCGAGGCGCTCGAAGACCTGCAGTGGATCGCGCAGGAGATCGTCGCCGGCGGCGGTGACGCCCATCTCTTCGACGGCGATTTCGTCGACGGCGTCGCCGCCGACGCCGCCATCGCTCAGTTCCGCCAGACTCGCAACACCGATTACGAGGCTCTGGCCGCCGAAGCGCGCGCGGCGATCAAACCCTCCGCGTCCGCCGACCTCGCCGCCGCACACGCGCGGCTGACCCGCCGCCTCGACGACATCCGGCGCATCGATTTCTTCAAAGCCTCCGGCCGCGCGGCCGCCGAGAAGGCCATGGCCGCGATCGAGTCACGTCTGAAGAAGGATCAAAAGGAAGAAACGCAAATGCTGAAGGCGAATCCTGAGCTGCGCGGAAAGACCTGGGTCACCCGTCCCGACATCCGCATCGACCGGCTGGCCTCGGCCTGGTTCATCCGGCGATTCATCGACCCCAGGGCCCGCTTCCGGTTCGATAACGCCAAGTCCGCAAAGCGCGAGGGCGAGATCCGCTTCGACATGGTCGGCGGAGACTTTACCCACGAAGAGGACCGCTGTACATTCGAGACGCTGGTGCGCCGCATCGGCCTCCCCGACAAGGGCGTCCGCGCCATCGCCGAGATCGTCCACGACCTCGACCTCAAGGAAGCGAAGTTCGACCGTCCCGAGACCGCCGGCGTCCGGACGATGCTCGAAGGAATCATCGGACGCTTTCCGATCGACACCGAACGGATCGAGCGTGCCCTTCCTCTCTTCGATGACCTGCACGAGGCCCTCGGAAGCCACGACAAAAGGACGCGGAAGTGAGTGCAGCGAAACGGAGCGCTGGCGTCTCGCCGTCTATCTCCGGCACAGACAAGAGTGTCTGTGCCACATTTCCCCTGTTTCATTCACGAGCAGTACGCGTGGAGCCGGCAGGACCGATGTGGCACAGACACTCTTGTCTGTGCCGGAGCTTGGCAGTCTGTCGAGGGCCGGCATGACCCGCATCCTCACCCAGTCCGACGTCGCCGCGCTTCTCACCATTGACGACTGCATCGCCACGGTCGAGACGGTCTTCCGCGATTACGGCGAAGGACGCATCGCCCCGCCGCAATCCCTCGGCATCCACGCTCGCGCCGGAACCTTTCACGTCAAAGCGGCGGCCGCCGACGTCTTCGCCGCCAAGATCAACGCCAACTTCCCGCGGAACCCGCGGAGCCACGGCCTGCCGACGATCCAGGGAGTGATCATCGTGATGGACATCGAGCGAGGGACACCGCTCGGCATCCTCGATTCCACATTGATTACTACGCTGCGCACCGCCGCCGCCAGCGCCGTCGCCGCGAAACATCTCGCGCGCGCGGACCGCCGCACGATGACCATCATCGGCTGCGGCATCCAGGGTCAGGCCCATATCGAAGCGCTCCTGCGCGTCCGCCCGGTAGCGAACGTGTACGCGTTCGATGTCGACCCAGCCGTCTCCGAACGCTTTGCGCGCGACATGCAGCGGAGCCTTGGCATCGACGTCCGGCAGACGCTCTCTCTCGACGACGCCGTCGCCGCATCCGAGGTCGTCGTCACCTGTACCCCCTCCCGCTCGCCCATTCTCGAATCCCGCCACCACCACCCCGGCCTTTTCATCGCCGCCGTCGGCGCCGACAATCCCGAAAAGAGCGAGCTCGCGCCGGAGCTCCTGGCGCGGAGTCTGGTGGTCCCCGACATCCTCGATCAAGCCGCCAAAATGGGCGATCTCCATCACGCCCTCGACGCCGGCCTCCTCACCCGCGACGACATCCACTGCGAGCTGGCCGATGTGATCTGCGCCCGCGTCCCCGGCCGTCAGAATGACGACGAAGTCTTCATCTTCGACTCCACCGGCACCGCCCTGCAGGACGTCGTCGCTGCCTCGGTGGCCCTCTCGCGGGCGGTGGAGCGGGGGGTGGGCGTGGAGGTGGCGTTCAACTGAAGACGGCGCGAACGAATACGCAAAGACAGAGTGTCTGTACCTTTGCCGCGTTAGCGGCAACGAGACGGTAGCCAGAGGTGCGAGCGTTTTTTGCGAGCACCCCTGGTAAAGAGATGTCGTCGTTTGGTGCCGCGTCAGCGGCACTTGAGTAATCGTGGACTCCATCCAGTGCCGCTGACGCGGCACGCTTTCAAGAGACAATCAGACCAGGGGTGCTCGCAAAAAACGCTCGCACCCCTGGCTACCGTCTTCAGCCGCTATCGCGGCATCGTAACGTCCAATCTCCAGAAGCACGGGCAGAGTGTCCGTGCCGCCGCATTGGAATCCATGCGAGCATGTGCGGATGAAGAAAGCCGCACTGCTCCTTCTTCTGCTGTCCGTCCCCGCGTTTGCCGCCGATGAGTTCACGCTCTACGAGCTTCTCCCGCCGGAGACGCATCAATTCGCAATCACCTACGACGTCACCCAGGACCGTGAAGGGGCCGAGCTCTTTTTCAATCCGATCCGGCCCGGCTCGATTGCCACGAAAGAGCGGGTGATCGCGCGCGCTGACGGCAAGGATCTGCAATTCGAGGTCGTCAGCGGCAAAGAGGCCAAAGCGAGCGGGCTTGTATCCGACAAGACCGCCGACGACGCGCAATTCATCCGGGTCCACCTTCCCGCCGCCGTCCCCAAAGGCGGCCAGACGCGCATCCGCATCATCAAGACCTACACCGACGCGCCGTCGTACTCCCTCAAAGACGGCAACCTCGTTTTCGAGCGCCCCCTCGGCATCAAGCGCAACGTCGTCCTTCTGCCGAAGTCGTGGGAGCTGATCGGCTGCGGATCGCCAGCCATCGTCTCCACCGATGCCGACGGCCGCGTCCGCATCAGCTTTCTCAACGACCGCGACGATCAGTTACCGGTGAAGATCGTGGCTCGGAGGCTGCCATGAAACAGGCCCTGCTCCTGCTCCTGCTTCTGGCTTTGATTCCCATTTCGCTTTTCGCGCAGGAATCGCCGCATCGCGCGGAACAGGATCGCGAGATCAGCTACTGGCTCCTCGATCCGGCCACGCACCAGTTCCGTATCTCCCACGACTTCACCGTCACCCGCGCCGGACAGGCATCCGTCCACAGCTTCGTGCGCAAGGGAAGCGTCGTCGCTCCCGACGCCAAGATGATCGATCTCGACACCGGCGAGGAGCTCGTAACGCACAATGTTTCCGGTAAGGAGGTCAACGCGCTGGGTTACTACCCTGACAAAGTCGAGCCCGACTCCGTGGCCGTCCAGGGCGATCTCGATCATCCCATCGCCGAGGGCCGGTCGACGCGCATCCGGGTGCAGGAGACGTACACCGATCCGGTCGGTTACACATTGGAAGGCGGTGACCTGCTCTGGAAGCGGACACTCGGCCGTCCGCTGAACTACGTAACCCTTCCCCCGGGCTGGATCCTGACCGCGGTGAATACCCCCGCCGTCATCTCCCTCGACGCCGAGGGGCGGGTCCGCCTGCGATTCACAAACATCCGCAACGATGAGTTGTCGATCGTGATCCGCGCGCGGAAGAGGGCGGCGAAGTAGGAGACCTCTCCGTAGCACACAACGCCACGAGAAACTGGCAATTGGAGATCCGGAGGGGGAAAATACGCTCAACGTCCGTCTTTCTGGAAGGAGATCGTTATGAGCGCAAAACGCAACGCGCGGCCGGTCACTGTTTTTGAAGCGTCAGCGAGTCACTTGCGCCATTTCCGCGCGGTAAAAAAGGATACATCGGCTCGCTATCTCCAGCCGGCTGTGGGGGTCTCGGCACTTTCGGCGATGAACCCAGCCGCGAGTCCAAAACCAGAGCAGAACGTCGTCGGTGTCGGCATCGGAGAGAAGATCTCGAACGGCATCGCAACCGGAGTTCTATCGGTAAAACTCTTCGTCCGGGTGAAATACCCCGACAACGCCATTCCCGATGCCGACCGGCTGCCGAAGGATCTCGATGGGTTGCCCACGGATGTTGAGCAAGTCGGTACATTTCGAAGATTCGCTACGTCTCCGGCATCGCCGTCAGCGATGCCCAATCCGCGTGGACGCTTTCGTCCGGCACGCCCTGGCTCGTCGATCGGATTCCAGGATCCCCAGAACAACTTTACGATGGCGGGGACCTTCGGAGCGGTCGTCAAGAAAGGCAGCAAGCTCTTCGTGCTGAGCAATAACCACGTGCTGGCGGATGAGAACAAACTGCCGATCGGTTCCCCGATCTTTCAGCCGGGGCTGCTCGACGGCGGCAAAACGGCAAGCGATCGAATCGCTGCTCTCACCACGTTCATCCCTCTGACGACGCCGGCCCCGAACAAGGTGGACTGCGCCATTGCCGAAGCCGCCAGCGCGAACATCGTTTCAAAAGACATTCTGTTCATCGGTCCACCCAACGGAACCGCCGCCGCGGCAATCGATATGCAGGTGCACAAGTTCGGAAGAACGACAGGCTACCGCGTCGGCCGGGTTACGAGCATCGAGACCGACGTCACCGTCGGGTATGAAATGGGGAACCTTCAGTTTACGAATCAGATACTGATCGTCGGCCGTAGCAGTCAGGCATTCAGCGCGGCGGGCGACTCGGGATCACTGATCCTGGAACGTGGTACCAACCATGCCGTGGCCCTCCTGTTTGCCGGCTCCACTACGCATACGATTGCCAACCACATTGAGGATGTGCTGCAGGCACTCGGGGTGACGCTGGCGTGACCCATGCAGCGCAATGCTGAAGATGGCCACACACGACGAAATCCGGCGCATCAAAGATCTCTACGGTCAAGAGCTTCTGAGCAACCAGGGTGTTGCCGGCGTCGGAATCGAGAGGGATGACGGAAGCGATTACAAGCTCGTCGTCCATCTTGCCGACGAGTCGGTACGGAAGGATCTTCCGGATCAACTCGAGGGCCACAAAGTGCATTACGTGGCCTCGGGACCGTTCGTGAAGCTCTGATCCAGACTTCTCTCGTGATCTTCGTTCGCGCATACTTCCCCCATGCGGCGACTTCTGATCGGTTTTTCTCTTCTGATGGCCACGTTTCTCAACGACCAGCACTTCGCTGATGTTGGCGGTGGCGTCCACCTCTGGTACGCGGACAGCGGAACGGGATCGCCGGTGATCGTGATCCACGGCGGACCGGGGATGGATCACGATTCGTTGTCGGCTGACCTGGAGCCGCTGCGGCTGCATCATCGCGTCATCGAATACGACCAGCGCGGCGGCGGCCGCTCCACGCTCCCTTCCGACACGGCTCTTCTGACGATCGAACATCACGTTGCCGATCTGGAAGCACTCCGCATTCACCTCGGACTGAAGAAGGTCACGCTGCTGGCGCACTCGTTCGGTCCGGCCATCGCCGCGCGCTACGCCATCCGCTACCCGGAGAACGTCGAGAGGATGATCTTTCTCTCCCCCATCCCGCCGGCGAAGGGGAAATTCTTCCAAGAGTACGGCGCCTCGCTCACGGCACGCCTGACGGATGCGCAACGCAAACGCGCCGACAAACTGCAGAAGGCGTTCGAAACATCGCCGGATGTCACCGCCGCCTGCCGCGAGTACTGGTCGATCATGACCCCGCCGCGCCTGGCGAAATCGACCAGCGTGACGGTGGTGAAGTCGGACCTCTGCGCCGCGCCGCCCGAAGCGATCCGCTACGGGATGACCAAGACCAATCCCGCCACCTTCGGCTCGCTCGGCGATTGGAACTGGACCGCCGAGCTGGCCCGCGTCAAAGCGCCCGTGCTCATCATCCACGGCGAGGAAGACTCCATCCCGATGGCGATGGTGTCGCATTGGGTGACCGCGCTGCCGAACGCGCGCATCCTCCGCCTCCCGCACACGGGACACTTCCCGCACGCCGAACAGCCTGCAATCGTCTTTCCAGCCATCGAAGCGTTCCTCGGCGGCGACTGGCCGAAGGATGCGGTGAAGGAGTAGCACTTTCTTCGCGGCTTCGCGGCCTCGCGTGACATCGATCTCACGCGAAGACGCGAAGGCGCGAAGGGAAGAACGAAGTTTGCTGCATTTCGATGCTCGCTTGCTCTGTTTAGACGATCACTTGCTTCGTTTTGACCCTCGCGCGCTTCGTTTGGATGCTCGCGTGCTTGGTTTCGACCCTCGCGAGCTTCATTTCGACCCTCGCGAGTCTCGTTTTGACGATCGTTTGCTTCATTTGGTCGATCGCTTGCTTCGTTTCCTTGATCCGTTGCGTCGTTTCCTCGATCCGTTGCTTCGTTCCCTTGATCCGTTGCGTTATTTCCTCGATCCGTTGCGCCGTTTCCTCGATCCGTTGCGTCGTTTCCTCGACCCGTTGCTTCGTTTCCTCGACCCGTTGCTTCGTTTCCTGGATTCGTTGCGCAGTCTCCTGGATTCGTTGCGCAGCCTCCTCGATCCGTTGCGCCGTTCCCTCGATCCGTTGCGCAGTCTCCTCGATCCTTTGCGCCGTTCCCTCGACCCGTTGCAGGGTTTCGTCGATCCGTTTCCTCGATCGCTTACTTCGTTTTTGCCGTGGCAAGCTTCATCCCGATGCTCGGGTGCTTACTCTCTGACCCTGCCTGATTCGGTTCGATGTGCGCGAGTTCGCTTCGCGGGGTTGTCAGTGCTTTGTCGCACCCCGACAGCGCGTTTGAACATTTCCGTCCATTCCCTGTATATCCTCACGTGAATGGTCGCAACTGAACGGCGCTCGCTCCTGATGCTCGGTGCAATCGGCGTGGCCGTGTTCGCAATCGGCGTCGTCGTCGCCTGTCTTCGGCTTCCGGATTGGCGGAACGGGAGCTTTCCCGCGGATAGCTTCTTCGCGGCGAGGCTGCGGCAGATCGCCGGTCCTGCCGGCATCCAGATCGAGTCCTCTCCGCGCGCGCAGTTGCGCTCGAAAAGCATCATCTATGACGATGGCTCCTTCCCGCAGCGCGAGACGGCGTACGACATCCTCGGGACGCGCGCCGCCGACTGGCTGGCGCGCGAGGGACGCGGCCCGTACGTCGAGGTCACGGCCCAAAGCCGATGGCGGAACTGGAACGAGAGCGGACAGCTTCGCGTCATCTTTTCCCTTCGGGGAGTCCCCATTGCGGCGGTATGGCTTCCTGACAATCTGTTTCACCTTCCGGTGACGGCCACCAGCCCGCCACGCCTCGATATCGACAGGCTGTTTGTGCCCGCGGTCAAACAGGAACCGGATATCGAGCTGCACGTGATTTCCGAGACGATCCGTCTCTCCGGCGTGCCGGGAACCTCGCCACCGGAGTCGCTGATCGGAGCGGCCGTCAACGGGCCAGCAGCTCCAATGGTCCAACGCGTCGTCGGTCCGGTTGGCTGGTGGCGTAACCGGCTGGAGAGCCTGACGCTCGGATCGTTTCTGACGGCGCGGCTGACGGAGGTGACCGTTCGGGCCGTGTTCCTGATCGGCGTTGTGATCCTTTTCTTCACCCTTCTGATACGACGCCGGATCGAGTTGAAGAAAGGCCTGGTTCTCGGGGCGTTCTCGATCGCCCTCTCCCTCCCCGGACCGCTGTGGAGCTCGACGACCTGGATTCAGGTCATCAGTGCCGCCAGCGGAGTGTTTCTGAAAGCCCTCTTCCTGTTCATCCTTTGGTCGGCCGCGGAGTCGTGGCTCCGCTCGACCGTGCCGGGCTTCCGAACATCCCTCGACACGCTCCGCTCGGGACGTCTCGGGCCAAAAGGAGGGAGGGCCTTGCTGGCCGGATGGTCGATCGGCGCATGCGTGGCCGGCCTGTGGCTGATGGCGATGTCGTTCGGGACGATGGTGCCGGGAGTGGCGACGAATGAGGGAAGCATCCGGCTGCCGCTCTTCGGCATCGCCAGCTCTCCGATCGACGACGGCGCGTTCCGCACCGGTCTGATCATGCTCATCATCTGCGCGGCGCTGCGCTTCCCGCTGGTCCGGCGGATTCGCGGCGGCGCAACGCTCCTCGGCGCGCTGGTGCTGGCCACGCGGATTCCGCTGTCGTCATTCGGCATCGCCTTCGCGGCGGGCCTTCTCCTGACGGCCGTGCTGGTCATCGGCTACGCGAGGTTCGGTCTGACAGCCCTCCTGACCGCGGCGATGATGTCCACGGTCCTTCCGGCCGCCCTGTTTTCACTGCTTCATTTCTCATGGATGCCGGCGTCTGCGCTGCTGCTCCTCGCCTTGGCTGTCGCCCCCATCCCGCTCGGCCTCCTCGGCATCCGGCGCAGCGATGAGGCGGAAGAAGGCCCGCTCCCCCTTCCCGGTTTCGCGCGGCGGCTGGAGGAGGAGAACCGGCTGAAGTACGAGATGGATCTGCTGGCGCGGATGCAGCTCGGCCTCCTGCCGCGAGAGATGCCGATGCTGGAGGGTTACGAGATCACGGCCCGCTCGATTCTCGCCACCGAGGCCGGCGGAGACTTGTACGACTTCGTGCGCGACGAGGAGGGACGGCTCTGGATCGCCGCGGGAGACGTGTCGGGCCACGGATACTCGTGCGCGATCGCGCAGGCGATGACGAAGGCCGGACTGGCAAGCCTCGTGGAAGCGGAGCGAACACCGGCGATGGTGCTGCAGCGGCTCCATCTGGTGTTGCAGACGATCGGCTCTCCGCGCACATTCACGTCGCTCGTGCTGCTGCGCCTCGATCCGGCGACCGGCGATGTGCTGGTCAGCAACGCCGGCCATCCCTATCCCTGGATCACGCAAAGCGGCGAGGTGCGCGAGATGGAGCTTCCGTCGCTGCCGCTGGGACTGGGACCGGAGCGGCACTACGACGATACGCAGCTCTCGATGCGGATCGGGACGACCGTCGTCCTCTTCTCCGACGGCTTGTTCGAAGCCGGCGACGCCCAGGGCCGCCCCTACGGCTTCGACCGCCTCCGTCAACTCCTCGGCAAGATCGCCCGCCGCCCCGCCACCGCCATCCTCACCGCCATCGTCGACGACTGGCGCGCCCACACCGGCAACGAAGCACCGGCGGATGACACGACGATCGTTGTGGTGAAACGGTGCGGGTGAGGATTGTGCCGCAACCAAACGTGGATGCCGGTCAGGGCATGGCAAGCACCGCCCCCTCATCCGGCTTCGCCACCTTCTCCCCCAGCTGAAAAGCGCTGGGGGGAGAAGGGCTCTCGATGTAGGGAAGGCGCGAGCTCTTTTCGGGGCTACGGTACATTTGGCGAAATTTTCGCCACGCGCAGAAACCAAGGGTTAGTAGTACAAAGGGTTTCTCTGTGTCCTCTGTACTAATACTTCTGGTTGCTGCGCGTGACGCGAATACTTCTTCCAAAACCGTGCTGTTGCGCCGAGAGAGCAGAGCTCGCGCTTCCCTACATCGAGAGTCCTTCTCCCTCAGCGCTTTTCAGCTGGGGGAGAAGGTGGCGAAGCCGGATGAGGGGGCGGTGCTTGCCATGCCCTGACCGGCATCCACGTTTTGGTTGTGGCTACGACGCGCTGTGTCTCTGTGGTTAAACCGGCGCACCGGAAACGTGATTCGAGTAGAACGTGATCACAGTTCCCGCCGGCTCTCGAACCGAGAACGTCCGGTGGTTCGCGGAGGCGGTTCCGATCGGAGTGGGATCGAGGCCGAGCTCGATGAAACGCAGATGGGTGGCTTCGAGATCCTCGACCATCAGGTCGAAGGGAGCCTCGCCCGGAGGCGCTCCTTTCCCGGGCGTGAGAACCAGATGCGTGCCGCCGCGCATCTCGAGCACGGCCACCTCGGGACGCTGGACCACGGACCGCATCCCGATCGTCCGCATGAATTGCTCTGTTTCCGCCAGACGATCCGTTTCGAGAACGACGTGACCGATCCAGACGGGAGGGCGCAGGTCTTGTTCGCCGGCCATCGATCTACTCCCGCTCCAGCACCATCGCCACCCCAATCCCGCCCGCCGCGCAGACGGTGAGAAGGCCGTACTGCTGACCGGTGCGCTGCAGCTCGTTGCAGACCGTCGTCACGATTCGTGAGCCGGTGGCGCCGAAGGGGTGTCCCAGCGCGATTGACCCGCCGGTGAGGTTGATCTTCTCGGGATCGATATCGCCGACCGGCTCGCTGCGGCCCAGCCGTTCCTGGGCGATCTTCTTCGATCCGATCCACTGGATGTTCGACAGCACCTGCGCGGCGAATGCTTCATGCATCTCGATCACGCCGATGTCCTTGAGCAAGATCTTGGCGCGCTCCAACGCCACGGGGAGCGCGAAGACGGGGCCCTGCAGCAACTGATCGAAGGGATCAGTGGCGGCGTAGGCGTAGCTCTTGATGAAGCCGATCGGTTTGATGCCGAGGGCTTTGGCCTTGTCCTCCGACATCAGAATCACCGCCGCGGCGCCATCGGTCAGAGGCGAGGCATTGGCGGCGGTGATCGTTCCGTACTTGCGGTCGAAGACCGGCCGCAGTTTGGCCATCGCTTCTAGCGTGGAGTCGCCGCGAATGAGGTTGTCGGTCTCCACGACGTCGTCGTATCCCGGCGGGACGAGCACGGTCATCACCTCATCTTTGAACCTCCCGCTGGCCGTGGCCTCGGCGGCGCGATGATGGCTCTGCAGCGCGAATTTGTCCTGCGCCTCGCGGGTGATGCCGTTCTCCTTGGCCATCTTCTCGGCCGACTCCCCCATCGTCAGTCCGGTTGTCGATTCGGCGATGGCGGGGGCGTCGGGCGCGAGATCCTTCGGCCGGATCTTGCGGAACGATCCGAGCTTGCCGCCGACGCTCTTCTGCTTGCTGGAACTGACCAGCGCGTCGGCGAAGTTTTTTGAGAAGAGGATGGGGATGTCGGAGAGCGACTCGGCGCCGCCGGCAACGACGATGTCGGCGTAGCCGCGGAAGATCATGTCGGCGGCCGAGGTAATGGCCTGATTCGACGACGCACAGGCCTTGCTCACCGTATAGCCCGGCACCTTGCGCGGCAGGCCGGTGCCGAGGACGATCTCACGGGCGATGTTCGGCGCCTTGACCGAAGGGATGACATTGCCGAAGACGACTTCCTGAATGGTGTTGGGATCGATGCCCGAACGCTGCACGAGTTCGGCCACGACGAGCTTGCCGAGGTCGAGCGCGGAGAGGTGCGCGTAGTGTGTGCCCGATTTCGCGAAGGGGGTGCGCAGCCCGCGAACGACGGCGACACGAGGGGTGTATTGCCACATTGCTGAGAGACCTCGGGGGCGGAGAATAGCACCGAAAATCAGGGATGGACGGAGCGGCGCCTCACTGTCGCTGGCGGCGAGGTGATGATGATCGTTCCGCTGTTCTGACAGACACCCGCCGGGGGGTTGCCGACCGTGACGGTCCAGCGGAACGCTCCGGCGCTTTCGTAGAGGTGGAAGGTTGACACGTCGTTCGATACGCCCCCGTCTCCGAAGGTCCAGGTGACGCCGGCCGTATCGCAGGATGACGGTTGCTGGAGGAGGAAGAGAACGGCGGTCGTCGCCGGAGCCGAGGCGGCGACGTTCGCGGCGCAGGAGAGGCTGCACGAGCCGTTGCAGATGAGCGGATCGACGTTTACCACGACGCTGTTCGAATCGGTCGTGCCGCCGGGACCGGCCGCCCGAATCACGTAGGTGTAGCTCTGACCGGCCAGGGCCGCGCTGTCGGTAAAGGCCGTACCGGACACGGTGCCGATCGCCGTGTCGTTGCGGAAGACGTCATAGTCGGTCACATTCGTCGACGCCGTCCACGTGAGATTGACGCCGGCAGAGGGCGACGAGGAGATGTCGCAGAAGGTATTGGCGGTCAGGGTGAATGCACCCGGCACCGGCTGACAGATGGTCGCAGGGAGCGCGAGGTTGACCGAATTCGAGTCGGAGCTTCCTCCCACGTTCGAAGCCCGAACGAAATACGCGTGTGTCTGCCCCGCCGCAA
The DNA here is from genome assembly GCA_035569395.1 of Thermoanaerobaculia bacterium. Lineage (GTDB taxonomy): Bacteria > Acidobacteriota > Thermoanaerobaculia > Gp7-AA8 > Gp7-AA8 > JADGNZ01. The sequence goes on along the minus strand of DATMNC010000107.1, from coordinate 27,138 downwards.
CCGAGATGTCGTCATAAGTTAGCGTCGTCGCCGGCAAGGCTGCCGACAAGGCCGTGAGGTCGCGAAACACCGTGTAGTTGGCGGAGTTGGCGGCCGCCGTCCACGATAGACGGTTGACCGGGCTGGTGTCATTGCAGATCGTGTTCACAGACAGCACCGGGGAGGAAGGGGGACTGACCTGGCAGGTGGAGCTGGCGATGGTGACCGACTGCCCGCTCGACAAGGTGCTGCCGCTGCTGTTCGTGGCCGTGACCGTATAGGTGTACGTCTGTCCCACGGTGACGGTGAGGTCGTCAAAGGCCAGCTTCGTCGAGGCAAACGTCCCGCTGTAGGCGGCACCATTGCGATTGACGACGTACGTTGACGCGTTCGAGGAGGCCGTCCAGGTGACATGGACCGCCGGCGACGGCGCCGCGCCGCTCGTACAGAATGCACTGGCGGATACGGCAAAGGCGCCGGGAGGAGAGACACAGGTGGCCGCTGTGACCGGCAGCGTGTTCGATTCGGTCGATCCGGAGCCGTTCGCGGCGGAGATGATGTAGCTGTACGCGTGCCCCGCGGTGACCGCGGTATCCGCAAATGTGCGCGCGGTCGTCGTCGTACCTATCGTGACGCCGTCGCGAACGACGAGATACTGCGTCGCTCCCGCGGAGGCCGTCCAGCTCAATTGGACGGTCACAGAGCCGTTCACGCACGAGGTGGTGGCGGAGAGTGTCAGGCTTCCCGGCACGCCGGGACACGAAGGGGTCGTAAGGAATTGTCCGTCGTTGGCGTCGGTGCCGTTGACCGAGAAGCGGTAGGAACCGCCGGGGTTGAGCCCGGTGACGTCGAAGGTGCTGGTGGTTTCATCGACGAAGGCCACGAGATTCCCTGAGGAGTCGGTAATGAAATAGCCGGAGGCCGATCCGGCGGTCCAGGCCAGATGCACGGCCGGTCCGCTCACGGCGCAATAGGCGGCTTCGCCGACCTGCAGATCGCCGCCGAGACAGAACGACCCATTCGGCGCGGGGGGCGTGATGCTGTTGGAGGTAAAGGTGAAACCGTGGCTGTCGGTGGCAACCACAGTGTAGGAGCTGCCGGAGGTGCTGTCGTCGAACGCCAGCGTCGATGCCGGCAGGACGCCGGCGATGGCCTGCCCGGCCCGAAAGACCCTGTACGACGAGGCACCGGAGGAGGACGACCACGACAGATGCACACCGGCATTGCAGACCGGATAGGCGGCCACGCCGAATGATCCCGGCCCGGCAAGAGCCGGCAGGGCGACGATGAGAATCAGGAAGGCCAGCAACGACGTGGCCTTCCGCGGGGCCAGAGGCATCGGGGTCAAGGTTCTGCAGGAATTGTACACATCACGCCCGAACATCCGCGTCGCGCTAAAATCAGTGACGGGCCGCTCGGCGTTTCGGGGGAGCCTGTTGCGCAGCGACGTCGATCGTGCCGCTTTTCTCGCAGACCTCGGCACCCAAGGAAACACGGACCGTCCAGCGGTAGGTTCCCGGCTGAGCATACGCGTGCGCCACTGTGCTGGTGCCGTTGATGATCGTATTGTCGCCGAGATCCCAGATAACGGTACTGTCCGGGCATGACGCTGTAGTAACCAAAGTCACCAGTTGCTGCGCGATCCCACTCGAAGGTGCTGACGCGAGGCACGACAAAACACACGGTGCCGGGGCGGTCACCTGTAGTGCGGGCGACCGGGCGACGTCGTTCGTGGCGTTGACGTCGTCCGTAACCTTCGCGTCGTCTGCCAAAACGAAGACGTAGAACGTACCTTCCTCGAACGGCGAAGGAACCGCCGCCGTGACCGACTGCGACTTCGACGTGCCGGCGGGCAGAGGTGGCGTGGCGACATAGGCGAGCAAAACATCGCTCGTTGCTGCATTTGGTCCGCTGCCAATCGCAACGCGCGTCGTGGTCGCCGCGGCGTCGCGTGCTCCGATATTGGCGAGCGAGAAGGAAGTGGTGACCAGCTCACCCGGCGCGGCGAACGGCGGAAAGACGGTGACATCAAAAACGCTAAGGTCGGCGTGCGGAACCACACAGGGAACGATCGCTAGCGTCGACCCCGTCGAATCGGAACTGCCACCCGGTCCGATGGCGCGAACGACATAGACATACGACTGATTCGGCAGCGCGCTCGTGTCATCGAAGGTCGTCGACGCAGCCGTGCCGATCTGTGAACCGTTGCGCAGTGCGGCGTAGCTCGTTGCACCAGCCGATGTGCTCCACGCCAGATGAGCGAGCGCGACCGAGCCATTGCATTCACTGGATACGGTAACGGAAGGCGGAGGTGGTGCTTGCTGCGCCGGGCAGGTTGTAATCGACGCCGGATTGGATACAGGAAACCCGTCGACGTCGAGTGTGACCCTGTATTGATATGTGTGACCCGGCACGACCGTTTGATCATCGAACATCGTCGCCTGGCTGACAAAGCCGCCAATGACACCGTCGTCATGGCCGTCTGTGAACCGAAGCACCGAGGTGGCCGTATGGTTCCCGGTAAACGGTACGACCGTCCATGAGAGGTGGACGACAGCGTGATTGGTGACGTTGTCACATGACGCCAGCACCGCTGTTAAGACCGGCGGAGGAACCAGACACTCTGCAAAGCCGCTCACCGAGCTCGATGTGACGGTCCTGACCGGAAGAATTGCGCGGACGGCGTAAGACGCAAACGCGCCAAGGTTAAAACCAGTCGTTAGGACATCGTCGTATACCAGCGACGACGGCGACAGCCCGGTTTTCTGGGTTACTCCGTCACGCAATATGGTGTACGAGATGGCACTGGTCATCGCCGTCCAGGTAACGTGAGCGACCGCCGAGGCGTTTACACAGGAGCCGCTTACAGAAACCAGCGGCGCATCGGGCGGAGGTTGGCACACGCCGGCGAACAAGTCGACCGGCGGTGGAATGGCATGCGTTTCCCCGCTGACGTTGACCGCCGTGATCACGTACGACCACACGATGCCGCGATCACCGGAATCAACGACCTCCGTCAATGACAGTTGCGACGCCGAAAGGGGGCCGTACGCGACCAAAGGCTGTGAAGGCGCGAATCTAGTGATTGAATATGAGTCCGCGCCAGCGGACGCGGTCCACGCTACGGTGACCTGGTAAGCACCGTCCAGGCATACCGGAGTAATCGTCGCCGTAAATGCTCCCGGTACCTGTGCAAGAGCGCCAGCAGCGACTCCAACAACAACGAGCACAAGAGTCAGGCGGCCCGCCATAGCGGCGAAATGGGTGCCCTTCGACAACGTCATGGGAGGCCTCCGCGGCCGAGTTCGGACCGTTTTTCCGGTTTGGACCGGCGAGCAGTCTAACCGCTGACTTAGAGAAAGCCTAGAAGAAGTGCGTCTCGAAACTGCGGCGCTCGCTTGAGCGCGAATGCCAACAACCAGTGCTACGCCCCAACCAACTGCCTCAGTACGAACGGCAGAATCCCCCCACTCTCGTAGTAATCGACCTCGATCGGCGTATCAATACGCACGATGACCGACACGTTCTCGCTCACACCGTTGGCGCGATGGACGACCAGCGTCGCCTTTTGTCGAGGGCGGAGCTCGCCGGTGATGCCGGTGATGTTGTAGGTCTCGGTGCCGTCGAGGGCGAGCGATTGGGCGTTCGTCCCCTCTTCGAACTGGAGCGGGAGGACACCCATGCCGACGAGGTTGGAGCGGTGGATGCGCTCGAAGCTTTGCGTGACGACGGCGCTGACGCCGAGGAGCTTCGTTCCCTTGGCCGCCCAATCGCGCGAGGAGCCGGTGCCGTACTCCTGGCCGGCGATGACGACGAGCGGGGTCCCCTCCTTCTGATACGCCATCGAGGCGTCGTAGATCGACATCTGGGCTCCGTCCGGCTGGTGCTTGGTCACGCCGCCTTCGACGCCGGGGACCATCAGGTTCTTGATGCGCACGTTCGCGAATGTGCCGCGCGTCATCACGCGGTCGTTGCCGCGGCGCGAGCCGTAGCTGTTGAAGTCTTCGGCCGGGACGCCGTTCTCGATGAGGTACTTGCCGGCCGGCGAGTTGGCCTTGATCGAGCCGGCCGGGCTGATGTGGTCGGTCGTCACCGAATCGCCGAAGATCGCCAGGGCCCGGGCTCCCTTGATGTCGGCCGCCTTGCCGCTCCCCTGCGTTCCGTCGAAGAACGGCGGCTCCTGGATGTAGGTCGACGCCGGATCCCACGAATAGAGCAGCCCGCCGGTCGACGGGATCTCGTTCCAGAGCGGGTTCTGATCGGCGAAATTCGAATACAGCGTTCGGAACGATTGCGGATCGAGCGCGTCGGCCATGCACGTCCGCACCTCATTCATCGACGGCCAGATCTCGTGCAGATAGACGTCTTCCCCGTGCGACCCGCGGCCGAGCGGCTCTTTGGTCATGTCGATGTCGATGCGCCCCGCCAGGGCGAAGGCGACCACGAGCGGCGGCGACATGAGGAAGTTGGCGCGGATCGACTGGTGGACGCGCGCCTCGAAGTTGCGGTTGCCGGAGAGCACGCTGACGCCGACGAGATCGTGCTGGGTGATCGCTTCCTCGATGCGCGGATCGAGCGGTCCGGAGTTGCCGATGCAGGTGGTGCAACCGTAGCCGACGGTGTAGAAGCCGAGCTGATCGAGGTAGGGCTGAAGTCCGCTGCGGTGGTAGTAGTCGGTGACGACACGCGAGCCCGGCGCCAGCGAGGTCTTGACGACCCGCGGCACGCGCAAACCCTTCTCGACCGCCTTTTTCGCCAGCAGGCCGGCGGCGAGCATGACCGAGGGGTTCGATGTGTTCGTGCAGGAAGTGATGGCGGCGATGAGGACGTCGCCGTCGTGCAGCTCGGCCACGGCCATCGGGAACTCGTCCGCCAGCGAATCGGCGGAGACGCGGTCGGGCGTCGGCCGGTTATTGACCATCTCTTCTTCGGTGAGGACGTTCGTGTTTTTCTTTGCCGAGGTGAGCGCGTTCGGCGCGGTCCCCTGTTCGCCGCCGCCGCTGATGGTGTGCTCGGGACCGGTCGACGTCACGCCGACGAGTGTCTTCGCTTTCCGAGCCATCCCGGTTTTGCCGTAACCGGCCGGGGCAGGCGTCCGCAGCATCTCCTCGAACTCGCGCTGGATGTCGTCGAGCTCGATGCGGTCCTGCGGCCGCTTCGGTCCGGCCACGCTGGCGCGGACTGTGGATAAGTCGAGCTCGAGGATGGTGGTGTACTCGATGTCGCCGTCTTTCGGCATCCCGAAGAGTCCCTGCGCTTTGAAGTAGGCGCGCAACGCGTTGACCTGCTGGTCGCTCCGGCCGGTCATGCGCATATAACGGCAGGTCTCTTCGTCGATCGGGAAGTAGCCCATCGTGGCGCCGTACTCGGGAGCCATGTTGGCGATGGTGGCGCGGTCGGCCAGAGCCAGCGAGGCCGCGCCAGCGCCGAAGTATTCGACGAACTTGCCGACCACTTTGGCCTTGCGCAGCATCTCGGTGATGGTCAGCACCAGGTCGGTGGCGGTGACGCCTTCGCGCAGCGCTCCTTTCAGGTGAACACCGACGACGTCGGGCGTGAGGAAGTAGACCGGCTGCCCGAGCATTCCTGCCTCGGCCTCGATGCCGCCGACGCCCCAGGCCACGATGCCGAGGCCGTTGATCATGGTCGTGTGCGAGTCGGTGCCGACGAGCGTGTCCGGATACCAGATGCCGTCCTTCTCCAGCACTCCCCTCGCGAGGTATTCGAGGTTGACCTGATGGACGATGCCGATGCCGGGCGGCACGACGCCGAATCCATTGAAGGCCTGCGTCCCCCATTTCAGGAACTGATAGCGCTGCTGATTGCGCTTGAACTCGATGTCCATGTTGAGCTGCAAGGCGTCGGGACGATTGGAGTAGTCGACCTGCACGGAGTGATCGACGACGAGATCGACCGGCACCAGTGGCTCGATGATCTTCGGATCGGCGCCCATTCGTTTTGCGGCGGAGCGCATCGCGGCCAGGTCGACGAGGAGCGGTACGCCGGTGAAGTCCTGCAGCAGGATGCGGGCCACCATGAACGGGATCTCATCCGTTCTCTCGGCGCGGGCTTGCCAGTTGGCGAGCGTCCGGACGTCGTTTTCGGCGATCTTCCTGCCGTCGACGTTGCGGAGGACCGACTCCAGAACGATGCGGATGGAGATGGGCAATTTCGATACGTTGCCGACACCGGCTGCTTCGAGTCTGGGAAGTGAGTAGAACTGTCCGCGGCGCCCATCGCCGAGGTCGAAGGAATCGAGAGTATTGAAGGTGTTGTGAGGCATTTCGTGGGTGCGACTATATCAAAGGGGTTGTGGGGAATCGGGGTTGCGCGGTCTCGCGGTTGGGCGGTCTCGGGGTTGATCAGTTGCACGGTTGCTGGGTTACTGGTTAATCTGGCCGAGCCCGCACCGCGAGACCGCGCAACCGCGACAGGAGGCAGACGATGTCCGAAGGGAAGCAGGAGTTTCTCGCTACTTATGACGAAGAACACGCCAAAACGATGCGTGTGCTGCGGGCGTATCCGCGAGAGAAACTCGATCTCCGTCCTCACCCGAAGGCGAAGACGGCCCGGGAGCTTGCGTTCGTTTTCATCCTCGCCTGCGGCCTCGGCACGAGAGTCTGGCACGACGAGTTCGCCAACGGCGTTCCCGCCGGCGGCTCAGGAACGCCCGAACCGCCTGAGGATTGGGATGAGCTTCTGGCCACCTTGAAAAAGGCATCAAAGGATTTTCGCGATTTAGTCAGCTCCGCCTCCGACGAGGAGCTCCACCAGAGCGTTCACTTCATGAGCGGGCCAAAGACCATGGCGCCGATCTCGCGCAAAGAGTGGATCTGGTTCCTGCTGCACGACCAGATCCATCATCGCGGCCAGTTCTCGGTCTATCTGCGGATGGCAGACGGAAAGGTGCCGTCGATTTACGGACCGACGGCGGATGAACAGTGGATTTGAACCACAGCGCGGCGTAGCCGCAACGATTTCCCGCGTTGCCAGATCGGTGCAAATTTCGTACGTGTCAGAACGTCCAGCGCCGAGGGGCTTCGATTTGCGACAGGTCAATTACCGTCCGCAGATGCCTCGTGCCGTGATCGAGGTCGTCCAGCACCTCGTTGATGGAGGCGGCCTGCAGTCCCACCCGCCGCGTGATCACGCGTGAGATGTCGATCGCGCCGCGATGGGCGAGATCGAGCAGCTCGACCAGCTCCTCGCGCGTGTGATCGGCGACTCCGATGATGTGGCGCTCGGCGGCCAGCACGTCGCGATAGGGATCGATGGCCAGCTCGCGCAAGTTGATGGCCACGATCATGATCCGGCCGCCGCGGGCCAGCGAACGAAGGGCTCGCAGCGTCGTCGCGGGATGGCCGGCGAAATCGAGGACGACGTCGATGTCGCGGAGCTCGTCCACCGCGGCCGGGATGGCGCCGAAGGATGCTGCAATGTCCAGCTTTTCCGCGACGCGGTCGACCGCGAAGACTTGGCTGGCGCCCATGAACTGCGCGAGCTGCACCGCCGAGGCGCCGAGTCCGCCGAAACCGAGGATGGCCACCGATTCGCCAGGCCGGACGGCGGCCAGACCGAGGGCGTGATACGCCGTCGCCGTCGAGCACATCATCACCGCCGCGGACTCGAACGGGACGCCGTCGGGGATCGGGACGGCGTTCGCGGCGGGAACGGCGATGCGCTCTGCGTACCCGCCATCGACTTCCTTCCCGAGCATCCGGCCGTCGCCATGCAGGTAGTGCAAGGCTACGCGCTGGCCGGTACCGGCGACGACGCCGGCGATCTCATGTCCCAGCGTCAGCGGCAGCGTCACCGATCCGCCGCCGCCGCGGTAGTGCGCGTCGCTGTGGCAGATGCCCGCGGCGCGGATGTCGACGAGCACGTCGCCGCTCCCGAGCGGCGGCTCGGGGATGTCGTCGTCGATGAGGGGTGTGGCGAGGTGGGTGAGGCGGACGGCGTGCATGTCAGAAGTTTACGTCGATGCTCCTCGCGATCCTGCGGATCGAAGCCCTCCCTGGGACCGCGGGCGTCTCGCCCGCGAGTCTCGGCAGGGTGTTGCGAAGAAACGCGCGCGGGACGCGCGCGGTCCCAGGGGGGCGAGCTCGAATGTAAAATGGCCGGTCCGGACAAGGCGCCGTAAACGCTTGAATACCGCCGGTTTCAGGCTGATGGTGAGCTTCTGCCGATCTGGCGGCGCGGCTCCCGTGCTAGCATGGCTACCTTCCGTCTGATCGACACAATCAGGCCCCATCGCCGGTAACCCGGCTGAGGCGAATCAACTCGCCGGAACCCCAACGACCGCGACGCTGCAAGACGTCGCTGCCTTCAACCGATTTTCGAAAGGCTCATCGATGAAATCGCTATTCCGCCCGGGCTTTGCCGTCGCTCTCGTGTTTCCACTCGTTGTTCTGAGCGGTTGCAAGGAAACCGCGCAACCGGCGGCGACGACAACGAAGGCGGTCGCGAGCACGAGCGCGCCGGCCGGCACCAAAGCGGTCGCGACAGCCCCCTCCACATCCCCGACCGGCATCGGTGAGGCGCACGACGATCTCTCTCCGATGGGGATCCCGCTCTATCCAACCGTTGTCGAAAGCGGCTGGACGGATACCGAGGCCATGCGCGTACTGGTCGGGAAAGAGAAACTCGACACGCCGCGGATGCGGAATGGAGAGATGAGCACGAAAGACTCGTTCGACGATGTGTACGCGTGGTATCGCAAGCAGATGCCCAGCGGCTCCGAACCGGCTGCCGCCGCCGCATCGAATCACACGACCGACGACGGAGACCGCATGGCTCTGTTCGAGGTCGGCACCAACGGCGATCCGACGTACCAGCGCGTGATGATCCTGCGCGGCAAGAACGACGCCTACACCCTCGTGAATCTCAGCGGCCACGTCAGCAGATGACGTTGACGGATCAGATCGCCGAAACCGAAAAGGCGATGATGGCCCACCAGCACTGAAGGAACCTCACCCGCAGGTGACGCAGATGTACAGGAAAGCGGTGAGTGCCAAGGAGAGCGGTGAGTGCCAGGCCTTCGTTTTTCGGTCTTCACTAAGCTACTGAGCCGCACACACTTACTATTGGCATTTTCTGCCGCTTCGTCGACTTCACGGTTATCTTGATAAGCGCGCGGCGTCGCGACTGTGCTTTCCCGTGTTTTCGGGACACGATGAAAGCACTGTCGGTTGGGCGGGATGCTGCCAAGAATCGCGCGCGGGACGCGCGCGGTCCCAGGGGGCGAGCGCGAAGGTAGAATGGCTGGTCCGGAACAAGCCGATGCCACGCGCGATACGCCGAACGATCGTACTGCTCGCGCTGGTGAGCGCGGCGGCGGCGCATGCGCAGTCGATCGTCACGGTCGCGGGTGGGGGAACGGACGACGGACTGCCGGCCACGAAGATCGGGCTCTACGGCGTCAGCGGGCTGGCTTTCGATCGCGCGGGGAACCTCTATTTCGCCGAGAGGGACGCGAATCTGGTGCGCCGGGTGAATGTCGACGGCACCATTCTGACGCTGGCGGGGACCGGCGGCGCGGGGTATGCCGGCGACGGGTCGCTGGCCACGCGGGCCACCCTCAACTCGCCGACGGCCGTGGCGGTCGACGCGGCGGGGAACGTCTACGTCGCCGATCGGGAGAACAATCTGGTGCGGAAAATCGATGCCGCCACCGGCATCATCACCCGGTTTGCCGGCGGCGGCAGCGATCGCGCCGACCACACCATCGACGGTCCGGCGGACGGCGCGGTCATCAATGGTCCGTGGGGGCTCTGGCTCGACGGCAACAACCTCTATCTGACGGAGTTCGGCTTCGAAGGCAATCGCGTCCGGCGCATCGATTTGGCGGCGAAGACCATCACCACCGTCGCCGGTGCGATCGACGGGACGGCCGGATACGCTGGCGACGGCGGCCCGGCAAACGCGGCCCTTCTCAATTCACCGACCGCGATCGCGGTCGATGCCGCCGGCAATATCTACGTGGCCGACAACGGCAACAACGTCGTGCGGCGCGTCGACACGGCGACGAAGAACATCGAGACGTACGCGGGCGGCGGGACGTTGCAGGCCGGAGACGGCGACGGCGGCCCGGCCACGCTGGTGCAGTTCGCCTACCTCGGCGCGCTGGCGTTCGATGCCGATGGCAACCTCCTCATCACGCAGCAGGACCGGGTGCGGCGCGTCGACAAAACGACCAGGACGATCAGCACCATCGGCCTCGGCATCTCCATCAGCTACGGCATGGCGCTGGCGAAGGATGGCTCGATCGCTGTGGCGAGCGACGACGGCACGATCAAGCGTTTCGTGGCCGGCTCGACCGATCCGATCGTCATCGCCGGCGGAGGCAACTACCTCGGCGACGGACTCCTGGCCACCGCGGCCGTGCTGCGCGAACCGAGGGGGCTGGCGGTGGCTCCCGACGGGACGCTCTACATCGCCGACTCCGTGAACACCGTCGTCCGGCGCGTCGATCCGAACGGCATCATCTCGACGTACGCGGGAATCACCGGGCAGTTCTACCAGGATGGAGACGACCCCGCTCCGGCCACCGAGGTGGCCATCGGAGGCATTGCCGACATCGCTCTCGATGCCGCCGGAAACCTCTACATCGCCGATCCGCATAACCTTCGCATCCGCAAAGTCGATGCGAAGACGCAGATCATCACCACCGTCGCCGGCGGCGGCAATCCGCCCGGTGGCGTGAACGAAGGCCTTCCTGCGAAGTCGGCGCGCTTTCAGGGGCTGACAGGCATCTTCGTCGATCCCGCGAACAATCTGTACATCGCCGACAGCGACGCCAACCGCATCTGGAAGGTCGATGCGGCTACGCAGACCATCCACGCCTTCGCCGGCAACGGCAGCGACGGATTCGGAGGCGACGGCGGCGCGGCGACCTCGGCCTCTCTCTCGGCGCCGGTGCGCGCGGTGACCGACCTCTCCGGCAACGTCATCATCGCCGACGCCGGCAACGCGGCGCTGCGCAAGGTCACGCCGGACGGCAGGATCTCCACGATCCTCCGAGGGATCAGCGTGACCGACCCGAGCCTCGGCGACGGAGGACAGGCATCCGACGCCTACGCCGAGCCGGCGCACATCGCCATCGATTCCCGCAACGGCGACATCTACATCGCCGACCGGGGCAGCCTGCGCGTGCGGCGCATCGATGCCGCCACGGGAAAGATCTCGACGATCGCGGGGACGGGGATCTCGTACGTCGACGCCGGCTTCTCGGGCGACGACGGCAAGGCCACCGATGCGAAGTTGAACTTCCCGTTCGGATTGGGCGGCGTGGCTGTCGACCGGTCGGGCAACGTCTTCGTCGCCGACTCTCGCAACAACCGCGTTCGCGCCGTCTTCGCCTGCACGGCCGTCGCCGCGCCCGCCCTGAACGCGCCGGTCGAGGGAGCGCAGACCTCGACCGCGCCATCGTTCTCATGGGGGGCGGTGCCGGGAGCGTTCCGTTACGACGTACGGCTCGACACCTCGTCGCAACCATCGCGCGTGGTCACCGCCGACCTCAGCGAGACGTCGTTCACGCCGTCGAACCTCGCGCCGGGCACGAGGTACTTCTGGCAGGTCCTGGCGAAGGGCGATCCGTTCTGTCCGTCCCGCGCGACCGCGGTCTCGCCGGTCCGTTCATTCACGACGGCGGCTGGGTGCGGTGTCGGATCGTTCGACACGATCTCGCCGGCGGACAACGCCCAGAACGCGGGCGATGCGACCGGTGTTGTGCTGACGTGGCAGGCCGTCGATGGCGCCGCGAGTTACGACGTCTACGTTAGCAACACGAATCCGCCAACGTTTGCCGCCTCGGTCACCGCGACAAGCTACAAGACCGCCGTTGCTGGACGGACGTACTGGTTCGTCGTCGCGCACGCCTCGTGCGACGCAACCAAAACGTCGTCGACGCGCGTCCGCTCCTATTCGGCGAGCGTCACTGGTGTCTCCGGCTGCGACCCACCCGCCGTCACTCCCGGCGCGCCGGCCGCGGGGGCAACAAGCGTTTCGACAACTGTCGATCTGACCTGGACGACGAATGCCGGCTTCGACGGCACGTTCGACGTCTACTTCGGCACGGTCCCGCAGCCGCCGCTCCTGCGCGACCAGCTCTCCGGCGGCACGCGCGCGATCACGCTGCCTGCGCTCGCGAACGGTACGACGTACTTCTGGCGCGTGGTGGCGAAGAGCAGTTGCGTTCAGGGAGGCGAGGCAACGACGCCGGTTGTGTCGTTCACGACCCGCACGGCCTGCGTCGCTCCCGGCGTGCCGTCGTTCCTCTTCGTTCCGACGACGGTTGCGTCGGGATCGACGTACGCCATCGTCTGGTCACCGGCGGCAGGGCTCGACGCCGATGGCGGCTATCTGGTCGAGCGATCGGCCTCTTCGACATTCAGCGCCAACGTGGAGACGCAGGTCACGACCTCGGCGGCCGCGGCGTTCGTCGCCGGCAGCGCGGGAACGTTCTATCACCGCGTCCGCGCGTTGCCGTCGTGCGACCCGAATCTGGCCGGCCTGCCGTCGGAGGTGAGAGCCGTCAACATCATCGAAACGGCGCCGAACGTGATCTTCACGCTGCAACCGCGCGCGGTGGTGACGGCGCTCGGTGACCCGTTCGAGGATCATCCGACGACGTTCGCGCTGGAGAACCTTTCCTCGTCGAACGTTCAGGTCTTCATCGGGCAGCAGGAGCTCGGCAACTCGCCACCGTTCTTCCGCATCGCCGAGGAGGCCGCGTTCGTCACGCTGGAACCGAGGAAGCCGAAGACGTTCACGATCCGCTTCGGCGGGCCGCCGAACGACATTCCGGCGTCGTATCAGGCCGTGATCTTCGTCGCCTCGACCGGTACCGGTCTGGCGCTGACGCCGTATACGTTCGTCAATCTGAAGGTCGGCGGCGGCACGGCCGCGGTGCCGCAATTCGAAGTGGATGGTTTGCCGAGCGACTATGCCGCGTTCAAAGGATTCAGCGGAGACGACGCAACGCGCCCGGCGCTCCAGGTCACGATCCGGAACCCCGGCTCGTCGACGATGGATCTTGCCGCGGAGATCGGCCCCGAGGCGTGGTTGATTCCGGAGAACGACTGGAACGCGCCGCTGGCGCCGAACAGCGCGCGCACCGTGAACCTCCGCACGCGTCGCACGCTGGCCCCGAACGGCTCGGCGCTTCCTCGCTATACGTACTTCACCGTGCGGACGAAAGAGGGCGCCTCGGCGCGGCTTCTGGTCCAGGACAACGACGGTATCGCCGTGAGCGCCGGGCGCACGACGAACATCGATGTGAGCGGACGTTCGTTCGTTGTTCCGGAAGTGGTCAGCACGACATCGGCCGGCGGTCACCGTCTGTTTACCCGTCTTCGTCTCACGAACCTCGGCGGTGACTCCGTCCAGGCGGAAGTGCTTTATACGCCGTCGGGATCCGACGGCTTCGACGCCGGCGCGGTGCAGCGGGCGGTCGTGGTCGTACCGGCGAACGACGTCGTCACCATCACCAATCCGGCGGAGCAGTTGTTCGGGAGGACGGCGCCGCAATCGGGGCAGATCGAAGTCCGCCTGCCGAAGGAACGCGTCGGCCTGGTCAGCGTCCGGGCATCGATCGTCGTTCCCGGCGGAAGCGGCGGATTCGAGACGCCCGTCTTCGGCCGCGGCGACGGCGCGCGCGCCGGTGCGCCGCACGTCATCTATCTATTGCCGCAATCGAACGCGACGCTGGTTCTGGCGGAGACGAGCGGCAGCGATGCCGCCACTGTCCGCTTGACGCTTTTCGACGCGCAGGGCAACGTGACGTCGTCGCAGTCGTTGCAACTTCCGCGCTACGGAATGCAGCGCCTCACCAATCTGACGGCGACCCGGATCGACATCAACGTCGAGTCGGGCGGCGGCTCGGTGGCCGGTGTGGCGACCGTTGCCGCCGCGAATGGAGAGTCGGGCGCCACGCTGCTGAGCCGTGCGGTGGACGAGCACGTGGCCGGCGCCGCGGTGTCGCAGGCGATGTGGAAGACGGCGCTCGATACGGCACCATCCATTACGACCGTGGTCCCGGTACTGACGACGCCCGCCTCGGCCGGTGCGGCGCCATCGTATGCGACGGCCCTCGGATTCATCGCGCCGTCAGCTGCCGCGGCCACGTTCAGCGCTTCGTTCCATAACAGCACGGGCATAGGACCGGTGCCGAAGGTCGACATCCCGCTCCCCGCGGGCGGCAGCCAGGTATTCACCGACGCGGCCAAAGAGATGTTCGGCAACGCCACGGCGCAGGGAAGCATCTTCGTGAGCGCGCCGCCGGGAGCGAAGGTCTACGCGATCCTCCAGGGCGTCAACGGCGCGACGATCACGCCGATCGCGGCGCTGCCGCTGCAAACGACGCTCTCGGATGCGATCAGCGGCGCCGCATCGTCCGCGCAGAAGCCGCTGCAGTTCGACGGACTCGATCAGTCGCTCGATCCCACGCGCGGCAGCCGCTGGCTCCTGATCCTCAACGAGGTCGGCGGCGGAGTGGGTGTGGTCAGTGTGCGCCTCTACGAGGCGGGCAACCGCAACGTCGCAATCGCCGAGAAGGATGTGACCGTCGGCCCGTATCAACAAATCCGTCTCGACACGGTCTTCAGCGAGCTTGGCCTCGATACCCCCGACCGCAGCAAGGATCGGACGAACGTCCAGGTGGTGGTCACGGCGACGTCGGGCAGCGCGCGCGTGACTGCCTCGGCGATGTCGATCGACAACGTCAGCGGCGACACGCACGTCTTTTCCCTGCTTCCGGTGGTAGGAACCGGAACGCCGAATGTCGTGGCGGTCGCGCCGGTGGTCACGCCACCATCGCCGGGGAGTGTGCCGCGGCGACGGAGCGTGAGGCATTAATTAAATTAGCATTGGCCGCTGTGCTGTAGATGAGCCAATCGGGAGAAAGATGTGGCACATTAGTCCTGGCTTGCGGTCGGAGTCGCAGAGGCTAGCACTGCGCGTTTACTAGACGTTATCGCTGGGTTTTCCGCGCCGGCCGCGCCGGCTCGGCGAGCAGACCGTTTATCGCGCTGTCGACCACCTGCGCGATCACCTTCTCCTTGGAAGCCCACGGAAAGTGCGGGCGGAAAATCAGGAGGGAGGTCACGCCATGGACGGCAGTCCACACGGCCTGGCTTGCGGTGTCGACGCCGATGCGGCGGAATCGCTTCTCGTCGATGCACTGCTTCATGATGGATCGCAGGCGCTCGTAGGCCAGATGCGGTTTCTCCGGGTGTGATGCTCCCGGGCGGCGGAGGACGAAGGCGAATTCGTACGCGCCGGGATTGCGCAGGCCGAAGTCGACGTAGGCGCGTCCGGCCTTTCGCAGCAGTTCTACCGGATCGATCTTCTTTCCTTCGGGCTTCAGCGCGGCCAGCACCTCGGCCAGTTGCGCGAAGCTTTCCTCGACCAGGCAGTCGAAGAGCTCCTCTTTGTCTTTGAAGTGCAGGTAGATGCTGCCATGGGAGCAGCCGATGCGCTCGGCCAGGGAGCGCATGGAGAGACTCTCGTAGCCGTCCTGAACGAAGGCTTCCCGAGCCGACTCGAGGATGACCCGGCGGAGCTCCTGACGGTATCGCTGCCGCAGCGATTGATTTTTCATGACCGCAGGTTAAGATAATGACCAGTGGTCAGTCAAACCGTTAACCAATGCCCTGCCCGCTCCGTTCATAGGGGTCAAAGGAGATTCATCATGGTCTTGCGGAAGATCCATACGGCATTCACACTGGTCTGCGCTTTCGTTCTCACCGCCTCCTGCCTGGCCGCTTCGCAACCGCTGGTCGAACAGGAGCGGATCATTGCCGGCAGCCCCGCGGATTCGATGGAAGTCCGTCACCTGATCCTGAAGGGGACGAACGAGGCCATCGGCCGGAGGCTGGCCGAGATCGCTCGCGACCGGTATCAAGCCAAACTCACGCCAGGCACCGATCCGGTGCGGACACGCGCGCAACGCCTCTATATCGAGAAGAACTACCCGATCCTCTACGAGCGGATGCGCGGCCTGGCCTCATTGTTCGGCCATTCGATCGATGACGACCATTGGGACTTCTCCGCCGTCGGATTCACCGAACTGCACGCGGCCTGCTCGATCGCCCAGATCCCGCCCAACCTGACAGCGACCGGCACCAGCGTCGTCTCCCGCGACTATGACTACTCCACCGGCGGGCTGACCTTCGGCTTTCTGCAGCCCGGAATGCTGCATCCGACGGCGCGGCCGTACCTGATCGAGCTTCATCCCGATCACGGCTATGCCTCAGTGGCCATGGTGGCGTATGACCTCCTCAGCGGCGTGCTCGACGGCATGAACTCCGAGGGGCTCACCGTCACCATGGCCATGGATGATGAGGCCTTCGAAAAACATCCCATTGAGCCGGTTGGCGGCTCGGCAGCCGGGCTGGGAGAGTTGCAGACGCTCCGCCTGTTGCTCGACACCTGTGCCACCGTCGACGAGGCCAAGCAGGCCCTCCTGCAGACGAAGCAGTATTACGGGTTCATCCCCGTTCACTACCTGATCGCCGATCGCTACGGAAAGTCGTTCGTATGGGAGTACTCCTACGCCCATAACAAGGAGTACATCATCGAGAACCCCGGAAAGCCGCTGGTGATGACGAACTTCTCGATCAACCAGCATCTCAACGACAATAAGCCGCCTTCCGCCGACGAAGCGAGGAAGGAGTGTAAGCGTTACGCACTGCTGACGGAAAACCTCAACACGTCCTCGGGACTCCTTTCCGAGGAGCTCATCTCCCAGACCCATCAGAGGGTCGACGCGGTGTGGTCCCAGGCCGCCGATCCGTCACGGCCGCCAATACGAACCTTCTGGCACGCGCTCTACTATCCCGAAGAGCGACGGGTGAAGTACAGCTTCTATCTGCACGACGAGCCGACTGCCAAAGACGCGAACACTGTGCGCGTCGTCCGCACGCCGTACATCGAGTTCCGGCTGGATGCCACGGAAGGTGGCAGGGCCTCAACCGCTGTCGTTCCCAGGAGAGCGGCGGCGCCGGCGGTAGCGCAGCCTATGCCGGCGGTGGAAACCAAGCCGGAGATCAAGAGCAGCGACGATCCGACGGGCGTGATCGCCCGTCTCAAGAGCGGCGGCGCAACCGTCATCGTCGAGAACGGTCAGGTCGTGAGATTGGGTCTCGAAACGAAGGTCGGGGATCTTTCGGCACTTCTTCCTCTACTGCGAGATCTTCCTGAACTGACTCTCTTGAACATCCAGAACGAGACGATGAACGATGCCTCGATGGCGCAGCTCAAAGGCCTCTCGAAGCTGGCCACCCTCGGCTTGTCGAGCGCCGCCATCGGAGACGAGGGCCTGAAGGTATTGAAGACTCTCCCCGCGCTTCGAACACTGACGCTCGGTGGGACGTCTGCAACCGACGCCGGGCTGGCAACCGTCGCCAGTCTGACCCAGCTCGAGTCCCTCGGGTTGCGCGGCACAAGAATCACCGACGCCGGCCTCGCTCAATTGAAGACGTTGACGAACCTGACCTCGCTCGGCCTGACTGCGACCAACGTGACCGATGCCGGCCTGGCCCAACTGGAAAACATGACCAACCTGACTGAGCTCGGCCTGGCAGAGACCAAGGTGACCGATGCCGGCCTTTCCCATCTCACCAGGATGACAAAGCTGCAAGTCCTCAACCTCAGAGGCGACGCCATCACCGACGCCGGCCTGGCGCAGATCGGAAATCTCAAGACTGTCGCCGGCCTCAATCTAAGCGGAACCTCCGTCACGGACGCGGGTCTTGCCGGTTTGAAGCCGTTGTCGCGGCTGACGAAACTGAACCTGACGAAGACGGCAGTGACCGACGAGGGGGCGGCCCAGGCGAAGAAGTTCCTGCCCTTCTGGGCGACGATCACGCGGGACAAACCATAGGCCGGCACGGCCGGCTGCGCTGGTTGCCCAAGGCTCGGCCGGCAGTGACGAATGAACGTTTCTGCCGCGCACGCTCCTGCTAACCAGTCCTCCCTTCGCGCCTTCGCGTCTTCGCGTGATATCGATCTCACGCGAAGCCGCGAAGAGAGGACGACGCAATGTCTTACCTCCCGCGCGCGTTCCTGCGGCGAAGGAAAATTTATCGACATGCCATTTTCAAAATTCGGACTCCACGCCGATCTGCTGCGCGGAGTCAAAGAGCTCGGCTTCAAACGGCCGACACCCATTCAGACCGACGCCATGCCGCCGGCAATCGCCGGCAAAGACGTCCTGGCCTGTGCCATGACCGGCAGCGGCAAGAGCGCGGCATTCCTGCTTCCGATCCTCAACCGTCTCATCGCCAAAAAGCGCGGCACGACGCGCGCCCTGATCCTCACCCCGACGCGCGAGCTGGCCGCGCAGATCGACGAGCATCTGCGTGAGCTGGCCGTTCACACGCCGCTGTCCGGCGCCGCGATCTACGGCGGCGTCGGCATGGGACCGCAGGAGCACGCCTTCCGCACCGGTGTCGACGTGCTGGTTGCAACGCCCGGGCGTCTGCTCGATCACTTCCAGTACGGCTACGCAAAGCTCGCGGGGCTGGAAGTGCTCGTGCTCGACGAGGCCGACCGGATGCTGGACATGGGCTTCCTACCCGACATCCGCCGCGTGCTGAAACATCTGCCGCCAAGACTGCAGACGCTGTTCTTCTCCGCAACGCTGCCGCAGCCGATCGTCGAGCTGTCGAAGGAGATGCTCAGGAACCCGGCCACGATCTCCATCGAGCGGAAGTCAGCGCCGGCGACCGGCATCACGCAGTCGGTCTTCCCGGTGTCGCAGGATCTGAAGCTGCCGCTGCTGGAGACGCTTCTCAAGCGCGGCGAGATTCAGAACGCCATCGTCTTCACCCGCACCAAGCACCGTGCCAACCGCGTCTTCGAACAGCTCGAGCGCCACAAGGTGCGCGTGGCCAGGATCCACGGCAATCGCAGCCAGGCTCAGCGCACCGACGCGCTGGCCGGTTTCAAGAACGGCCGCTACCAGATCCTGGTGGCCACCGACATCGCCGCGCGCGGCATCGACGTCGAGGCGCTCTCGCACGTGGTGAATTTCGACGTCCCGGGGATGCCGGAGGATTACATCCACCGCGTCGGCCGCACGGCCCGGGCGGAGCTGACCGGCGATGCCATCACCTTCGTCGCTCCCGACGAGGAGAACGATCTCCGCGCCATCGAGCGCGCCATCAGCAAGCGTCTGCCGCGGATCACCGTCCCCGACTTCGATTACTCGCACAAGCCCGCCGAGAAACTGGAGATCCCGATCCAGGAACGGATCGCCGCCATCCGGGCACGAAAAGCCGACGATCGCGCGCGTGCGAAGGTGAACGCGGCGCGGCGGGGTGGGGCGCCGGTTGCGGCCAGCCGGAAACCGGCGGCGTCTCGGCCGCCTGCAGGCCGGCGCCGTCGCTGAATCAAAGTCAAAGACCATCCGCAGATGGCGCAGATGAACGCAGATGTAAGACGGTTTTTATCTGCGAACATCTGCGTCATCTGCGGATGGCTTTTCGTAACGCTAGTGCCCCTTCTCGATGAACGCCACGATGTCCTTTGACAGCGCCTCGAGCGATGGGCGGTGCAGGTACATCATGTGGCCGCCGGGATAGTCCTTGATGGTCAGACGGTTGGCGTCGATGCCGCTGTGCTCGAGCATGTAGCGCATGGCGAAGTACGACGTGGTCAGGTCGTTGTAGCCGGCGGCGGCGAAGACGCGCAGCGCCTCGTTGTCCTTCGTCCCCTGCGCCAGCGCGCCGGTGACGTCGACGTAGCCGGCGAAGGCGCCTCGCCCGTTCGCGGGGCGCTTCCACTTCTGATTGGCCTCGCCATTCTGCGGCGCGTAACGCTTCACCAGGTCGACGCCGAGCTCGTTACGGAGATAGTTCTGGAAAAGGGAGATGTAGATCGGTCCGGTCTTGGCGTTGAAGGCGTCGTTGTCCGGAAACTCCGCCACACGGTCGATCTCGGTCTGCACGTAGCGTCCGTCGAGGATGCCCACCGACTTCCCCTCGTCGCGCAGCAACTCCTTGGTGAAACGCGGCGCGTAGATCCGCAGATCGGCGCGAAGGATGTACTCCTTCGAGATTCCGGTGTAGCGGTGCACCCGATCCGCGATCCGTTCCTTCTCCGCTTTCGGCAACTCATCGCCCTGGAAGAGCGCCACCAGATACTCCGTCCCCGCGAACTTCTCGACTTCGCGGAGAAGCGTATCGAGATCCTTCCACTGATCGGGTAGCTTGTGGTGGTAGTACGCCGTCGCGGCCAGGGCGGGCAGCGACGTCGCGTACGTCAGGTCGTTTCCGTTGACGACGAACGGCAGCGTCCCCATGTTGAGGGCCGGCGAGAGGAGGATGACGCCGTTGAGGCCGACGCCGAAGTTTCCCTGCAGGCGAGGGACGAGGAGCGCCGAGCGGATGCCGCCGTAGCTCTCGCCTAGGATGTACTTCGGGGAGTTCCAGCGATTGTGCTGGGTGATGAAGGTGCGGATGAACTCCGCGACCGAGTCGGCGTCTTCATCGTAGCCCCAGAAATCCTCGTTCTTCTTGTCGCCCATGGCGTGGCTGTAGCCGGTGCCGACGGGATCGATGAAGACGAGATCGGTGGCGCGGAAGATGGTGTCGTCGTTGTCGCGCAGTTTGTACGGCGGGCTGCCGGGATCGGCGGCATCGCTGGGGATGTCGATGATCCGTGGGCCGACCAGTCCGAAGTGCAGCCAGAGGGAAGCCGAGCCCGGCCCGCCGTTGTAGACGAAGGTGATCGGCCGCTCTTCCTGCCGCGCCACGCCATCCTTGGTGTAGGCGATGGTGAAGAAGCTGGCCGTGTTCTTCCCGTCGTTGTCCTTGAGGTAGATCTCCTCGGCGGTGGAGGTGTAGGCGACGTCCGCGCCGCCGAGCTTCGTCTTGTGCTGCCGGACGAATTTCGCCGGCTCGGGAGGCTTTTCCGCCGCCTTGTCACCAGCCTTGTCGGCGGCAGGTTTGTCTTGCGGCTTGGGGTCCTCCGCGCGAAGCGGTGCGATGAAGAGGAAAAGAACCACCAGAGACGCCATCAACGGCGCGGTCGTTTTACGCATTACGAAGTCCCTCGTTGCTGCCAGAATTAGACGCCGCGGTTCCTATACGGGTTAGCCCGGCAAGAGTTCTCAGGAGGGTTGTCAATGATCGCGAAACGAATCACCCCGATCCTGAACGTCTCCAATATCGCGGAGAGCTTCGCATGGTTCGAGCGCCTCGGCTGGAAGAAAGGGTGGGACTGGGGCGAGCCGCCGACGTTCGGCGGCGTCTGCTCCGGCGACTGCGAGATCTTTCTCTGCCACGACGGACAGGGCGGCAGGGGAAAGAGCGCACTCCCGACCACTCGCGGGGATTCCGAGGTGGAGGACGAAGGCGTGTGGATGTCGATCTGGGTCGAGAATGTCGACGAAATCCACAAGCACTGCGTCGAGCAGGGGCTGGAGATCACCTGGCCGCCGACCGACGAGCCGTGGGGCGTCCGCGAGATGCACGTCCGCCATCCGGACGGACATGTCTTCCGCATCAGCCAGGGACTCGAGGAGGAGTAGCCACGGGCACGCTGCATACGCTGCTTGACGATTCACGGCCGTTCAGCGCCAGCTACGCGAACGGCATGGCCAATCATCTGGCCATGGCGCTCGTTGCCCTCGACCGCCTGGGTGCGAGCGACGACCGGCTGCGCGAGTTCGCGGCGTTCTACCAGCAGCGTCTGCGCTCGAAGCCGGTAAGCGAGAAAGCTCTGTCGGCGAAGTTCGCCGCCGAGCTGAAGGAGAAGGGGAGGGATGTCCTTCTGCGTGATGCCATAGCGCCGCTGACTCCCGGCCTCGCCAGCGAGGCTTTTCACGGTCTGATACGGACGGCCTATGCAGTCGACAGCGAAGACGACGTCGATCTTCCGGACGCCCTCACCTCGTGGGATATCGGTTACGTAGAGCTGAAACGCCGTGACGAGGAGCGTTGGGAATCGGCCATCGATGCCTTTCTGGCGATGAACCGTGATGATCGTTTCCCGAAATCGTTTGGAACGCTCAGCATCAGCGGCAGCATCCTGAAGGTGGTGGCCATTCCCGCCTTCGACGACTACCGGTACGTGATCAGGGATCTCGCGCTTGGCGATCTGGCGAAGATCGCCGCATTGCTCTTTCTGGCGACCGGCGATTTCACCGTCCTCCATCTCGTCACGGCTTGTCACGCCACCCGGGTTCTGCTGCCGTATCTCGCTGCAGATGCCGTCGACCATCTGGCCGTAGCCATGCTGGCCGCATACGCCTCCATCGGCCGTCCGTACTTCGACGCCGCTCCGCGGCCGGCCGACGATCTTCCCGATTGGGCGTCGCTGGCCGCGCGCGTGATCCCGAGCGACGATGAGCACGACCACAAGCTCGTCTACAGTTGTCAGCAGGAAGAGAGGCAATACGGCTGGCATCTCCATCAGATGGCCGCCGCGCTTCGACTGGCAAACGCATGATCGTTCACCTCATCGACGGCACGTATGAGCTGTTCCGCCATTTCTTCGGGATCCGCCGTTTCAAGAAGAGCGATCCTCCGTTCGGCGCGGTGGCCGGCGTTCTCGGCACGGTCGCGCAGATGCTGGAAGGGGGCGCCACGCACATCGGCGTGGCCACCGATCATGTCATCGAGTCGTTCCGCAATGACCTCTGGCCGGGCTACAAGACGGGCGCGGGAATCGAGCGCGCGCTGTGGGCGCAGTTTCATCCGCTGGAAACCGCGCTCGTGGCGATGGGCGTGGCCACCTGGCCGATGGTCGAGCTCGAAGCCGACGATGCCCTTGCCTCCGCCGCATACCTCGCCGGCCGCGATTCGCGCGTCGAGAAAGTGTGCATCTGGACGCCCGACAAGGATCTGGCGCAGTGCGTGGTGGGGGATCGCATCGTTCAGGTCGACCGGAAGAGCGGCCTGATTCGCGACGATGCCGGCGTCCGCGCGAAGTTTGGGGTCGCCCCTGCGCTGATCCCCGACTACCTGGCGCTTTCGGGCGACGCCGCGGACGGTTATCCCGGCATTCCGCGCATCGGCACGAAGACCGCCGCGCGCCTGGTCGCGCAGTACGGTCCGATCGAAGAGTTCCCGGATCAGGTTCTCAATGGTCCGAACCGCGAGCTGGCATTGCTCTTCAAGACCCTGGCAACGCTGCGAACCGATGAGCCTCTCTTTGACGACGTCGATGAACTGCGCTGGCGCGGTGCGCTGCCGTCGTTTGGCGACGTAGCGGAAACGATCGGCGATCCCCGGCTGGCGGCGAGGGTGGTGGCGTTGATCTGACGGAGCGCTGGCGTCTCGCGGGCTGGCTCAGCGGCGTCTCGCCGCTGAGGTTATCACGAGGAGTGGCAAGCGCGATGCGAAACGCCATGCGTTCCGCATCGCGCTAAAACCGGCGGCGAAGCCGCCGTAAGCCGGCTTCGCCGGCCCAGGAGTGAGGTCTCACGGGCAGTGAGGGATTTACCGTCCGACAGCGGCCATTGAAAGCACGCGGGTGAGCTTGGAAGCTCATGAACGAACTCGGAAAGCTCGTTCGTGAACTCGGAAAGCTCGTTCATGAACTCGGAAAGCTCGTTCGTGAACTCGGAACCGGCGGTGCAGGCGCCAACGCAGCGGCGAGACCGTTCGGCTTCGCTCAGCGCAGGCCGCCGCTGCGCCAGCCGGCGAGACGCCAGCGCTCCGTTACGGCTTCGCCGCGCAGGCGTCGTGCTACGCCAGGTACTTCGTCATCGGTTCCCAGTAGTGCTCCGTCCACCCGTCCGCGAGGTGTTGTGCCTCGGCGCTCGGAAAGCCGGTGTGGTCGAAGACGATTCGCGTGCCACCGTCGTGTTCCTTCAGCTCGAATCTCGCCAGCGAATAGACTCCCGGATCCCAATTGCCGACGCGCCAGGCCTGCACGATGCGCACTTCCGGAACCAGCTCGATATGGCGTCCGACGATATAGCCGCCAAAGATCGTGAACGTCCCCCCCACTTCCCGGCTGATCTCGGCCGGCTTCGTGCCAATCTTCATCGACTTCAATACGCCGCTGATGTCGATGATTTTCTGGAACTGTCCGGCCTCGGTGAGCGCGTCATAGACCCGCTTCCTGCTGGCCTTGAAAACGGGCTCCTGATGGATGGACGCTGCCGCGCGAACGGCTCCCTCCTCTGCGGCCAGGCCATCGGTTGAGAAAAGGGCCATCCCGCCGAATGCGGCTGCGGCACCGATGATCATTTGGCGCCGATTCGTCGAAGTGGGAACGTTCTCGTGATCGCTCATTCATTTCCTCCCGCGGGTTTCCCGCACGGCTGGGATGGAAACATGAAGGCAGAATATGTTCAACGTAATATTCTCGATCGGCGGACACTGCATTTTCAAAGAGGGAGGAGCGGCATGCCTTACCCAGCAAGTCATCGCGCCGAGGTGAAGAAGACGATCATCGAAAGCGCGCGAAAGCTATTCAACCGATTTGGCTTCGACAACGTCTCGATCAATCAGATCATGGCCGGCGCCGGCCTCACGCACGGAGGCTTCTACAGCTACTTCGAAAGCAAGAGCGACCTCTACGCCGAGGTCCTCGGGTGCTTCTTCACCGACCCCACTTGGGAGAACTGCTGGGAGGGGGTGCACGTCGATCTCTCATCCACCGACGTCGGACCGCAGGTCGTCGATGCCTATCTGTCCCGCCAGCATTTCGAAGACGTGGAGAACTCCTGTCCGATGGTGGCCTTGCCGAGCGACGTCGCGCGCAGTCGTGAGGGCGCAAAGCAGGCCTTCGAGACCGTGTTCAAGGCCATGGTGAGCGTTCTGGAGCGGAGCCTGACCGACAAGAAGCCTCCCCGCCGCGCCAAAGCACAGGCGATCGCCGCGCTCTGCGTGGGCGGAATGGTCGTGGCCCGCTCCGTGGTCGACCGAACGCTCGCGGACAATCTACGTAAGGCCTGCACGGATATCGCCCTTCAGCTTGGGGGTTGGGATCGACAGCATTGAAACGAGCCTGCATGTTTACCCGCGACGACTTCCGACAACGCTTCGGCCGTAACGCCATCATCGGCATGGTGCATGTCGACGCTCTCCCCGGTGCTCCTCGGTACTCCGGTTCGATGCAGACCGTGATCGACGCGGCATTGCGCGACGCGCGTGCGTTGCGCGACGGCGGCTGCGATGCAATGGCGTTCGAGAATTTCGGCGACCGGCCATTCTTCAAGGATCGCGTGCCGGCGGAGACGGTGGCAGCGCTGACGCGTGTGATCGCCGCCGTGACGGCGGAGGTGCCGCTGCCGTTTGGCGTGAACGTCTTGCGGAACGATGCGGCGTCGGCTATCGCCATCGCCGCGGCAACGGGGGCGGCCTTCATCCGCGTCAACGTCCACACCGGCGCGATGCTGACCGATCAGGGGATCATCGAAGGCCGCGCCGCGGAGACGTTGCGCAAGCGGGCGGCCATCGCGCCGGACGTTCTGCTCTTCGCCGACCATATGGTCAAGCACGCGGTGCCGGTCGTTGCGTTGGATGCAATTCAGGCGGCGAAAGACTTGAGGTATCGCGGACTTGCGGACGGCATCATCGTCAGCGGTGCGGAGACGGGAGCGGAGCCTGATCGCGCAGGCTTCACTGCATTGTGCCAGGCGCTTCCCGACGTACCGATTCTCATCGGCAGCGGCTTGACGGAGGCGAATGCGGGCGCGTTCGCGGACGCTGACGGCGCGATCGTCGGAACGTCGATCAAGTTCGACGGACGCGTGGAAGCGCCCGTCGACGCCGATCGCGTCGCGCGGCTCGTCGCCGCATTCAAGCGCGTGGTTTGACTACCCGACGCGTCCTGGAGATTGGACGTCTACGACGCCGCGATCGCGGCTCAAGACGGTAGCCAGGGGTGCGAGCGTTTTGCGAGCACCCCTGGAGCCCGATGCGATCTGAAATCGTGCCGCGTCAGCGGCAATGGATGGAGGCCCCGACTACTCAAGTGCCGCTGACGCGGCACGAAACCATGCATCTTTTTACCAGAGGTGCTCGCAAAAAACGCTCGCACCCCTGGCTACCGTCGCCTTGCCGCTAACGCGGCATTAGTGCGTGGTCTGGCTACACCACGCGCCGGCCGGTGATGAGTTGAATGACCAGCACGATCACGGCGACCACGAGCAGCAGGTGAATGAGTGGGCCGCCCCAATGCATCGCAAAGCCGGCAAGCCACAGAATTACGAGGAGCATGATGAGGAGCCAAAGCAGGTTTCCCATGCAGCTCAAATAGCGACTCGCGTGCCAGCTCAGTCGCTATCGAACGTAATGCTGCCGTCCCCGGCGCGCTTCGCCGACGGTGCGTAGGCACCGAGCGCTTCGCGCCGCCACCATGCGCCGGTGCGTGCGCGCTCCTCGCGGGTGGTGAACCAGTACTGATAAGCGACGGCGCGGACCGCAATGGGCGGCTTGTCCGCGAACGGATTGCTTGTGAACAGCTCGAGAACCGGCGGGGAGTTTTCGAGCAGCCGCCCCTCGGTGTTCAGCACCCATCGGTTCTCGTCCCACGATCCGAGCGAGGCGAACCAGAGGTTCCACTCGAAGCGCGGCTGGTAGGGAGCGTAGAGGCCCGGCCGGTGGCGGACATCCTGCGGCTTGTAGCGGAACGGATAGGCGACCCATGTGATGCCGTCGCGCGTTCCCTGGAACTCGATCTCGTACCGGTTGCGGGTCATGACCGCGAAGAGGCCGTAGCGATTGGCGATGCGAAACGGCTCGAGCAGCGTGGCGGTCGGGAACGACGGCATCACGAAGCTGGCGATCGATGTGAGGAAGATCGTCGTCAACACCACTGCCGCGGCGATCGACGGTTTCTTCGCCGCCGGCGCGGGCGCCGCTCCTCGTAGGATGGAGTCATCGAGCAGCAGCACTCCCAGGAAGAGCACCAGATAGTTCAGGAACGCATAGTTCGCCGTCAGGATGATGCCTATCTGCAGCGGCGTCACGATGAGGAATGCGATCAGCCTGCAGAGCGAGTTCTTGCGCGGCGCGAAAAGGAGCCAGACAACGAACAGCTCGACGGCGAGCGTCAGGCCGGCGGAGAAGGCGTGGAACGAGTGCGGCCATTGCTGTACGTACCAGCCGAGCCACGACGGCAGCGGACCGTTCTCGTAGTACTTGTCCATCGCCGTCAAATTGCGCCACTGTTCCTCGCCGCTGAGGATCTTGACAAGGC
>DATMNC010000106.1:0-68096 GCA_035569395.1 Thermoanaerobaculia bacterium | reverse complement strand
GTCGAACTTCTTCGTACGGAAGTTCCTGCGGCTCACCGAGACGGTGTTCACGCGGGCGCCGCTGGTAAGGCTGATCTATGCATCGATCAAGGATCTGCTGGAAGCGTTCGTCGGGGACAAGAAGCGGTTCGATCAGCCGGTGGCAGTGACCATCACCGAGGGGGTGAGGACGCTGGGGTTCGTCACGCAGGATGACCTCGGGTTTCTGGCCATGCCTGGACAGATCGCCGTCTACCTTCCCTTTTCGTACAGCATGGCCGGGACGCTGGTAGTGGTAGCGCGAGAGCGGGTGGAGGCGCTGGCCGTCGACAGCGCCAGCGTCATGGCGCTGGTCGTCTCCGGGGGCGTTTCGAGGGTCGCGCCGAAGAAGGTCTGAGGACGGGTCTCGCGGTCTCGCGGTTGCGGGGTCTCGCGGTGCTCGATGCATAGCGCACGTTTCGTACAATGGGCTGCCGCGAGACCGCGTAACCGCGGGACCGCGCAACCGCAGTCACTGAATCCCGTGTCTTGCGTCACTGACTGTTTTCGATATGATCGCGGCCGATTTTGCACCTCGTCGCATCCCACCAAGGTAGCAGCCTGTAGATGGCTCAGATTTTCCAGCGTTACGCCAACACTCTCGCCCGCGTCACGATCTTCGGTGCCGTCTTCGTCGCCGGATTCGTCCTGTGGGTGATCGGGGGCGTGGTCCGCTCGCCGTATGCCACCGATCAGGGGATCGAGCGGGAGCAGCCGGTGCCGTTCAGCCATCAGCATCACGTGGCCGGGCTGGGGATCGACTGCCGGTATTGTCATACGAGCGTCGAGACCTCCAACTTCGCCGGCATCCCACCGACGCAGACCTGCATGAACTGCCACTCCCAGATCTGGACCAACGCCGACATGCTGGAGCCGGTGCGCTCCAGCTTCGCCACCGGAAAGCCGATCATCTGGTCGCGCGTTCACCGGCTGCCCGACTTCGTCCATTTCAACCACTCCATCCACGTCAACAAAGGGATCGGCTGCGCGAGCTGCCACGGCCGCATCGACAAGATGCCGCTGACCTATCAGGCCTCGCCGCTGACGATGGAGTGGTGCCTCAGTTGCCACCGCGCGCCGGAGCAGTTCGTCCGCCCGCGCAGCGAAGTGTTCAACATGGCCTACATCGCCAACGATCAGGAACGCATCGGCCCGAAGCTGGTGCAGGAGTACAACATTCAGAAGCTGACGAATTGCTCGACGTGTCATTACTAGGGTTGTCGGTTGTCGGTTATCAGTTGCCGGAGCCCAACACCACGGGTTCCAACAACTGATAATCGACAACCGATAACCGATAACGCATCAACGCCATGACTGAAACCAACGAACTCAATCTCGCAAGGTTCCGTACCCGTCTCACCAACGAGTACTGGAAGAGCCTCGACGAGCTGTCGCGCGAGGACTTCGAGCAGGCCGTCGAGACGGAGTTCCCGGCGGGGGCGCTGGCACTCGAGCGCGGCGTCGACCGGCGCGATTTCGTCAAGCTGATGGGCGCTTCCATGGCCCTCGGCGGGTTGGCGGCCTGCAACCGGCCCGCGGAGAAGATCGTCCCCTACGTCCGCCAACCGGAAGGGCTCATCCCCGGCAAGCCGATCTTCTTTGCCTCGGCCATGCCGATCAGCGGCTACGCCCACGGCGTGCTCGTCGAGAGCCACATGGGCCGCCCGACGAAGATCGAAGGGAATCCCGATCATCCCTCCAGCCTCGGCGCCACCAACTCCTGGATGCAGGCCTCGATCCTCGGCCTCTACGATCCTGACCGTTCCCAGGTGGTCCGCCACCTCGGAGAGATCTCGACCTGGAGCGAGTTCCTGGCCACGCTGTCCCCCGCGGTCAAAGCCGGCGGCGTGCGCCTCCTCACGCAGACCATCACCTCGCCGACGCTTGGCGCGCAGATCCAGCAATTCCTGGCGCAGTCTCCCGATGCGAAATGGCATCAGTGGGAGCCGGCCGGCGGCCACAACGTGCGCGAGGGGCTGCGGCTCGCCTTCGGCGGATACGCCAACGCCGTCTATCACTTCGACAAAGCGAACGTCGTCGTCTCGCTTGACTCCGACATCCTCGAGCGCGGCCCCGGCCACCTCCGCTACGCGCGCGATTTCTCCAGCCGCCGCAAAGTGCGCAAGGGGACGACGTCGATCAATCGCCTCTACGTGATCGAGTCCGGCCCCACAGGCACTGGATCGCTGGCCGATCACCGGCTGGCCGTGCGGCCGTCACAGGTCGAGGACTACGCCCGCGCGATCGCAGCGTCGCTATCCGGCGGCCAACCCTCCGACAACCGACAACCGACAACCGACAACTTCATTTCCGCTCTCGTCCGCGACCTCCAGAAGAACCGCGGCGCCAGCATCGTCGTCGCCGGCGAAGAGCAGCCGCCCGCGGTCCACGCTCTGGCCATGGCCATCAACCAGGCCCTCGGCAACATCGGTTCGACGGTCACCATCACCGATCCGGTGGAAGTGGCCCCGGTCAATCAGCTCGACTCGCTCAGGCAGCTCGTGGCCGACATGAATGCCGGCGCGGTGAAGACACTGATCATGCTCGGCGGCAACCCCGTCTACGACGCGCCGGGCGACGTCGCCTTCGTCAATGCGTTAGACAAGGTGCCGTTCCGTGCGCACCTCTCGCCGTACTACGACGAGACGTCGATGCACGTGCATTGGCACATCCCCGAGACACACTACCTCGAGTCGTGGAGCGATGCGCGTGCGCACGATGGGACAGTCTCGATCGTCCAGCCGCTCATCGCGCCGCTGTACAACGGGCGGTCGCCGCATGAGGTTCTCGGCGCCCTTCTCGGTGGATTGGATGCATCGCCTTATGACGTCGTGCGTGGCTACTGGTCGGCGAAGGTTGGGGCGCTGAACTTCAACGCTACGTGGCGGAAGTGGTTGAACGACGGGGTGATCGCGGGAACAGCACTCCCCGCGAGAAGCGCGGGCGGGACGCCCGCGGTCCCAGGGAGGCAAGCCGCCAGCGAGACCGCGGGTTACGAGCTCCGCATCCTACCCGACCCCAACGTCTACGACGGGCGCTACGCCAACAACGGCTGGCTGCAGGAGTTGCCGAAGCCGCAGACGAAGATCTGCTGGGAGAACGTGGCGCTGGTCAGTCCGAAGACCGCCGTTGCCATCGGCTACGACGAGAAACGGCGCGACGCGCTGGTGAACGAGAAGCAGACGCTGATGGCCGACATCCGTTACCGCGGCCGCACGGTGCGCACGCCGATCTGGGTCGTACCGGGCCACGCGGACGGCACGATCACCATGTTCATGGGCTACGGACGGACGCGCGGAGGCAAGATCGCCACGCCGGCACCGGCAGACAGCATGCTCGCCCCCTCTCTCGAATCGTTCCACCTCTCCGGCGGCACACTCGGCGTCGATGTCAACCCGTTCCGTTTTGCCGACGCGCTCAATGGGGGACCGGGTGCCGAGATCGCGCTGACGAACGATGCCCCCTACTCCGTCGCCTGCACGCAGGAGCACCAGAGCCTGAACGTCAGCGACGTCGGCGCCGACCGCGGCATCATCCGCTCGGCGACCTTCGCCGAGTACCTCAAGAATCCCGACTTCGTCCGCGAGCACAAACCGGAAGAAGAGCTGAGCAAGGATTCGATGTACCCGGGCTTCGAGTACAAGTCGCACGCCTGGGCCATGGTCATCGACACCTCCGTCTGCACCGGCTGCAACGGCTGCGTGGTGGCCTGCCAGTCGGAGAACAACATCCCCATCGTCGGCAAGGACCAGGTCGTGGCCGAGCGCGAGATGCACTGGCTGCGCATCGACCGCTACTACAAAGGCAACCCCGAGAACCCCGAGGTCTATCACCAGCCGGTGCCGTGCATGCAGTGCGAGCAGGCGCCGTGCGAGCCGGTCTGCCCGGTCGGCGCCACGTCTCACAGCCCGGAAGGGCTGAACGACATGACCTACAACCGCTGCGTCGGCACGCGCTACTGCTCGAACAACTGTCCCTACAAAGTGCGCCGTTTCAACTTTTTCCACTACGCAGACTACGAAACGCCGGCCCTCAAGGCCCAGCGCAATCCCGACGTCACCGTGCGCACCCGCGGCGTCATGGAAAAGTGCACCTACTGCGTGCAGCGCATCAATGCAGCCAAGATCGACGCCGAAAAGCAGGGCCGGCGCGTGCGCGACGGCGAAATCGTCACCGCCTGCCAGCAGGCCTGCCCGACAGATGCGATCGTGTTCGGCGACATGAATGACAAGACCAGCCGCGTGGCTGCTTTGAAGGGCGAGCCGACGAACTACGCGCTGCTTGCTGAGCTGAATACACGCCCGCGGACCACGTACCTCGGCGCGATCAGGAACCCGAATCCGGAGATCAAATGAACTGCGCTTCGCGCGTTATCGGTTGTCGGTTGTCGGTTGTTTTCGCGACTCAAGTTCGCGTAAACCGGCCTTCGACTTCGACCACGCGCCCGCGGCGCAGACAACCGACAACCGATAACCGACAACGCGCAGCCCAATCGACAACCGGCAATGCGCGAAGCGCAGCATAACCATGGCCGACCTAACCCCAGTCCACGAAATCCGTCCTGTAACCCAGGACATCCCGGAGCGCTTCATCCCCGTTCCGACGGTGGAGCCGGGGCATACGTTTGCGTCGGTTACGGATCACATCAGCGCCATCGTGCTGCAGAAGCGGATGCCGAAGCTGTGGTGGCTGGGGCTGAGCGTCGGCATCCTCGGCGTGATGCTGCTGACCGCGACCATCGGCAAGCTGGTCATCGTCGGCGTCGGCATCTGGGGCATCAACCATCCGGTCGGATGGGGCTTCGACATCCTCAACTTCGTCTGGTGGATCGGTATTGGACACGCCGGCACGCTCATCTCAGCAATTCTCTTATTACTCCGGCAGGAGTGGCGGACGTCGATCAATCGATTCGCCGAGGCCATGACGCTGTTTGCGGTCGCCGCCGCCGGGTTGTATCCGGCGCTCCATACCGGCCGGCCGTGGTACGACTTCTGGCTCTTCCCCTACCCGAACACGATGTCGCTGTGGCCGCAGTTCCGCAGCCCGCTGATGTGGGACGTTTTCGCGGTCTCGACCTACGCCACCGTCTCGGCGCTCTTCTGGTATGTCGGTCTCATCCCCGACCTGGCCACGCTGCGCGACCGCTCCCGCGGCAAGGTCGCCCGCATCCTCTACGGCATGCTCTCCCTCGGATGGCGCGGTTCGGCCAAGCACTGGTTCCGCTATGAGTCGACCTATCTGCTCCTGGCCGGCCTCTCTACGCCGCTCGTTCTCTCCGTCCACACCATCGTCTCTTTCGATTTCGCCGTGGCCCAGATCCCCGGATGGCACGCCACGTTCTTCCCGCCCTACTTCGTCGCCGGCGCCGTCTATGCCGGCTTCGCCATGGTCCTGACGCTGGCCATCCCGGCGCGGAAGATGTTCCACCTTCAGGACTTCATCACCATGAAGCACCTCGAGAACATGGGCAAGGTCATGCTGGCCACCGGCCTGATCGTCTTCTACTCGTACGCCATGGAGGCCTTCTTCGCCTACTACAGCGGCAACGGCTTCGAGCGCTACATGTGGCTGAACCGTGTGACCGGCCCGTACTGGAAGATGTACGCGATGCTGATCGTCTGCAACGGTCTGGCACCGCAGATGATGTGGTTCCGGAAGATGCGCACCTCGACGTTCGGGCTCTTTGTCACTGCGATGTTCGTCAACGTCGGCATGTGGCTGGAGCGTTTCGTCATCATCCCCACCTCGCTGCACCGCGACTTCCTGCCGTCGTCCTGGGGCATGTACCACGGCACGCAATGGGACTGGAGCATGTTCCTCGGATCGATCGGACTCTTCCTCTTCCTGCTGTTCCTCTTCGTCCGCTTCCTTCCGATGATCTCGATCTTCGAAATGCGGACGATGCTCCCCGAGGCGCAGGCGCATCCGGAAGGACACGAGGCGTAAGCGATGGCCATCGGCAAAGTCAGAACGGGGCTGTACGGTGTCATCGCCGAGTTCACCTCGCCGGCGGAGCTGACCATCGCCGCCGAAGCCGCGCGCGACGCCGGCTACACGGAGATGGACGCCTTCTCGCCATTCCCGATTCACGGACTGCATGAGGCGGTGGGGATGAAATCGACCGGCATGTCCAGCATGTCCGCCATCGTCCTCGCCGGCGGGATCATCGGCGGCATCGCCGGCTTCTTCATGTGCTGGTACGCCAACGTCATCAGCTACCCGCTCAACATCGGCGGCAAGCCGCTCAACTCGTGGCCGGCCTGGATCCCGATCACCTTCGAGTGCACGATCCTCCTGGCCGCCTTCGCGGCGGTCTTCGGCATGCTGGCCTTGAACGGCCTGCCGATGCCGTATCACCCTGTCTTCAACGTGCCGCGCTTCGATCAGGCCTCGCGCGACAAGTTCTTCCTGGTCATCCAGGCGCGCGATCCGAAGTTCGACTTCGACGGCGTCTGGAAGTTTCTCGAGGCACTCCATCCGCGGGAGGTTGTCGATGTCCCGTGGTAAAGGCAGAAGGCAGAAGGCAGAAGGCAGAAGGAGAGTTCCCAAGCTCCGCATGCTGTCGCTTTTCCTTCTGCTTTCTGCTTTCTGCTTTCTGCCTTCCTGTCGTCAGAAAATGTCCAACCAGCCCAAATACGACCCCCTCGAGCCGAGCGACTTCTTCGCCGACGGCATGTCCGCGCGGCCGCGGATTCCCGGCACCGTCGCCCGCGGCGAGCTGCCGCTGGAAGGGTTCCTCGTCACCGGCAAGATCGGCACCGCCGACGGCGATGGTTATCCATTCCCGATCACCGCCGCGGTGATGGACCGAGGGCAGGAGCGCTTCAACATCTACTGCTCGCCGTGCCATGGGCGAGGCGGTGACGGCAACGGCATGATCCCGTCGCGGGGCCTGCGACGCCCGCCGTCGTTTCACACCGACCTGCTGCGAAACGCGAAGACGGGGCACTTCTTTGACGTGATGACGAATGGATTCGGCGCGATGCCGTCGTACGCGGTACAGGTTCCGGTAAACGACCGATGGGCGATCATCGCCTACATCCGCGCGCTGCAATTGAGCCGCAATGGCACGATCAACGATCTGCCGCCGGCGCAGCGGGCACTGTTGCCGGGAGGTGCGCCATGACGGCCGACGTTCGCACATCCACCACCGGCACCGGCATCGACCGTTGGCGGATGCCGTCGCTGGTCATCGGCATCATCGGCCTCGGGCTGAGCATCGCCGGCTATGTCATCAATCCGCAGACGTTCTTCCACGCGTACCTGCCGAGCTTCCTCTTCTGGTTCTCGATCGTGGCCGGCTCGCTGGCCGTGCTGATGCTGCAGTACGTCACCGGCGGCGAGTGGGGACTGATGATCCGCCGTCCCCTCGGCGCCTCCGCGCGCACGATGCTCTGGATGGTGCTCTTCTTCATCCCCATCCTCTTCGGGTTGAAGGAGATCTATCCGTGGGCCAACACCGCCTGGGCGATGGCCGATGAGAACGTGCGGCAGAAGCTGGACTGGCTGAACTGGAAGCGTTTCGTGATGTTCGCGGCGCTCTACTTCGCGCTCTGGAACCTCTGGGCGTGGCGGATTCGCATCCTCTCGCTCAAGTTCTATGAAGACCGCTCGCCATACACCGAGCTTTCTCGTCGCAAGTGGGCGGCCTCGGGGCTGGTCATGATCGTCCTGACGCTGAGTTTCGCATCGATCGACTGGATGCTCTCGACCGAGCCGAAGTTCAGCTCGACGATCTACGGCATCACCTTCGTCGTCGGCTGCGCCCTCTCCGCGCTGGCCTTCGTGACCTTCTTCTTCGCCCAGCTCGCGCACACGGATGCGATGCGCGGCGTGCTCAAGCCGACGCATTTTCGCGACCTCGGCAACCTGATGCTGGCCTTCGTGATGTTCTACGCCTACACCACCTTCTCCGAGTTCCTGCTGATCTGGTACGCCAACCTCCACGAGGAGATCCCGCACTACCTGGTCCGCAACGGCGGCGTGTGGGGCGGGGTGGCTTTCGCCGTGGCCATGTTTCACTTCTTCCTGCCGTTCGGGCTTCTCCTGATGCGGCCGATCAAAGACAAGCCAAAGACGATCGCCATCGTGGCCGTGATCGTGATCGTGATGCGTTACGTGGTCCTCTACTGGCTGGTGACGCCGTCGTGGTCCGGATCGCAGTTCACCTTTTCGTGGATGAACCTGACCTCGTTGTTGGGAATCGGCGGCATCTGGATCTGGGCCTTCATCGGCCAGCTCCGCGGACAGACGATCATCCCCATTCACGAGACCTGGGTCGAAGAAGCGATTCGGGAAGGAGCGCTGAAGGTCAATGCCTGATCACGCTCACTACCGCGACGACGACATCGTCAACCCCGAGACGCACCACGAGGAGAGCGACGTCAACATCCGCGCGCTGCTCTGGTCGGTGGTGATCTTCGTCATCTTCGCGGGCGTCACGCACCTCGTGCTCTACGCCCAGTTCCACGCCTACGCCCGCTACTTCCGCAATGAATCGTCGCAGCCGCTGACGATGATGGATCACCCCCCCGCCGTCCCGGCCACGCCGCGTCTGCAGCCGTTCCCGAACAAAACCATCCCGCCGCCCGCGAACACGCCGGTGACCGACATGGCCGACATGCGCAAGGCCGAGAATGATGCGCTGAACAAAGCGGGATGGATCGATCAGAAGAAGGGCATCGTGCGCCTGCCGATCGATGTGGCCAAGCAGCTTGTAGTGCAGCGCGGGTTGCCGGTGGTGACGCCATGAGGTTCTCCGCGTCTCCGCGCCTCCGCGTGAAAACGTTCCTCGCGATCATCCTCGCGACGATGCCAGTCTTCGCCCAGAAGAACTCTTCCACGCCGCCCGAGCTGCCCGGCAAGGTCGCCATTGCGCAGAACCTCAATGCCCAGCTTCCGATGGATCTGATGCTGCGTGACGAGACCGGGCGCGTGGTCCGCCTCGGCCAGTACTTCAATCATGGCAAGCCGATCCTGCTCAACTTCATGTACTACCGCTGCCCGATGCTCTGTCCGATGGTGATGGATGGCGTCACCAGCGCGCTGACCGAGCTGCGATTCGACATCGGCAAGGAATTCGACGTCGTCACCGTCAGCATGGACCCGCGCGACACGCCCGAGCAGGCGGCCATGAAGAAGGACATGTATATCAAACGCTACGGCCGCTTCGGCGCCGCGAATGGCTGGCACTTCCTGACCGGGCCCGAGAGCGCCATCAAGCGGCTCACGAACACGGCCGGATTTCAATTCGCCTACGACCCGAAGACCGATCAGTTTGCGCACGCCACGGCGCTGATCGCCACGACACCGACGGGCCGCATTTCGCGTTACCTCTACGGCTTCGAGTACAAGCCGCGCGATCTCCGCATGGCACTGGTCGAGGCCTCGGCCGGCAAGATCGGCACGGCCACCGACGCCCTCCTCCTCCTCTGCTATCACTACGATCCGGCCACCGGCAGATACAGCCGCACCGCCATGAACTGGGTCCGCGCCGGCGGCGTGGCCACGATGCTCGGTCTGGCCGGATTCATCTTCGTCATGATCCGTAAAGAGCACACTCGATGATGCTTTCTGATTTCCCTCTGTGGCCCGATCAGGCCTCGACCGTGGCACCGAGCGTCGATGCGCTGATGACGTTCATGTGCGTCGTCACCGGCACCGTGTCGGTGCTCATCTTCATCGTCATCTTCTATCTGGCAATCAAGTACCGCCGCACTCCGGAGAACCAACTGGCCCAGGACTATGAGCCGCCGAAAGCGCTCGAGGCGGCCTGGATCATCATCCCTTTCCTCGTCTTCATGTTCATGTTCGTCTGGGGATCGTGGCTCTACTTCCGCATCCAGCGCGTTCCCGACAACGCTCTCGACATCTACGCCACCGGCAAGCAGTGGATGTGGAAGTTCCAGCATCCCGGCGGCCAGCGCGAGATCAACACGCTGCACGTTCCGGTCGGCCGGCCGATCCGCATCACCATGGCATCCGAGGATGTCATCCACAGCCTCTACTTCCCGGCTTTCCGGGTGAAGTGCGACGTGCTGCCAAACCGCTATAAAGAGATGTGGTTCCAGGCCACCAAGACCGGCCGCTTCCACATCTTCTGTGCCGAGTACTGTGGCACGCTGCACTCGGGGATGACCGGTTGGGTCGAAGTGATGGAGCCGACCGACTATCAGAAGTGGCTGGCCGGCGGCGCCGAAGGCTCGCTGGCCTCGCAGGGCGAGACGCTCTTCCAGAAGTACGCCTGCAGCACCTGCCACACCAATGACGCCACGGGCCGCGGTCCCGTTCTCATCGGTGTTTACGGAACGAACGTGATGCTGAACGACGGCACCACCGTCGTCGCGGACGAAAACTACATCCGCGAATCGATCCTCAACCCCCAGGCGAAGATCGTCAAAGGCTTCACCGGCATCATGCCGACGTTCCAGGGACAGATGAGCGAAGACGATCTGCTGAAGCTCGTCTCCTACGTCCACTCCCTCGGCGCGCAGAAGACGGCCGCAACACCAATGGAAGCGCCTTCAGCGCTGATGGGCGCAGGCACCCCCCCGCCGCAAAAAGGTACGAAGCCATGAGCTCAGTGACAGTGAATGACGCCCGTTTTGTCGAGCCGGAAGGGGCGCGCAACTACATCACCCACGACTACGGCGCCCTCTCCTGGCTCCTGACGAAGGATCACAAGCGGATCGCCATCCTCTATCTCTTCTCCATCACCGCGCTCTTCATGCTCGGAGGATTCTTCGCCGTGGTGATGCGCATCGAGCTGCTGACACCCGAGGGCGATCTGCTCACCAGCGATACGTACAACAAGTTCTTCACGCTGCACGGCATCGTGATGATCTTCTTCTTCCTCATCCCCTCGATTCCCGCGGTGCTCGGCAACTTCCTGCTGCCGCTGATGCTCGGGGCGAAGGATCTGGCCTTCCCGAAGATCAATCTATTGAGCTGGTATCTCTACATCATCGCGGCGGTGATGGGGCTGTACATCATCATCACCGGCGGCGTCGACACCGGCTGGACGTTCTACACGCCGTTCTCGACGCAGTACTCCAACACGCACGTCTTCGGCGTCACCTTCGCCGCGTTCATCGTCGGCTTCTCCTCGATCCTGACCGGTCTCAACTTCCTGGTGACGATCCACCGCATGCGCGCGCCGGGACTGACCTGGTTCCGCCTGCCGCTGTTCGTGTGGGCCATGTACGCCACGAGCATCGTGCAGCTTCTGGCGACGCCGGTGCTGGCCATCACCCTGGTCATGCTGATGTTCGAGCGGGTCGTTCACGTCGGCATCTTCGATCCCGCTCTCGGCGGTGATCCGCTGCTCTTCCAGCACATGTTCTGGTTCTATTCACACCCGGCGGTCTACATCATGATTCTGCCGGCGATGGGCGTGGCCTCGGAGGTCGTGGCGGCGTTCACGCGCAAGAAGATCTTCGGATACAGCTTCGTCGCCTATTCGTCGCTGGCCATCGCCTTCCTCGGATTTCTCGTGTGGGCTCACCACATGTTCGTGGCCGGGATCTCGGTCTACTCGGCGATGATCTTCTCCTTCCTCAGCTACTTCGTAGCCGTTCCCTCGGCGATCAAAGTCTTTAACTGGACCGCCACTCTCTACCGCGGCTCGGTAGCGCTGATGACGCCGATGCTCTACATCCTCGGCTTCATCGGCCTCTTCACCATCGGCGGCGTGACCGGGCTCTTCCTTGCTGCCATCGGCCTCGACGTGCACGTCACCGACACCTACTTCGTCGTCGCGCACTTTCACTACATCATGGTCGGCGGCGCGGTCATGGCCTACATGGCCGGCCTTCATTACTGGTGGCCGAAGATCACCGGCCGGATGTACCCCGAATGGTGGGCGCGCCTGGCGGCACTGCTGATCTTCGCCGGCTTCAATCTGACCTTCTTCCCGCAGTTCATCCTCGGTTACCTCGGCATGCCGCGCCGCTATCACGCCTACGCGCCGGAGTTCCAGGTGCTGAACGTGATGTCGACCGCGGGCGCCTCGGTGCTGGCGGTCGGCTACGCGCTGCCGCTGTGCTATCTCATTTGGTCGCTCTGGTACGGCCGTCCGGCCGGTCCGAATCCGTGGGGCGCCGTCGGACTGGAGTGGACGACGGCATCTCCTCCGCCGATGGAAAACTTCCACGAGACGCCGGTCGTGACCTGGGACGCATACGATTATCCGGCCATGCTGAAGGCGATGGGGGAGACGCAGAATGTCTAAGGGCAGAAGGATGAAGGCAGAAGGCAGAAGTGAAGGCGGGGTTCTTTCTGCCTTCTGCTTTCTGCCTTCTGCCTTCCCAGGGGGCGCGGTATGAGCGTGGTCACGAACGAACATCCCGCGCACGAACACCATCCGTTCCTCCAGCATCATTTCGAGGATCTGGCGCAGCAACACGAGGCCTCGACGCTCGGAATGTGGATGTTCCTGGCGACGGAGATCCTCTTCTTCGGCGGCGTCCTCTGCGCCTACTGGGTCTACCGGATCCTCTACCCCGAGGCCTGGTCATTGGGCGCGGAACAACAGAACAAACTCTTCGGCGGCCTCAACACGATCGTCCTCATCATCAGCTCATTGACGATGGCGCTGGCAGTGCGCAACGCACAACTCGGAAAGCGTAAGAGCACCGTGGCCATGCTCTTCGCCACCCTCGTCTTCGGCTCGACCTTCCTGGCGATCAAGGGCTTCGAGTACTGGCAGCACTACCACGAGGGACTCTTTCCCGGGGTGAACTTCACCTGGCACGAGGTCCCGGCGCTGGCACCGAAGGTCCAGCTCTTCATGACCTTCTACTGGGGGATGACCGGCCTTCACGCGCTGCACATGGTCATCGGGGCCGGCCTGCTGCTCTGGATGATGGCTCGCGCCTGGCGCGGCGACTTCGGCCCCGAGTACTACGCACCGGTCGAGATCATGGGGCTCTACTGGCACTTCGTCGATATCGTCTGGATCTTCCTTTTTCCGTTCCTTTACCTGATTCCGGGTGTCCACCATGTCTGAAGAACACGCGCCCCACGTTCACGTCACGCCGATGTGGATCTACCTCGCCGTGTTTCTGGCGCTCGCCGCCGGAACGCTCTTGACCTGGTGGGTCTCGACGCAGGACTACGGGGACTGGAACACGCCGATCGCGCTGATCATCGCCACGATCAAGGCGGTGCTGGTCATCCTTTTCTTCATGCACGTAATCAATTCGAAGCGCCTGACCTGGGTCGTGATCATCGCCTCGTTTCTCTGGCTGGGCGTGCTCTTCGTGCTGACGTTCGCCGACTACCTGACGCGGACGTGGAAGATCTACTGAGTGCTCTACCTCCTCGCGATTGCCACGCTGGTCATCATCTATCTCTGCTACATATGGATGCAGTCGACGCGCGCCTCGCAGCGGCGGACCGAAGCACAGAACCAGAGGGTGATCGAGTTGCTGGAGGAGCAGAACCGACTGTTGCGGGATTCGCGTAACGATCAATAAGTTCGTCGCGTTCCACGCCTCCGGCGTGCAATTCGACGGGCGAAGGCATCCGACGTGATGCGGATCAACATTACGCCCGCCGCGTGATCGGGACGATCGCCGTCTTCGACAGCCGGTTGAAGCGAATCAGCAGCAGCACCGCAACCGCCGTCAACCCTGCGCACAGCCCCCACCACAAGCCGACGATCCCCATCTTGCGGTGAAAGCCGAGGTAGAGGGCGATGGGGAGCCCGATCAGCCAGTGGCCGACGAGATTGGCCGTGAGCGGAAAGACAGTATCGCCGGCACCGCGGAGCACACCGGCTCCGATGGCCTGCAGGCCGTCGGAGAGTTGGAAGACGGCGGCAACGAGGAAGATCGGGACGGCGGCGGCGATGACGGTCTCCTGGTTCGTCACCAGCCGGGCGGCGGCGCGCGGGAAGAGAGCGAAGATCGTCGCCCCGGCGACCATGAAGCCGATCCCTCCGGTAACGGCCGCGAAGCCGGCCGTGCGTGTGCGCGCCTGATCGCGCGCTCCGACGGCGAGGCCGACGCGAACGGAGCCGGCGGAGGCAACGCCTACCGAGATCGTGAACGTCAGCGAAACGAATGCAAGCACGAGTTGGTGCGCGGCCAGATCGATCGCGCCGAGGTGGCCGGCCAGCAGGCCGACGAGCGCGAAGACTCCAATCTCCGCCGCCAACTGACCGCCGATCGGAAAACCGAGGCGGATGTCTTGGCGAATCTCGGGCCATCTGGCGTGGTGCAGGGCTCCGGCATCATGCGGCGGCAGGTGAATCGACCTTATCGCCCAGGCAGCGATGGCGAACTGCAGTACCGATCCGAGATCGGTCGACAGCGCCGCGCCGGCCACTCCCATGCGCGGGAACGGTCCCCATCCGAAGACGAGCACGATGTCCGCGACGAGGTTGAAGACATTGCCGACCAGCATCGCCACGACCATCGGCCGGGTGATGTGCTGCGCCTGCAGGTAGGCACGGGCGACGATAAAGAGCAGAAACGGCCCGAGCCCGGCCGTACGCACCAGGAGAAATTGAATGGCCATCGGCTGCAGTGACCGCTCCACGCCGAACAGCGGGAAGAGCATCGGCGCAAAGAGCAAAGGAATGGTCAGCGCCACCGTAACGCCAATGGCCAGCCAGACGCCTTGCCACAACACGTGCCGCGCGCGCACCGGATCGCCGCCGCCGAAGGCGTGCGAGATCATCGGATCGACTCCGAAAACGATCCCTACACCGAGGATGGAGATCGTGAAGAAGATGGCGTTGCCGAGCCCCGCCGCACCAAGCTCGCGCGCACCGAGCCGCCCGACGACCGCAAGGTCGACGAGGCCCATGACCTGCGTTCCCGCCTGCGCCGCGGCGAGCGGGGCGGCCAGGCGGATGAGGCTTCGTAGTTCGGTTCTGAAGGGGGACATGTGGAGTGGGGGATTGTATTGTTGCTGCGTTCTAGCTTTATCCTGACGTGGAGCGAAGCGACACTGTCAGGATCTCCGGTGCGACCGCGCAAGACCTTGCCGATGGGCAACTACCGAGCGGTCTGACCGGAGATCCTGACAGCGTCGCTTCGCTCCGCGTCAGGATGAAGCTAGAACCTGGCAACCGACAACGGCACAGCCTTTCTCTCGAACCCCATTCGTGCTAAAACCCCGCCCCTCATGCGCTACCTAGTCACCGGCGGTG
This sequence comes from Thermoanaerobaculia bacterium, assembly GCA_035569395.1. GTDB lineage: Bacteria > Acidobacteriota > Thermoanaerobaculia > Gp7-AA8 > Gp7-AA8 > JADGNZ01. The sequence continues at coordinate 52,921 of DATMNC010000106.1, read as the reverse complement.
CCGGTTTCATCGGATCCAATTTCGTTCGTTACCTTTTCCAGAAATACGGCGAAGGGGCGCAGGTCGTAAACCTCGACAAGCTGACGTACGCCGGCATTCGCGAGAACCTCGCCGAGTACGAGGGGAAGTCGAACTACCGCTTCGTTCATGGCGACATCGCCAAGCCTGAGGATGTGGCCGAGGCCTACAAAGGAGTGGACGGAAGCGGCGTCGACGTCGTCATCAACTTCGCCGCGGAGACACACGTCGACCGCTCCCTCATGGAAGCCGGCACGTTCATCGAGACCGACGTCCATGGTGTTCTCGTGCTGCTCGAAGAGGCGCGGAAGCATGCCCCGCGGTTGAAGCGCTTCATCCAGATCTCGACCGATGAGGTCTACGGCTCGATCGATACCGGTTCCTTCAGTGAGACGGATCCGCTGAACCCGCGCAATCCCTACTCGGCGTCGAAAGCTGGCGGCGACCGGATGGCGTACGCCTACTCGCAGACATACGGCCTGCCGGTCGTCGTCACGCGCGCCTCGAACAACTTCGGCCCGTGGCAGTACCCGGAGAAGCTCATCCCCCTCTTCGTCACGAACGCCATCGACGACCAGCCGCTTCCGCTCTACGGCGACGGCCGCAACGTGCGCGACTGGCTCTACGTCGAGGACCATTGCGCCGCAGTCGACTTCCTGATCGAGCACGGCGTCGACGGGGAGACGTACAACATCGGCGGCGGTAACGAGCGCGAGAATCGCGACATCACCCGGAAGATCCTCGAGCTGACCGGAAAGCCAGACACGCTCATCAAGTGCGTGGCCGACCGCCAGGGACACGACCGCCGCTATTCGATCGACATGTCGAAAGTCGAGTCGATGGGCTTCCGCTGCTCCACGAATTTCGACGACGCACTTCGCCGCACCGTCCGGTGGTACGTCGAGAATGAGGCGTGGTGGCGCGCCATCAAAGAGCGCAGCGCGGAGTTCAAGGCGTACTACGAGAAGCAGTACGTGAAGCGGTAGGGCGGGGTTGCGGTCGCGCGGTTGCGGGGTCTCGCGGTAAGCACTCCACCGCGAGATCGAGCAACCCCGAGACCGCGCAACCGCTCTACGTAATCGCTTTTGCGATCACAAACGCCGCCGCGGCGGCGAGGCTGCCGACGACCGTCGTCTGCAGGGCGCTCTTCCAGGGACCGGCGCCGGTGTAGCGGCCTTTCACGTAGCCGAAGACGGCCAGCGCGACCAGGGTCACGCCGATCGAGACGAAAAGGGCGTCGTGGGCGGCATGCAGGAACATGTAGGGTCCGAGCGGAATCAGGCCGCCGACGAGATACGACACGGCGATGACGGCCGCACTGTTGCGCGCCCGCTTGGGATCGGGCTTCTCCAGACCGAGCTCAAAGCGCATCATGAAGTCGACCCACTCCTTCGGCCGTTCGCTCATGGCGTGAACGACCGGGCGGATGTGCTCGTCGGGGATGCCGTAGTGGCGAAAGATGTCGGCCACCTCGCGCATCTCCTCCCGAGGAATGTCGATGATCTCCTGCTCCTCCTTGCGCTTCTCCGCGGCGTAATGTTCGGCGTCCGACTTCGCGGCCAGGTAACCGCCCAACCCCATGGCGATCGAGCCGGCGGCGATCTCGGCAAGACCGGCGGTCACGACGATGCCGCTCGCGGCGACCGCACCACTCAATCCGGCGGCAAGCGCGAACGGCACGGTCAGACCGTCGGACATACCGATGACGACGTCACGGACGGTGTCGCTGGCGGTGAAGTGGCGCTCGGTGTGGACTGTTCGCGGCATGGCAGCGCGCATTATGCGCTGAGGCCGTTCCAAGAGCCTGCCGCCGGTGTGCCGGCTCAGGCCGCGTCGAGATGGGCGCAATGGCGGATGTCGGCGATGAACCGCTGCATATCGAACGGCTTCGTATGCACCATGTAGACGTCGTCCTGGGCGTCCTGCTGCAGTTCACGCTCGGGCACGGCTGTCGCGAGGATCGTGCAGGGGAGCAGCTCCGGCTGATGAGCACGCATATGCGCGAGCACCGCATACCCGTCGACGCGCGGCATCATCAGGTCGAGAACGACGAGGTTATAGCCGTCGCGGTCGAGGCTCTCGATCGCTTCGCCGCCGTCGCGCGCCGTATCGACGCTGATCCCCTGATGGCGGACGATCATCGACAGCATCGTCCGGATGGGGTCGTCATCATCGATGATCAGAGCGCGTGGCTGGTTCATGCGTTATTTGGGTAACGCAAGAATCCCGCCCAACTCACGTCAGCGACGAGATGATGGCGATCGGCGCTGCGATGAGAAGGGCCAGGATGGCCAATGGAATCAGCAGCGCCACCACGACCGAGCCGAGGGTGATCAGAAAAGCGAATTTCACAATCAGAGCGATGGCGATGAAGGGGAGCGCCAGGAGCTTGAGCGGCAGCATCGCCAGGCGCAATGGCAGCAGAATGACTTTCGCCACGACCGCCAGCAACGCCACCGCCGTGAACGCAATGACCGCGAACATCGCCAAGCCGAAGAGGGCTATCAATGCAGACATGATCGTGCCTCCATCAGGATGATACGAGGTTCGCGACCGTAGGTTTACTCTGGGGTTTACTCTGGGGTTTACGCTCGTCGGCCGATCGCCACCGAAGGTCCCGGGATCCCCGATAGACCGACTGCGGCCGGATGATGCGGTTGGCACGGCGTTGCTCGAAACAGTGCGCGATCCAGCCGGCCACACGGCTGATGGCGAACGTCGGCGTGAAGAGGGGGACCTCGAGATCGAGACCGTGCAGGAGCAGGGCGGTGTAGAACTCGACATTCGTCTGCAGATTGCGGCCCGGCTTGTACTCCTCGAGCAGGCGGAGGGCGACGGACTCGACCGCGCGGGCAAGGTCGTAGAGCGCCATATCGCCGCCGCGCGTAAACATCCGTTCCGCGGCCGCGGCGAGCACATCCGCGCGCGGGTCGCGCACTTTGTAAACGCGATGTCCGAAGCCCATCAATTTCTCGCCCGATTCGATCTTCTCTCGCAGCACCCCCTCGGCACGCTCTGCCGCACCGATGGCGAAGACCATGTCGAGCGCAGGCCCCGGCGCACCGCCGTGGAGCGGTCCCTTCAGTGCGCCGATCGCGCCGGTGATGGCGGAGACGAGATCGGAATTCGTCGACGCGATCACCCGGGCGGTGAAAGTCGAGGCGTTGAGGCCGTGGTCGACGACGGTATTGAGATAGGTCTCGAGGCCGCGTACGCGCTCGTCCGAGGGGGTCACGCCTGACAACAAGTAGAGAAAGTTCGCTGCATGTCCGAGGTCGGCGCGCGGCGCGATCGGTGCTCGATCGTTGAGGAAGCGCCAGTATGCGGCGACGATTGTCGGAAAGGTCGCCAGGAGATTGCGCGCCGCATCATCGTCAGCGGCACAGACAAGAGTGTCTGTGCCACATTGCTCGCGGTGACTTGCGCCAGATGCGCCTGTAGCAGAGGCCGATGTGGCACAGACACTCTTGTCTGTGCCCCGTGAATCGCCGCGCAGGCTGATGGTTCCGGCCGCCATGCGTAAGGCATCCATGCCGTCCGCTTTCTCATACGCGGCCGCGCGCAGAAGCTCGTACGCAACCGGCGGAAGCTCGCGCCTCCGCGCCAGATCGGCGCGGAAGGCGTTCAACTCGTCCTGGTCAGGCAGCGTTCCATACCAGAGGAGGTGCGCCGTCTCCTCGAACGTGGCATTCATGGCCAGCTCCGCGACGGGAAATCCGGCGATGACCAGCTCTCCGGCGGTTCCGTCGACCATGCTCAGCGACGTTTCCGCGGCGATGATGCCTTCGAGTCCGTTATGGATGGTGGTGTTCTCGTTCATGCCCGTAACCTAGGGCCGCGCATCAATGTTGTCAACGTTGATTGCATGATCAATGTCCGGGTGGTAGCGTATGCGCTGATGGTGACGTGGCTTTCTTCGGATGACGCATCCAAGTGCCTCGGCGTAAGCCGGACGACGCTCTATGCGTACGTCAGCCGCGGACTGGTGCGCTCCTCGCCGTCGCCCGGCAATACACACCAGCGCCGGTATGCCGCCGAGGACGTCGAACGGTTGCGCAGCAGGAGCGAACAGCGCCGCGATCCGGGAAAGACCGCCGAGCGGGCCCTCCATTGGGGAGTGCCGGTGCTGGAATCATCGATCACGCTGATCGACTCGGACCGGCTCTACTATCGCGGCTACGACGCCTGTGAGCTGGCGCGCACCCGCAGCGTGGAAGAGGTGGCGGCACTGCTCTGGACGGGCGGTTTCGACGCCAGCATCTTCGCCAGCACCCCGCTGCACGTCGTCGCCGGCGGAAAGAGCGCCGAGGATCTGCCGTTCGTCAGCCGCGCGCAGTCGATGCTGCCGCTGGTCGGCGCGCGCGACCCTCTCGCCTACGACCTGCGCCCGCGCGCCGTTGCCCAGACCGGCTGGCGCATCGTCAATCTGCTGACCAGCGTGGCCGTCGAATCGGCAGAGCTCGAAGACTCGATCGAAGAGACGCTGCACAAACGCTGGACCCCGAAGATGCCGCACGCCGTTGAACTGTTGCGGGCCGCGCTGATTCTCTGCGCCGATCACGAGCTGAACGTCTCTTCGTTCACGGCCCGCTGTGTCGCCTCGGCGGGGTCGAGTCCTTATGCGGTCGTCGTCGCCGGACTGACGGCGATCGAGGGGGCGAAGCACGGCGGCATGAGCGAAAAGGTCGAATCAATGTTTACCGATCTTCGCCGCGCCCGCGATGTGCGCAAGGCGCTGGCAGACCGCCTTCGCCGGCACGAGCCGATCCACGGCTTCGGGCATCGCCTTTATGCCGATGGCGACCCGCGCGCCGCGCTGCTGATGGAGCTGCTGGCGAAACGTTTCGCCAAATCGCCCGAGGTTGTTTTCGCTCGCGGCGTGGCCAAGGCGGGTGAAGAGCTCACCGGCGACAAGCCGACGATCGATTTCGCCCTGGTGGCTCTGGCCCGAGCCCTCAAACTCGATCGTGGCGCGGCGCTGACGCTCTTCGCCCTCGGCCGCAGCATCGGCTGGATCGGTCACGCCATCGAGCAGTACGCGAAGGACGAGATGATCCGGCCACGAGCACGGTACGTGGGCGATGCGCCGAAGGGGTAAGCGCTTACGCGCGTTATCGGTTATCGGTTGTCGGTTGATTGCAGGATGGCGTTGCCCTGGCCCCGAAACTCACTGACAACCGATAACCGACAACCGACAACGCGGCGAAGCTGCAGGTATCACTTCCCCATCATCCTCTTGATCTTCGCTACCATATCTTTGCCGATGAGTGAATCGGCGGCTTTGAGGACGCGCTGGATCATGCCGAGTACGTCTTCACCGCCGCTCCAGTGCTCCCGGACGACGCTGGCGTCAACGCTGCCCATCACTTTATTCAGGACGAAGACGCCGAAGACGAGGTCGTCGAGATAGCCGATCGGGCCGACGATGGCCTCGGGGATGAGATCGAACGGCATGATGTAGTACACCACCGCGCTCCCGAGGAGGAGTTTGTCCTTGCTGTTGACGCGCGAGTCGGTGGTGAGGCGCCACAGGAGGATGAAGACGTCGGGCACGAGCAGCAGAAACTCGGCGGTCTTGCCGAGCACTTTGCCTTTCCCGTCGACGAAACTCCGGATCGTGCCCCGGATGCGATCGTAGAAACGGGTGGCGCGGTCGCGCGGCAACTGCTCCTGCTCAGCGGTATCGCGGATCTCGCGCGCGAGATCTTCATCTGTTCCGGCCGCGATTGTGTTAGGTGTCTCTTCCATGGTCTTCCTCCGAAGGCGGCGGAAGGTCGGCGCCGCCTCTCCCGAGGGTCACCGCCAGGCCGCCGTCGATGATCCAGATTTTCTGGATGTCAGCATCGACGAATGATGGCAAGAAGCGCTCCAATGAAATAACGAACGTCGCCGGATCCTCGTAGCGCACCAGATCCGCGGGAAGCTGGTTTCGGACAAGACCGAAGAGAAACTGAGGGATCGGCAGCGCTCCGAATGCCGACGCCGAGGAGATCGGAACACTTACGGCGTGGCCCCCGCCGGGCCGAATCTCGCGGATATCGACCGTAAACGGCACGCTGATGAACTTCCGGACCGTGCCGGCGATGCGCAGCAAGCCGTTGAAGAACTGCAGTTCCATCCGTTCGATCGGATCGACGCGGAATGAGGCCGCCAGCGCGTTCAGCTTCGCGCCGTCGACTCGGACGTCAATCTGATCCCATGAGATGAAGCGTTGCATGGCGCGGTTGCGCGGTCTCGTGGTTACAGGGTCTCGCGGGTTGTATGCCAGGGGCGCGAGACTAATCTCTACAATACCGCGAGACCCCGTAACCGCGAGACCGCGCAACCGCGTATCATGCGCCCCGCCTCATGCCGAAGCGCACTGACATCAAGTCCATTCTCATCATCGGATCCGGCCCCATCGTCATCGGACAGGCGTGCGAATTCGACTATTCAGGCACGCAGGCCTGCAAGGCTCTGAAGGACGAGGGCTATCGGATCATCCTCGTCAATTCGAACCCGGCCACGATCATGACCGACCCGGAGTTCGCGGACCGGACCTACATCGAGCCGCTCACGCCCGAAACGCTGGAACGGATCATCGAGCGCGAGAAACCGGACGCGATTCTCCCGACGGTCGGCGGCCAGACCGGCATCAATCTGGCCATGGCGCTGTACGAGAACGGTGCTCTGTCACGGCACAACGTTGAGCTGATTGGGGCCAACGCGGAAGCGATCAAGACCGCCGAGGACCGGCAGCTCTTCAAAGAGAAGATGGTCGAGATCGGTGTCGAGGTGCCGCGTTCGGCGTATGCGGCCACCGAGGATGACGCCGAGCGGTTCGCCGCAAGCATCGGCTACCCGCTGGTCATCCGGCCGTCGTTCACCCTCGGCGGATCGGGCGGCGGCATCGCCTACAACGTCGAAGAGCTGCGCGACGTCGTCACCCACGGCCTGGAGCTCTCGCCGGTGCACCGCGTGCTTGTCGAGGAGTCGGTCATCGGCTGGAAAGAATTCGAGCTCGAGGTGATGCGCGACAAGGCCGACAACGTCATCGTCGTCTGCAGCATTGAGAACCTCGACCCGATGGGGGTCCATACCGGCGATTCGATCACCGTGGCTCCCCAGCAGACACTGACGAACACCGAATACCAGGCCATGCGCGATGAGGCCAAACGGATCATTCGCGCCATCGGCGTCGAGACGGGGGGATCGAACATCCAGTTCGCCGTCCACCCGACCACCGGCCGCCGCCTGGCCATCGAGATGAATCCGCGCGTCTCGCGCTCCTCGGCACTGGCATCGAAGGCCACCGGCTTCCCGATCGCGAAGTTCGCCGCGAAACTGGCCGCCGGCTACACCCTCGACGAAATCCCCAACGACATCACCAGGAAGACACCGGCGTCGTTCGAACCGACCATCGATTACGTCGTCGTGAAGATCCCACGCTTCGCCTTTGAGAAGTTCCGCCAGACCAAACCGACGCTCGGTCTGTCGATGCAATCCGTCGGCGAGTCGATGGCCATCGGGCGGACGTTCAACGAAGCGCTGCAGAAGGGACTCCGCTCGCTCGAGATCGGCGTCTCCGGCCTGGAATCGCGCGGCTACGACCGCGATCGATGCGAGTCGCTGCTACGCACCCCGCAACCGGAACGCATCTTCGCCATCGGCGACGCCTTCCGCGCAGGGATGACCGTCGACGAGATCAACGACCTCTCCTCGATCGACTGCTGGTTCCTGCGCGAGATCCGAAAGATCGTGGAGATGGAGAAGGCGATTGGAGAGAACGCCACCACCCTCCGCCGAAAGCCGCTTCGTCGCGATCGCTCCTCAGGGCAAGCTCCGGCGGATGAGGGGGCGGATCTCGCGCAGCTTCAGATGAGAACCCTCAAGCGCGAAGGCTTTTCCGACAAACAGATCGCCGCTCTCACCAGCTCTTCCGAAGACGAAGTCCGTAAACACCGCCACGCCCTAGGCGTCCGCCCCGTTTACAAACGCGTCGACACCTGCGCCGCCGAATTCGAGGCTACGACACCGTATCTCTACTCGACCTACGAGCGCGAATGCGAGGCCGCGCCGACGTCACGACGCAAGGTGATGATCCTCGGTTCGGGGCCAAACCGCATCGGCCAGGGGATCGAGTTCGACACCTGCTGCGTCCACGCCTCCTTTGCTCTGCGCGAGATCGGCTTCGAGACCATCATGGTCAACTGCAACCCCGAGACGGTGTCGACCGACTACGACACCTCCGACCGTCTCTATTTCGAGCCACTCACGCTCGAAGATGTGCTGGAGATCGTCGATCTCGAAAAGCCGGAGGGCCTCATCGTCCAGTTCGGCGGGCAGACGCCGCTGAAACTGGCCAAGTCGCTTGCCGCGGCCGGAGTACCGATGTGGGGAACGTCGGTCGAATCGATCGACATCGCCGAAGACCGCGAGCGTTTTGGTGCCCTTGCCCGTGAGCACGAGATCCTGGTTCCCGAAAACGGCACCGGCATGAACGTGGCGGAGGCGATGGAAGTGGCCCGCCGCATCGGCTTTCCGGTCGTCGTCCGCCCCTCCTACGTGCTCGGCGGACGGGCCATGGCCATCGTCTACGACGAATCGAACCTGCGCGAGTACGTTGGCTATGCGATGGAGGCGGCACCCGGCCATCCGATCCTCATCGATCGGTTTCTCGAAGATGCCATCGAGCTCGACGTCGACGCCATCTCCGATGGGAAAGACGTCGTGATCGCCGGCGTGATGGAGCACATCGAGGAAGCGGGCATTCACTCCGGCGATTCAACGACGGTGATTCCGCCGTACATCATCGGCCTGCGCGAGCAGGACCGCGTCCGCCGGCGCACGGTGCAACTGGCGAAAGCGCTGAACGTCATCGGCCTGATGAACGTGCAGTACGCGATCTACCACGGTGATCTCTATGTGCTCGAAGTGAATCCGCGCGCGTCGCGAACCGTGCCGTACGTCTCGAAGGCCACCGGGGTGCCGTTCGCCAAGATCGCGGCGAAAGTGATGGCCGGAATGAGCTTGCAGGAGCTGGGACTGACACACGAGCCGCGCGTGGCCGACTATTTCGTGAAGGCGCCTGTCTTCCCCTTCGGTCGCTTTCCGCACGAGGATACGGTGCTCGGTCCGGAGATGAAGTCGACCGGCGAGGTGATGGGCTCGGCCGCGACGTTCGGCGAGGCCTACGCCAAGGCACTCCTCGGCGCCGGCATCGATCTCCCCCTCCGTGGCACGGCGTTCATGTCGGTCAACGACAACGACAAGCGGCCGGTGGTGGTGCAGCTGGCGAAGGATCTCACACAGCTCGGATTCAAAGTGGTGGCCACATCAGGAACGCGTGATTACCTGCAGAACAACGGCGTGGAAGCCGGGCTCGCCTTCAAGGTGCATGAGTCGGAGCGGCCGAACATCGTCGACCGGATGATCAACGGCGAGGTGACCCTGATCATCAACACGCCGCTGGGAAAGAAGTCGTTCTACGACGACACCTATATCCGCCGGACCGCGCTGCAGCACAGCATCAGTTGCCTGACCACCCTGACCGCGGCCACCGCGGCCGTCGACGGAATCCGCTCGCTGCGCGAAGGACTGAAGACGATCACGACGTTGCAGGAACAGCACGCGCGGTAACGGCGCGCAGCGCAGCTACGTTACCATCAGAGCCGGCTTCGCCACCGCCATCTCCGTTTTGAAGCCGTTGAAGGCGCGGACGATGTATTGCAGGTTCTTGCCGGAGGCGGACGCCTGCGCGGGGCCGGAGAGCTGGCGGTGCGGGCGGGCGGCGCCGGGGCGGCGGGAACGGAAGATCGTGGTCGTGAAGGGGGACGGCTTGGCGAACTCGATGATCATCTCCTCGATGATGACGTCGGCGCCGCCGAGGTAGCGGAAGTCCCACTCGATCCCCTCGCCGACCTTGAGGGTGGTCTCGTTTGGATTGATCGTCAAATAGATGCGGCCTCCGCCGGCCTCGATGTCGATTCGGACGGGAACGGTGCGAACCGCGAATTCGGTCAGCTCGTGCGATCCGACGAGGCGATCGGAGGACGCCGGCGGCGCGGCCACGAGCGACGGCGCTTCGGCACGCGGCGGCGCGGGGATGAACGACGACGACCGTGGTTTGTCGCCTTGCGAGAACCAGGCGGCCGTAGCGGGCCCATTGGAGGTCACGCGAGGACGCGAGCGGCGGCGTTTCTTTTCGTCGACGAGGCGGGCGGGAGCCGGCGCCGCTACAACCTTCGCAGCCGGCTTCGCCTTCGACTCGGCGGCTTTCTCCACTTTCGCGGATTTGGCAGGCGTTTTCGCGGCTGGCTTGGCCGCGGCCTTCGGCGCCACCTTGGGAGCAGCTTTCTTGGAAGCAGCCTTTTTCGAAGCGGGCTTTTTCGGAGCGGGCTTCTTTGGCGCGGGTTTCTTAGGCGCCGGTTTTTTAGGAGCTGGTTTCTTTGACGCCGGCTTCTTCTTCGGCGCCACTGGCCTTGCGGTTTTCTTTTTTACCGCTGCTTTCGGCTTCGCGGCAGGCTTCTTCGATGCCTGTTTCTTGCTTTTTTTGGCGGCCGCCACCGTTTTCGCGGCCGCCTTTTTCTTTACACTTGTAGACGCTTTCTTACCCTGCACCTTCGCCATTCGTGCCTGCTCTCCCGGATCCCCTTGAAAAATGGATGGCGCAGTATAGCGGCGACCCCATGCTTTGCATAGCGAATAACTGCGCCTGCGCCGGGTTGTCGGAGAGATGGACCCTCATAGACCACGCGCGGCAGCGCAGACCACTGACAACCGATAACCGACAACGCGGCGTAGCCGCTATCTCAGACCGTCTGCCACGTACAGGTCCCCCAGCATCCGCAGGGCGTTGTAGGCATATACGGTGCCGTCGGGGTTGATGCAGATGGGGGCGATTTTGTAGACGCCGGCGGGATCGGTGGGGGAAAACTGCTTCCATGGCTCGCGCGCGCCGGTGGCCAGGGTCACGCGGGTGACCTGCGCGGGGAGGGCGGTTGGGCGGTAGACAAAGAGAGAGGCACCGTCCGCGGACCAGGCGATCGGCACCTCTCCCGGCTCGATGGCGGGAACGATCGACGGCTCGGCGTTCGTATCGACGGGGTAGAGGGCGATCGTTTGCTGCTTCGTCATCCCGGCCACGTAGCGGCCGTCCGGCGAGACGGCGAACGGACGATAGGCATCGCCCCAGATGTTTTCCGACGAGACCGGCTTGACCGATTCGTCGAGTGTATCGATCAGGTAAAGCTGATAGCCCTTCTTCGGCCGCGCGCCGGCGACGACGACGCGCCGTCCGTCCGGAAGCCAGGCCGCGCCGAGGTCGAAAGCGCCGTCGGTCTTCAACTCGCGCGCCTCGCCGCTGCCGGTCGGAACGACGACCAGCTTCGCCCCGCTGTGGCCGAGAACGTACTTGCCGTCCGGCGAGATCGCATCGCCGTATCCGTCGCCAATACGCACGGGTGTCGGCGCGTCGAGGCGGCGGAGGTACATCGCGCTGGCCGCGCCGCCCCCTTCGCGCGGCTCGTTGAAAAGGACAGTTTTCCCATCGCGTGAGAGGTCGGCCAACACCGACCAGTCGAGCCACGACAGATCGCGCTCGCTGGTCTCCCCCAATGCCTGGACCTCCAGCGCCGCGCGCCACATCCCGTTCGATAGCAGCACGTGGCCGGCCGGCGAGATGTCATAGAGCCGCATCGAGCCGGTGAGGCGATTGACCAGCCGCGATTCGCCGGTCTCGATGTTGACGGCGTAGAGGGCCGGCGGCGCGCCGGTGTCGGTGGCGGTGATCCAGATCTCCTTGCCGTTGGGTGCCCAGGCCAGACCGGTCACGCCGTGACTCCAACCGCGTGCGACCGAGACCGGTTTCGCGGCCTTCGCATCGAGGATGGCAACGTCGTTCTTTCCCGTGTACGACTCGATGAAGGCGATGCGTCCGTCCGGAGCCACCCGAACATCGCGCAGCGCGTGCGGCGATTCGTAGCGCACCTGTCCGATCGGCGACTCGATGCGGAACGTTCCGTTGCCGCCGCGGATCGCCGTGAGGTTTGTGCCGTCCGGCGACCAGTCGGCCTGCAGAACCTGATCGGCGAGCTCGCGCGGTGTGCCGCCCGCGACCGGAACGCGCGCCAGCGTACCGAGGCCTGTGAGCCGGTCGCGGCGCAGGAGAACGGCCAGATCCGTCGACTTCGAGACCGCCAGCACGTCGGCATCCTTCACACCCAGCGGCCGTGCCTCCGGGCTTTGCCGGTTGGCCACGAAGACCTCGGATGGATTGCCGTCCCACGCCGCGCTGTAGATGATCGAATCGCCGTCCGGCCCGAAACGCGCCGAGCGTACTTCGCCGCGGCGGAACGTCATCCGATGGTAGACGACCTCCGGCGGCGCTTGCTCTTTCATCTGATTGGTGGCGAAGTACCAACCGCCCCAGGCCGCGCCGGCGATGGCGACGATAAAGAGAAGCGTGAGCAGAAACGGCGAGACGCGGCGCGGCTTCTGTACGGCCAGTGCCGGATGCCGAACGGTCGCCGGCATCGCCGATGTCACCGGGCGGATCGCGGTTGCGGACGTGCGCCGCGCCGTGACATCGGGCGGTACGCGCATTGTCGTAGAGTGCGTTGTCGAGTGTGTCGCCGAAGGAAGGGGAACGTTGGAGAACGTGCCCGGCGTCGAGACTGCCGACATCGTCTCGAGGTTGAAGGCCAGGTCGCGAGCCGACTGGAAGCGCAACTCGCGATCCTTCTCCAGGCAGCGGCGCGTGAGCCGCTCCAGCGCCGGAGGCACGTTCGGCAGCGACTCGGCCAGCTCCGGCGGATCTTCTTTCAGGATCGCACTCAGCGTCTCGATCGACGAGCTGCGCTTGAAGGCGCGGTTGCCGGTCAGCATCTCGTAGAGGATCGCCCCGAAGGCGAAGATGTCGGATCGTGTGTCGACCTTCTCGCCGCGTACCTGCTCGGGGGACATGTAACCGACCGTGCCGAGAACCATGCCCGGCTCGGTGGCGGCCTGTTGAAAAATCCCGCCGTCGTCGGACTTCGCGCTCAGCTTGGCGATTCCGAAGTCGAGGATCTTGGCCCGCCCGTCGCGCGTGAGAAAAATGTTGTCCGGCTTGAGATCGCGATGGATGATCCCCTTCTCGTGCGCCGCGGCCAGGCCGTTCGCCACTTGCAGCGCCGCGTCGACGGCGCGGCGCGTCGCCAGCGGACCGCGCTCGAGCCGCTCGCGCAGCGTCTCCCCCTCCAGCAGCTCGCTGACGATGTAGGCGGTGCCGTTCTCGTTGCCGACGTCATAGATCGTCAGCAGGTTGGGATGGTTCAGCATCCCCGTCGCCCGCGCCTCCTGCTCGAAGCGCTGTACCCGCTCCTGATCACTGAGCGTGAGCGCGGTCAGGATCTTGATGGCCACGTCCCGCCCGAGACGCGTGTCTTTGGCGCGATAGACAGCACCCATGCCACCTTCGCCGAGAAGGCTCACGATCCGATAGGGACCGAGCATCGCGTCAGGCTGAAGCATGGATGGTGGGAATGGTATCAGTGGGGTGCGCAGTTAACGCCGAATAACTTCCCCTATCCATGTTCCCGACAGCCCCGACCCCGGATTCACGCCGGCGTACACAGGGAGCAGTCCGCCCCCACTAGGAGACCGACCGCAATGCTCAAGCACTTCCGGGTGTACTGGCAGACGTGTGTGCTGCTGCTTCTTGCTTCCGCCGCCTCGGCGACCACCATCGTCCTGCCGACCGACGATCAGCTCATCCGCAAGTCTCCGGTCATCGTCGAAGGGACCGTCATCAGCTCGATGCCGGTGCTGCGCGGTGAAGGCATCTGGACCGAGACCAGACTGGCGGTCGACCGGACCATCAAAGGTGATGCGGCGGGCGAGCTGACCATTCGCGAGGTCGGCGGCGAGATCGGCGGACGCATCACGAAGATCTTTGGAACACCGGTGTACACGCCGGGCGAACGCGTCATGGTCTTCCTGACGCCGACGCCGCGCGGGGACTACCAGACCATCGATCTCTTTGTCGGCAAGTTCAGCGAACAGCGCGCCGCCAACGGCCGGCGCCTTTTCGTGCGCGATGACACGGCGGGCGACGTGGCCTTGCTCGATTCGTCGCTACGCCCGATTGAAGCGAAGAACGTCCAGCGCGACGCAACCGCGTTCGAGTCGTACGTCACCGACCGCGTGGCCGGAAGCGAATCGGCGACCGGCTACGGCGTGGCCAATCCTGTTCTGGAGCGCGATCTCGCCGCCGCCACGTCGAGCGCGGGTGGCCTCGTCATCAAACCGGAGTTCACGCTCATCTCCGAGGGGACGGTTTATCGCTGGAGCGCCTTCGATGGCGGCGGCAGCGCGGCCTGGTTCAGCTTCGGGACGCAGCCGGGCTACAACGGCGGCGGCGTCAACGAGATCCAACAGGCCATGAACGCCTGGGACAGCTATACCGCCGCGAAGATCAAATACGTCTACGCCGGCGCCGGCAACGGAACACCGGGCGGCCTATCCACTCCGAACGGCATCAATGAAGTGCTCTTCAACGATCCGAAGGGCGAGATCGCCGGAACCTTCAATCCATCCACCGGCGGCGTCGTCGGACAGGGCGGCTTCAACGGCGTCTCGGGAACGGTGAACTGGACCGGCCCGTTCGATGCCGACGGTACACACCTGGCGCAGACCTACCACGCCTTCGTGATCACCGAAGGCAACCTGGTGATTCAGGACGGCGTGACGCCGCAGGCCGGTATCTCCAGCACGACGCTGGCCGAGATCGTGGCGCACGAATTCGGTCACACGCTCGGCTTCGGGCACAGTGCGGACAGCAGCGCGCTCATGTACGCGTCCGTCAGCGGCGGCGGTCCCGTCCTTCGCACCGACGATCAGCTCGCGGCACGCTGGCTCTATCCCAACGGCAGCTCGACGCCTCCTCCTCCCACTGTTCCTGCGGCACCGACGTCGCTCGCCGCCACGGCCTCCGGCTCGACCGTAAACCTCAGTTGGACCGATAACGCCAACAATGAGACCGGCTACCGCGCATACCTGGCAAGCGGCAGCGGCGCGTTCAGCCAGTTGACGCCCGATCTCGCGGCCGGGAGCCATGCCGCGTCGGTCTCCAGCCTCCCCGCCGGCAGCTATCGCTTCTACGTCGTCGCCTTCAACGCCGCGGGGCTGTCTTCGCCATCGAATACCGCCAACGTCACGGTTTCCGCTTCGTCTTCGGGCATCGCCGCCGATTTTTCCTACACGCCGCTGAACCCGACCACGCAGCAGAACATCTCCTTCTCCGACCACTCCTCCGGCAATATCGCCACCTGGCTCTGGACCTTCGGAGACGGCACCTCGTCGAATGCGCAAAATCCAGTGAAGCGCTTTACCTCGGCTGGCAACTATCCGGTGACGCTGACGGTATCGACCGCTGCCGGCCTCACCTCGATCGCATCCCACACCATCACAGTGACAACCGCCACACCGGGCACACAGCCGGTCTCCGCGGCCTTCGACATGACGCCGGCGTCGCCCTCCGTCCACGCCAACGTGGCCTTCACTGACCGCTCCACCGGTGCTCCGGCGTCGTGGCAATGGAGCTTCGGCGACGGTTCAACGTCGAGCGCGCAGAACCCCGTCCATGCGTACGCAACGCAAGGTTCCTACACGGTTTCACTGATCGTGACGAACGCGGTCAGTTCGTCGATTACGTCGCACGTGATCACGATCGCGGCGTCGTCTTCGTATCGCTCGCTCGTGCCGGCCGCGGCGCAGACCAACGGCATCAGCGGGTCGGTATGGCGCACCGAACTGACGCTCTTCAACGGAGGCAGCGAGCCGGCCGGCGGACAGTTCACCTTCATCCCCGGCGGCGGCGGGCAGGTGCTGACACGAAGCCTTTACCTCAACGCCAATCAGTCGATCACCTACGCGAACGCGCTCAGCGATCTCTTCGGCCTCTCCACCGGCTCCGGCGCGATCACCATCGAGGCAACGAGCGCGACGACGACGCCGGCCCTTCGCATCACCAGCCGCACGTTCACCACGGGCGCGGCCGGCACGTACGGGCAGTCGGTGCCGAACGTGAGCGACGGTGACGCGTCGTCGACAACCCTCCTTCTGACAGGCCTGGAGCAGGACGCGAATTTCCGCACGAACATCGGCCTCGTCAACCGCAGCGCCGCCCCTGTCGGCGCTGGCCTGACGCTCTACGACGCGGACGGAAACGTGATCGCCACGACCGGCGTGACCGTGCCTGCCAACAACTTCCAGCAAGCGCCGCTGGCGTCGTTCTTCCCGGCCGTGAACGGCGGAGCCTACGCCGCGCTTTCGATGCGCGTCGATGCCGGCGCGCCCAACGCCATCAGCGCATATGCCTCGGTGATCGACAACCGCACGCAGGATCCTGTCTACATCCAGGCCATTCCCACGCCGCAAGGCTCGGAACTAACCATCCCTGCCGTCGGCCGCGCCCCCGGCGCCGGCGGAACGTTCTGGCGCAGCGACGTCACGTTCTTCAATCCAGGCCTGACGACGATGACGCTCTCGCTCCGCTACCTCACCGCCGGCCAGGACAACCGCAATGTCGTCGCCCAGAGCGTGACCATTCCCCCCTCCCGCACCGTGGTCCTCTCCGACGTCACCCAGTACTTCGGTATCTCCTCGGGCAGCGGTGCCCTGCGCGTCTCCTGGAGCGGCGACTCCGGCCCGATCGCGACCAGCCGTACCTACACGACCGGCGACGGCGGCGGAACCTACGGCCAGTCGATCGACCCTGTGACGTCGTTCGGAAACGACTCCTATGTCCCCGGCCTCCGCTCCGATTCCTCGTTCCGTTCGAACGTCGGTTTCGTCAACGGCGGCGACAGCATCATGGCCGTGGCCGTCACGCTGCTGTCCGACAACGGCGGTGTGATCGGCACGACCGAAATCGCCCTCAACCCACGCTCGGAGATTCAATACGCCATTGGAGCCCTCTTCCCCGCGGCGAACACCCCGCACGCCGGAACGCTGACACTCCTCGCCCACACGGATGGCTCGCCGAACCTGTTCGCATATGGATCGATCATCGATAACGAGTCAGGAGATCCGGTGTTTTTCGGGGGGCGATGAGTTTCGTGCCGGCTTCCCATCGCTCACGACAACCTGTACGCTTGACTGCGTTTCGATGATTTGATATCTTTCAAACTATCCAAATGGGACAGGATGTCTTCAAAGCCCTTTCCGATCCGACCCGGCGTGAGATTCTCAAGATGCTCCGAAAACGGCCGATGCCAGCCGGTGAGTTGTCGGATGCCTTCACCATGACGAAGGGATCCCTCTCACACCATTTCAACATCCTCAAGAACGCCGATCTCGTACGTTGCGAGCGGCGGGGTCAGTTTCAGGTTTACTCGTTGAACACCAGCGTTTTCGAGGAAACGCTGGCCATGCTCGCCGATCTCTTTGGTGCGGACCGGAAAAGGAAACGCTCATGAAACTCGCCGTGGTTGCTCTCATCATCGCTGCCGCCGCTCTCTCGGCCGGCGTCTATTCGCGGCTGCCGGCAAGGGTTCCCACGCACTGGAACGCGGCAGGGGAGATCGACGACTATCAGCCGAAGGCCGTCGGCGCCTTTCTTCTTCCGGCGGGCATGCTCATTCTGGCGGGAGTCTTTGCCGCGCTGCCGGCCATCTCCCCGAGCGGTTTCGACATCGAACGGCGGTCCCGCGCCTATCGCGCCATTCTTCTGATCATCCTGGTGTTCATGCTCGGGCTTCACGTCTATGCACTTCTCGCCGCGATGAATATGGCGCGATCGATTAATGCCGTCGTCCCGCTTCTTGTCGGTGCCCTCTTCGTCGCCCTCGGCAATTACCTGCCGAAGATCCGCCGGAATTTCTTCATGGGAATCCGCACGCCGTGGACTCTGGCCGATGAGGATGTCTGGTTCCGCACGCACCGCCTCGGCGGGGTTCTGTTCGTCATCAGCGGCGTTCTGTTGATGGTGGTCACCCCGTTCCTGAACAACAGAGTGAGGTCGGTGTTCCTTCTGGGGCTCCTTCTGCTCGTGTCTCTGGTCCTGGTGATCTTTTCGTTCGCGATCTATCGCCGGCCAGATCCCGGCGAAGGGCAAGTTTCCCCATGAAGACGCTTGGCTGACCTGCCTTCATCCTTCAAGACCTGCCGAAGAGAATTACTGCCGAGCCGGCGAGACAGAGCGCGACGCCGGCCAGGTCCGTGATCCTGGGCGGCGTCCGCTCGACGACAGCGAGCCAGGCGAGCGAGCTCACGATGTAGACGCCGCCGTATGCCGCGAATGCACGGCCGGCGAACGCCGAGTCGATCCTCGTCAGCACGACTGCAAAGGCGATCAGAATGAGCGTGCCGGGAAGCAGCCACCACGCGCTACGCCCGAGCCTGAGCCACATCCAAACCGAGTAACAGCCGGCGATTTCGCATGTTGCGGCAAGGAGATACCAGAGGAGGTTCTGCATCGTTCCGATTCCGTTCACACGTCCACGATCACGATGTCGAAGCCGCGCCCCCGCCCTCGCTCCAGCAACCGGTGCACCGTGCTCGGTACGACGCGGCTGACGAAACCGGAGCGGGTGGGGCGGCCGACCACGAACATTGTGATTCCTTCCGACTTCGCGAAGTCGAGGAGTGCGCCGGCGACGTCCTCGGACTCGCGTGTGACCACGGTGGCGCCGAGGGAAATGGCCAACTGTACGTTCTCGGTGAGTTTCCTGTGCTGCTCGGCGCTGATGTTCTCCGCATGCGCGCGTCGTTGGCGCACGTAGACGGCGTACCAGCGCGTGTTCATCCGGCCGGCCAGCCGGGAGGCACGAAGGACCAGAGGTCGCGCCAGCTCCGGCTCAAACGGAAGCGCAACCGCCAGGCGCACCTCCGCCGTTCCCTGCACGACCACTGGCGCACCGGAGAATGTAGCTGTCTGCAGCAGCGCGAGCTCGCGCAGGCGAACGAGGAACTCCGTCCGGAAGAAGTTATCAAGTGCGCGGGTGGCTTGATCGGGCGGATAGATCTTTCCCTCGCGCAGACGTTCCTGAAGCTCCGCCACGGGAAGGTCGACCAGGATGACGGAGTCGGCCTCGCGCACCGTACGATCCGGAACGCGTTCGCTGATATCGATCCCGGTGGCGGAGCGGACGACGTCCTGCACGCCCTCGAGATGCTGGACATTGAGCGCCGTCATCACCGAGATGCCGGCGGCGAGGATGTCTTCCACGTCCTGCCAGCGCTTCTCGTTCTTGGAACCGGGCACGTTCGTGTGAGGGAGCTCGTCGACGACGACGACGTCCGGATGCCGCGCCAGGATGGCGGCGAGGTCCATCTCCTCGATGATGACGTTGCGATACGAAACGCGGCGGCGCGGGATCACTTCGAGATCGGCGATGCGCGCCGCCGTTTCCTCCCGCCCATGCGTTTCGACGAGACCGATGGCCACATCCACTCCGGCGTGGCGCATCCGGTGCGCGTCTTCGAGCATGCGCATCGTCTTTCCCACACCGGCGGCCATACCGAGGTAAACCTTCAAGCGGCCGCGTCCCTTGGCGTCGGCCTTGGTCAGGCGTAGCAGTTCGTCCGGATCCGGACGAACATCGTCGTTCATGCGCGGCATGTTTTTTCAGAATACCTGATCGGCTTGTTTCCGCTTTGTGATCAAAAGGGACACGAGCACGACGCGGTCACCGCCGTCGCTCCTCGCCGTCCTACTTCTTCGGGGCGACCTTGTCGATGTCGAGATTCAAGAGCAGCACGTTCACGCGCGGCTCGCCGTAGATACCGAGGAAACGGCCCTCCGTCCGTGCATGGATCATCGACTCGACCTGCGCAACGGACAGCCCGGTTGCGTTCGCGACGCGGGCGGACTGTGACATCGCGTTTTCGGGAGAGATGTGCGGATCGAGTCCGGAAGCGGATGCGGTCACGGCGTCGGCCGGGATCCCACCGGCCGGCTTCGTATCCGGATACTTGGTCACGAGGCCGTTGATCATGTCGAGAAGCTTCTTCGATGTCGGTCCGAGATTCGAGCCGCCCGACGCCGTGCCGTCATAGCCGTCGTTCCCGGCCGCCGAGGGACGCGAATGGAAGTAGCGGCTCCCAACGAAGTTCTGGCCGATCAGCTCCGAACCGACGACCTTTCCGTTCTGCATAATCAGCGACCCGTTGGCCTGGTGGTGGAAGGCGGCCTGGCCAATGGCCCAGACGAGGGCCGGATAGAACCCGCAGGTGATGACGAGCAGGACAACTGTGATGCGGAGAGAGATCTTGAGGTGTTCAATCATGGTCGTGACTCCTCATGCGAGATGAACGGCGTGGAGCAGAAGGTCGATGGCCTTGATGCCGAAGAACGGGATGATCACGCCGCCGACGCCGTACAGCAGCAGATTGCGGCGAAGAATGCGCCCCGCGCCGAGCGGACGGTATTTCACCCCGCGAAGCGCCAGCGGAATGAGCGCGACGATGATCAGGGCGTTAAAGATGACGGCCGAGAGGATCGCGCTCTGCGGTGTGGCCAGGCGCATGATGTTGAGCGCCTGCAGCTCCGGGAACGTGACCAGGAACAGAGCAGGGATGATGGCGAAGTACTTGGCGACGTCATTGGCGATCGAGAAGGTCGTCAGAGCTCCGCGCGTCATCAGAAGCTGTTTGCCGATCTCGACGACCTCGATGAGCTTGGTCGGATTCGAGTCGAGATCGACCATGTTGCCGGCCTCTTTCGCCGGCTGTGTTCCGGTATTCATGGCCATGCCTACGTCGGCCTGTGCCAGCGCCGGCGCGTCGTTCGTGCCGTCGCCGGTCATGGCCACGAGATTCCCTTTTGCCTGTTCTTTGCGGATCAGGGCGAGCTTGTCCTCGGGAGTGGCCTGTGCCAGGAAGTCGTCGACGCCTGCCTCGCGAGCGATGAACGCGGCGGTGAGTGGATTGTCGCCGGTGATCATCACCGTGCGGATTCCCATCATCCGCAAGCGGTCGAAGCGCTCTTTCATCCCGCCCTTGACGATGTCCTTCAGATAGATCGTGCCGAGGACGCGGTTATCGTCGGCCACGACGAGCGGTGTACCCCCCTCGCCGGCGATTCGCGAAACATCCTGCCGGACCTGGTCGGGGAACGAGCCTTCTTTCAAGCGGATGTACTCCGCGACCGAATCGGCGGCGCCTTTGCGCACGGCGCGGCCGCCTTCGAAATCGATTCCGGACATGCGTGTCTTCGCGGAGAACGGAACGATCGAATGCGAGCCGAGCGTGGCCAGCTCGCGGCCGCGCAGCGAAAACTTCTCCTTTGCCAGGATGACGATCGAACGCCCTTCGGGCGTCTCATCGGCGAGCGACGAGAGTTGCGCCACGTCCGCCAGCGTGCGTGCGTCCACCCCCGGCGCGCCGATGAACTCCACCGCCTCGCGATTGCCGAGCGTGATCGTGCCGGTCTTGTCGAGCAGGAGAACGTTGACGTCTCCCGACGCTTCCACCGCGCGGCCCGACATGGCCAGGATGTTGTGCTGCAGCACGCGGTCCATGCCGGCGATGCCGATCGCGGAGAGCAGCGCTCCGATCGTCGTCGGGATGAGGCAGACCAGCAGCGCGATCAGGACCGTCACGCTGACATCACTGCCGGAGTACATCGCGAACGGCTTGAGCGTGACCGTGGCGAAAAGAAAAACGATGGTCAGTCCGGCAAGGAGAATATCGAGCGCTACTTCGTTCGGCGTTTTCTGTCGCTCGGCGCCTTCGACGAGACGGATCATCCGGTCGATGAACGTCTGTCCCGGCTCGGAGGTGATCTCGACGACGACGCGGTCGGAGAGGACCATCGTGCCGCCGGTGACCGCGGAGCGATCGCCGCCCGCTTCACGAATGACCGGCGCCGATTCGCCGGTGATGGCCGATTCGTTGACGGAGGCGATTCCCTCGATCACCGTGCCGTCGCCGGGGATGATCTGACCCGCTTCGACGACGACGAGGTCGCCCTTGCGGAGCAGCGACGCCGGCACCTGCTCTTCGATCTTGCGATCAGGACCTGACAAGCGGCGAGCGGTGGCCTCGGTCTTTGCTTTCCGAAGAGCGTCCGCCTGCGCTTTGCCGCGCCCCTCGGCCACCGCTTCGGCGAGGTTCGCAAAGAGCACCGTCGCCCACAGCCACAGCGTGATCTGAACCTGGAAGAGATAGTCGACGTGCTTCGAGAGCCCGGGAATGAGGAGCACGGTGGTGAGCACCGCGCCGCCTTCGACGAGGAACATGACCGGGTTCTTCATCATCCGACGCGGGCTCAGCTTGACGACGGAGTCCACGAGCGCCCGGCGGAGGATGGCCCGGTCGAAAAGAGAAAGCTTCTTTTGAGTGGCCATGTTAGAACACCTTTCCCGCGTACATGAGGAAGTGCTCGACGTACGGTCCGAGGGAAAGGACCGGGAAATACGTCAAGGCGCCGACGATGAGAATCACGCCGATAAGAAGGAACGTGAACAGCGGCCCGTCGACCGGGAAGGTCCCGGCAGTTTCGGCGAGCGTCTTCTTCGCCGCCAATGAGCCGGCGATGCCCATGATCGGAATGATCATCAGGAAACGGCCGAAGAACATCGCCAGACCGAGCGAGACGTTGTAAAACGTGTGATTGGCGTCGAGGCCGGCGAAGGCACTGCCGTTGTTGCCGGTGGCGCTGGTGAAGGCGTACGTCATCTCGGTGAGACCGTGCGGGCCGGCGTTGGCGAGGCGCGAGGTGCCGGCTGTCGTGACCGCTGCCACCGCTGTACCGACAAGGATTGAGAACGCCAGAATTAGCACGGAGAGCATGGCCAGCTTGACGTCGTGTGCCTCGATCTTCTTGCCGAGGTACTCCGGCGTGCGGCCGACCATCAGACCGGCGATGAAGACCGTCAGCACGATGAAGAGAAACATGCCGTAAAGGCCCGCGCCGACGCCGCCGAAGATGATCTCGCCGAGCATGATGTTGAGCAGCGGGATGGATCCGCCGATTGGGGTAAAGGAGTCGTGCCAGGAGTTGATGGCGCCGCACGAAGCGTCGGTAGTGATCGCCGCGAAGAGCGCCGAGTCGCCGATGCCGAAACGCACGTCCTTTCCCTCCATGTTGCCGTCCGCGGCGGCGACGCCGAGACGCTGATGCATCGGATTGCCGCGCTGTTCGGCGAACGTGACCACGAACGCACCGGCGAGAAAGACGATGGCCATCGCCCAGAAGACCGCCCAGCC
This sequence comes from Thermoanaerobaculia bacterium, assembly GCA_035569395.1. Lineage (GTDB taxonomy): Bacteria > Acidobacteriota > Thermoanaerobaculia > Gp7-AA8 > Gp7-AA8 > JADGNZ01. The sequence goes on along the minus strand of DATMNC010000106.1, from coordinate 29,731 downwards.
GTGGCGCTGCTTTCCGATCATCGAGCCGAGCGTGTAGGTCAGCCCCGCGCCGATGGCGAAGATGAGGAACATCTCCAGAAGGTTCGTGAAGGGGGTGGGGTTCTCATACGGGTGCGCCGAGTTGGCGTTGAAGAACCCGCCGCCGTTGGTGCCAAGCTCCTTGATCGCTTCCTGCGAGGCCACCGGTCCCTGTGGGATCTTCTGGATCTTCCCCTCGACCGTCGTTACCTTCGTGGTCGGATGGAAGTTTTGAATCGCGCCTTGCGACATGAGCACAACCGCGAAGACGACGCAGATCGGGAGAAGCACCCACAGCGTGGCGCGCGAGAGGTCGACCCAGAAATTGCCAATCGTCTTCGAGCTGTGGCGGGCGATGCCGCGGATGACGGCGATGGCCAGGGCGATGCCGGTGGCGGCTGAGACAAAGTTGTGGAACGTCAGCGCCACCATTTGAGATAGGTGCGACATGGTCGACTCGCCGGTGTAGGCCTGCCAATTCGTATTCGTGGTGAATGAGACCGCGGTGTTCCACGCCAGATCAGGAGGGACAGCGACGAGCTTGTCCGGGTTCAGCGGCAAGAGATGCTGGAAGCGCAGAATCACGTAAGTCATGAACAGGCCGACGGCGTTGAAGAGCAGCATGGCGATGGTGTACTGCATCCAGTCGTGCTCTTTCTTTTCGTTGACGCCTCCGACGCGGTAAACGAGCCCTTCCAACGGCCGCAGCAGCGGATCGAGAAACGTTTTCTCGCCGGAAAAGACGCGGCGCATGAACAGTCCGAGCGGTTTCGTCACCGCCAGGATCAGCAGGAAGTAGACAGCAACCTTTAATAAAAGAAGGTAAGACATGTGTGCCTCACAGCTCCTCTGCGCGCATCAGCGCATAGAGGAGGTAGATCAATGCCAGTACCGCCAGCGCCAGCCCGACGATGGTTTCGAATGTCATGACATCTCCTTCAAATCTTTTCGCAACCGCGCGTGTATGCGATCGATAAGGCGAATAGAGCGATCGTCAACACGATGAAAATGAGGTCCCACATGGTCATTCTCCGAACAAACAGACTGCTGCCCGAAGGCAGCAGTCTTGATTGAAATCATGGCGACTCCAGACTGATGAAGCGGCGATCAGAACTTCACCAGCAGCGCCGCGGTGAAGCGGGTCTCACTCTTTCGCAGATCGGGCTGCCAGCCGTCGACCAGCGAGCCGGGGGTCCCGGTGTTCCCGCCCGGAGGCGTCACGCCTCCAGCGCCGGCCCAGTAAGGCACGTTGGCCACCCTGTGATTCAATTCGTACCGGAAGGTCACGTTCTCGCTCGGCATGTAGTCGAAGGTCGCGGACGCGTCCCATGCTCTGTACGGATCGCCCGGGTTGGCCGTGAAGTACGGTGTGCCCGATGCCGCCGTTGCGCCGTTGATCGGCGGCACGAGGACGAGATAGCGCCCTGGGTTGTTGATCGCCCCGCCGCCGAGAGTCACGCCATATTTGTCGTGATCGAACCACCAGCGGTTGTACAGCATGAATCCGATGAAGTACTGCGACGGCTTGGCGGTGCTTCCGCCAGTGCAGCTCACGCCGCCGCCGTACTCGCAGCCGATGTCGAACGTGAACGATAGCGCGGACTTGCTGAGCGTCGAGTCCGGCGTGTCGCGGTATTTCCATTCCACGCTGCTGTCGGAGTGAGCGCGCTTCCGGCTGGCGTTGTTGAGTGTGTCCTTTCCGTAGAAGTAGTCGTTGGAGAGGATCGACCAGTTGCCGTTCGGCCGCCACAGTGTCTGCGATCCGATGCCGGGAGCGTTATTGAACATCCCGTACGACTGCCAGCCGTTCGTCAGCCAGATCTCCTGCTTGAAATGGTCGTTGGGGAAAATCTGGATGCGGATTCCATTGAAGAACCACGGCGTGTTCGACGAAACGTACGATGGCTGGTACGCCCAATTGTCGTACTGGTAGTAGCTGAAGAGACCGACGTACGACATGAAGATGCCGGCGTCGACGTTGATCCCGTTCATCTTGTCGAAGTGGTAGCCGCCGTAGGCCTCCGACACATAGCGATAGGCATTGGCCAGGTCCCACTGGCCGCGCGACGGGCTGGCATCGTTGCGGGGCGTCATCGTCGAATACATGCCGTACTGGGTCAGCAGGCGTCCCCGCACGTTGTCGTAGTGGAAGTCTCCGCCGATGCCGAGTTGCTGCACCTGCACTTCGCCGGTTCGCCCGAGCTCGCTCGAGCCGACGAGCGTGTGGTCCTGCGGGTGATTGAGGTCGTAGACGTAGTTCGTGTCGACGCGAACCTCGCCGGTGAAGGCCGGATAGTCGAACACCGGTTTGTGCTGCCGGCTGTTGCCGTTCAGCCAAGTAAAATCGGCGAACGCGAACGGCTCCGGCTTGGGAGCCGGTTCCGCTGGTTTAGCCGCCGTGCTGTCAGCCTGTGCGTCTGGAGCAGCCGGCTTGGAGCCCGGCTCATCGGCGTTCGCCGCCATCGAGATCAACAGAAGGGCGATTGCTGAAAAGTATAGGACGATGTTGTTGGTTTTGTGGTTCGACACGATATCTCTCCTAGTCGAGCGGCAACTTTCTGAACGTTAGTCCTCACGTGAATGGGGTTCCGTCCGCGATGCCTCTCAGGTCACTCGGGTTTGGTGATCGAAAGCGCGGGTTCGATGTATCGGCGTCAACGATTCGCTCGCACGCGAATTGATAACCGCGAGCCGCGGGTCGGGTCCGCACGAAATGCCAAGGAAGCGCGGAAGAAGCGCGAAAGAATCCGTAAGAATGTCGAAAGAATTCGGAAGAATCTCGAAATGTTGGTGTGAGCTCGCGTCCGGCGAAGTATCGTCTCCGGCTGATGAGTAACGCCGACGAGGCCTCGTCCAGCCACGGCAACGCCGTTCGATCCGCGCCGCTTCTGCTGCTCGCCCTCTCCGCACTCGGTGTCGTCTTCGGCGACCTCGGCACGAGCCCGCTTTACGCGCTGCAGGAGGCGTTTCACGGTGCCCGCGGCGTCGCCCCCACTCGGGAGAACGTCCTCGGAATCGTGTCGCTGTTTCTCTGGGCCCTGATCCTCATGGTCAGCGTGAAGTACGTCGCCGTGCTCATGCGTGCGGGCAACCGGGGCGAGGGGGGCATCCTGGCGCTCCTGGCGTTGCTCACCGGCGGCAAGTCAACGCCCACCCGCCGTAGCGCCGTCTTCGTCACGCTGGCGCTGGTCGGCACGGCCATGCTCTACGGCGACGGCATCATCACCCCGGCGGTGTCGGTGCTTAGCGCCGTAGAGGGCTTGCAGGTTGCCACGCCGGCCCTCGGCCCGAGCGTGATCCCGATTACCGTCTGCATTCTCGTCCTGTTGTTCGCCGTGCAGCCGTTCGGATCGGGCCGCGTCGGCGTGCTCTTCGGGCCGATTCTGGCGACGTGGTTCGTCGTCATCGCAATCCTCGGCGGCGTGACTCTGGCCTCGAATCCGGCCGCGCTGGCGGCGGTCAATCCGGTCTATGCCGTCCGCTTCTTCGCGAACAACGGGTCGCGCGGCTTCTTTGCGCTTGGCGCGGTCGTCCTCTGTCTGACCGGCGGCGAAGCGCTCTACGCTGATATGGGCCACTTCGGCCGCACGCCGATCCGCGTGGCCTGGTACTACCTGGGGCTGCCGTCGCTCGTCCTCAGCTATCTCGGCCAGGCCGCGCTGTTGCTGCGCAATCCCGGCGCGGCCGCGCGGCCGTTCTACGCGTGCGTTCCGCCGAGGTTTCTCTATGCCATGGTCGTGCTGGCAACGCTGGCCACGATCGTGGCGTCGCAGGCGCTCATCGCTGCGGTCTTCTCGCTCACGCGTCAGGCCACACAACTCGGGCTGAGCCCACGCGTGCAGATCGTCCATACGTCCGATTCCGTCATCGGTCAGATCTATCTTCCCGCGCTCAACTGGGTTCTGATGTTCGCCACCGTGGCCATCGTGCTGGCCTTCCGCTCGTCCGATCGCCTGGCCGCGGCATTCGGACTTGCGGTGTCGACGACGATGGCCATCACCACGCTGCTTTTCGCCGCCGTGGCTCGTTTGCGCTGGCACTGGCGATGGATTGCCGTCATCGCGGTCGCGGGTACGTTCCTCATCGTCGACATCGCATTCGTGGTGGCGAACGCGTTCAAGTTCATCGACGGAGGCTGGCTACCGCTGCTGATCGGTGCATTCGTCTACCTGCTCATGAGCACCTGGCAGGCCGGCCGGCACATGCTGGCTGAATGTACTCGTGAGCGCGCCCTGCCGCTGGAGGCGTTCCTCGATAGTCTGGCCCGGCACCCGCCGCACCGCGTGCGCGGAACGGGCATTTTCCTCGCCGCGAACAACGATGGCGTGCCGATCGTGCTCCTGCATCACCTCAAGCACAATCAGGTGCTGCACGAGAACGTGGTGCTGCTCACGATCACGACCGAGGAAGTGCCGGCTGTCGAGGAGCGGGAGCGCGTTCACGTCGAGACGCTCACCCTCGGCTTTCATCGCGTCGTCGGACGCTACGGCTTCATGGAAGAGCCCAACGCCCCACACGTGCTCGAATGCGCGCGCCAGCTCGGCGTCCCCATCGATCCCGACCGGACGACCTACTACCTCGGCCGCACGACGATCGTTCCTCCGGATGGCAAGCGAACGTCTTTGGTGACCCGTCTGCGCATCCGCCTGTTCGCACTGATGAAACGCAACGACCGCAGCGCCACGCTCTACTTCCACATCCCGCCGAACCGGGTTGTGGAACTGGGGACAAGGTTCGAGCTTTAGCTCCCGGAGTCAGTTAACACTCTCCCGGAGTCAGTTAATACACTCCCGGAGTCAGTTAATACACTCCCGGAGTCAGTTAATACACTCCCGGAGTCAGTTAATACACTCCCGGAGTCAGTTAACACACTCCCGGAGTCAGTTAACACACTCCCGGAGTCAGTTAACACACTCCCGGAGTCAGTTAACACACTCCTGGAGTCAGTAAACACACTCCCAGAGTCAGTTAATGCACTCCCGGAGTCAGTCAACACACTCCGGGAATCAGTTATTTGGAGCAGATTCAGGTTTACTCGCGGCTCCTGATGAACAGCGCCGGTGCCAGGATCCAGGCGATCAGGAGCACGCAGCGGATTCCGCCATTGGCCGGCGAGCCGAGTAGGGCGAACCAGGGCCGGCCGGAGAGCGTCGTGACCGTGATCTCCGTGGCGATGCAGAGCAGCACCCAGGTCGTGCCGGCCAGGAGTGCCTGATCGAGCGTGGTCTCGGAGGCGGCCAGCCTGATGAACGCCGCCGCCATCGCCAGAATCGCCGCCACCTTCATGACCACGCTGGCCACCGGCGAGATCGCGTCGATCCTCTGATGAACGACGGCGGCGAGCAGCGCCGCCACGATCCAGAAAGCGACGATCAACGCGGCCCTCGTCACCGCGTGATGCTTCCGCTGCGCGAAACGTGGCGTGAACGAGCGAGTCATGGTTGTGGTCATGCCGCCTTCCTGACTCATTCAACGCGCAGCCCTCGGACACGTCCTAAAGAAGCGCGAAGCGTTCACGGGGATAAAGGGCTAAGAGTCGATGAAGAGTTTCTTAAGGCGGGTTGGTTACAGCACGCGAATCGGCAGAACCATGGCCTGGATGCCAGCGAACTGCAGCCGGCGTTGAATGGCGTGGGGGGTCTCGTTATGGAGCAGCCGGTGATACCACTTCTCTTCCTTGAAGATCAGCCGGCCGGTGAAGAAGATGGCCCGCGGAAATTCCTTAGCCACCTCAAGGCTGATGGCCTCCACCGTCGCCACCGCCTCGGTACCGATGGCCATCCGATAGTCGGCGCGGAAGCCGTGTGCCTGCGCCCAGCGCACATACTTGAGCAGGTTCTCCTCCGTGTTTGTCTGCAGACGATCGAGCTCCTCGGCGCCCTTGAAATTGCCGGAGTCGACCACTGCCGCCGAGACGAAAACGAACTGTTTGAAGTAATTCGGAAAGGCCTTGTGAATCGACAGGATCTGGTGGAGTCCGAATCCCGAGAACGACGAAATGCTGAGCACCGCGGTTGGTACATTGGTTTCCAGTTCAGAAGGAGTGGCCACCCCTGGTTTCTGCTCAGGGAGCGGCACCGTGGTCAGAATCTCGTCGAGCCGCCGGAGGCCGGCGCGGACCTCGTCATAGTGACGGCGGATGGCGAAGCAGAGGGCGATGAGGACACCCGTGATGACCACCGTCACCCAGCCGCCCTGCGAGAATTTCTCGAACGTCGTGATCACGAGAATGCTGAGACACATCACCAGTCCCGTGCCGTGAATGGCCAACTGGCTCTTCCACCGCGGCTCTTTGTCGCGGTCTTTGATCCAGTGCCGCGCCATTCCCAGCTCCGTGAGCGAAAAGGTGATGAACACGTTGATCGAGTACATGACTACCAGCGTAAGGATGTCCCCTCGGGTGTACAACAGCGCCGCCGCGGCGGCCACCCCCATCATGTAGACGCCGTTCTTGGTGACGAGCCGGTCGGATAGCTGGCTGAAGCGGTGCGGCATCCACGAATCGAGCGCCATGTTGCTGAGAACGCGCGGACCGTCGAGAAAGCCGGTCTGTGCCGCCACGAAGAGAAGCGCGGCCTCCGCGACGAGAGTGAGGATGACAAAGGACACTCCGGCAGAGAACGGCCCAAGGTGCCAGCGGCCGAACAGGTTCGTCAGCAGCACCGCATTCATCGTCTTCCCCTCCGCCGGCACCGAATTCGTGAGGAGATAGGCAAACATGATCCCGCCCGCGGTGAAGGCCAGCGAAACGGCCATGAGTGCCATGGTCCGCTTCCCCGTGCGAACGCGCGGCTCGCGGAGCATCGACACACCGTTAGAGACCGCTTCGATTCCCGTGTAGGTACCCCCGCCGAGCGAGTAGGCGCGCAGGAGGATGAGCATCAGCGGAAGGAAACCGATCGTGCTGACGGAATGGGTGTAATCCATGTGCGCGTCGTGAAATACCTTCGGCAGGCCGGTTACATGCGAGCCGATCGCGTAGACGATCGCGAAGACGTGCGTGACGATGAACAGCACGAAGATCGGCGCCAGGACGTTCACTGACTCCTTGACGCCGCGCAGATTCAGAACGACGAGGATCAGAAGGATGATGAATTCGGTGAGCAGTTTGTAGGGTGCCGCCGTCGGCGGAAGAAATGACCAGAGCTGATCGCAACCGCTGGCGATCGATACGGTGATGGTCAGGACATAGTCGACGAGCAAGGCGCAACCCGATACCACGCCGACGCGGCTCCCGAGCAGCTTTGTTGCCACCAGGTATCCGCCGCCACCGCCGGGAAAGTGTTGAATGAGGTTCGAGTACGCGATCGAAATGACCGCGATGGTCACGGCGGTCATGGCCACGAGCATGATCGACAGGTGCGAGTGGGTCCCGAGTGCCTTGTAGGCCTCTTCGGGGCCGTAGGCAGACGATGACAGGCCATCCGCGCCGAGGCCCACCCATGCCAGAAACGCCACGAGTGAAACGTGGTGAAAGATCTTTGGATCACTAACGTCCCGCGGCGGACCGACGATCATCCGCCGCACACGTTGAATCGCCGATTTCTCCGGATGAAGGTCGCTCACGTACCGGCTTGCGACTCTATCGACTGTGTGTCGTGTGAAATGCTTAAGAGTGACTTAAGACTTTCGAAAGATCAGAAGGCAGAGGCAGAAGGCAGAAGGCAGAAGGCAGAGGGCAGAAGTAGGGCACTACTACCGTGCCGTTACTTTGCGCTACCATTCAACCGCACGCCAGACCGTGACCATGCGAACCTGCCTTTGCGTTCTGCCCTCCGCCCTCTGTCGTCTTCCTTTCGAATGAACCTTGTCGAACGGACTCGTGATTTTGCCCTTCGCATGATTCGGCTTTCGTCTGCGCTGCCATCCAATCGCACCGCGGACGTGATCGCGAGGCAAATTCTGAGGTCGGGGACATCGCCTGGCGCACACTTCCGCGAGGCCCTCCGCGCCCGGTCGAAGAGCGAGTACGTCGCCAAACTGAACGGCGGCCTGATGGAGCTTGAAGAGACACTCTATTGGCTGGAAATCATAGAAGGCGCGAAGCTTATGACCCCGCGGAAACTCGAACCGCTGAAGACCGAGACAACAGAGCTCATCGCGATCTTCGTCTCCCTGATCAAGAAATGGCGAGGGAAGTAGTCCGAAAACCACTTCTGCCTTCTGCCCTCTGCCTTTCAAATCGGTTCTGCGATGAACCGATACCCCACCCACGGTTCGGTGATGATGTAGCAGGGCTCCGAGGGATTCGGCTCGATCTTTTTTCGCAAGGAGCTCATATGGACGCGCACGGTATCGGCGCTCGTGCTCGGGGTGGAGCGCCAGACGCGGGCGATGATCTGTTCGATGAACATCGGTTTGCCGGCGTTCGTAGCCAGCACCTCGAGGAGTGAGAACTCGGTAGGGGTGAGGCGCACTTCGCGGCCACTCTGCACGACGCGGCGGCGATCGAGCTCGATGGTCAGGTCGGGGAATGTGAGCGTGGTCGACGGCGGTGCGGTGCGCCGCAGTTGGGCGCGCACGCGCGCCAGAAGCTCTGCCATCGAGAAGGGCTTGGTCACGAAATCGTCCGCGCCGAGGTCGAGGGCGCGGACCTTGTCCGGATCGGCGCCGCGTACGGAGAGGACGATGATCGGAGCGCGCGACGTGGCCCGGATGCCGGCGATGAGCTCGAATCCATCCGAGCGTGGCATGGCCAGATCGGTGAGGACCAGGTCAGGGACGTGCGATTGAAACGCGCTCATCCCCTCGGCGCCGTCGGCGGCGGTCACCGTGGCGTAGCCGGCGGCGCGCAGTTCCTTCGATAACGAATCGCGGATGGCCTGATCGTCGTCGACGATGAGGATCACGTTCGAGATCGTCATGAGCGTTCCTCTGCCGGCAGCAACGCCGCGGGAAAATCGACGCGTGCGATCGTACCGCCGCCGGGTCGCGGTGCCAGACCGACGCTTCCGCCGTTCGCGGCCGCCAGACCGCGCGCGATCTCCAGGCCCAGGCCGCGCTGCGCGAGATCGGTCGTCTCCGTGGCGACATTCCCGTCCACATCGACCACGCCCGGGGGAAGCCCGGGACCGCGGTCCAGGATCTCGATGCGCATCTTGCCCGCGTCGAAGGGATGCCTGCGCGCCACCAGTTCGATCGTCGCATTCGGCGGCGATGCGCGATGCGCGTTCTCGACCAGGTTGACCAGAATCTCCAGCGCCAGCGACGGATCGACGTTGGCGTCGGGGCAGTCCGGCTCGACGTGAACGGTGATCGGCCGCGCGCTGAAGACGATGGGGAGGTTCTCCCGGGTGGCGCGGAAGAGATCGGCGGGCGGCGTCGGCTCAGCGTGCGGCTTTGACTTGCCCGCTTCCAGCCGCGCCATGGCCAGAAGGTTGTCGATGCGCCGCCGCAGCCGCGCGGATTCTTCGGTGATGGCCGCGAGGTCCTCGAGCAGCTCCGGGTCGGCTCCGGCGCGGCGGCGGATCGATTCCGTCCGGATCGACACCGCCGTGATCGGCGTGGTCAGGTCGTGCGAGATGGCCCGCAGCAGCGAGGTCTTGAGCGATTCGCTTTCGCGCAGCGCCTGCACGTGGGCGTTCTCTTCCATGAACCGCTCCCGCTCCACCGCCAGCGCGACCAGCCGCGAGGCGGAGACGAGCGCCTGCTGCGATGCCTCGGTGCCGCGGGCTACGAGCGCGCCGGTGGTTTTTCCGCCGACGATGAGCGGAAGGTAGACGTCGCGGCCGAGAGGGGAGGGGAATTCCAGCGGTTCCTTGTGCCGTCCCACGCCGGCGATCAGATCTTCGATCTCATCCGGCTTGTCACCGCTCCACGAGATCACCTTCTGCCGGAACGGGCTGCCGTCGAACAGAACGAGTCCGCCCGCGCGCGCGCCGAGAAGTTGCAGCGCCCGTCCGGCCGCCTCGCCGAGCGCGCCGACGCGGTTCGTGGCCGTAAAGAGATCGATGCTCAATCCGTAGAGCGTCTCCAGCTCCGTGCGCCGCTGCTCGGCCTTCTCCGCCTGCACCCGCGCCGCGATGACGAGGCGGTTCACCGTCACCGAGGCCACCAGGAAAGCCACCAGCGCAAACCAGTTTGCCGGCTCGGCAATGGTGAAGGTGTAGAGCGGTGGAAAGAAGAAGAAGTTATAGCAAAGCGTCGCCACGATTGACGACACGGTCCCTGCAAGCAACCCTCCCCAGACCGAGATGAGCAGAACGGCGATGAGATACGCGAAGCCGACCGTATTGGGATTGAGCCGCAGCGCGCTGCCCGCCGCGGTGACGAAGGCAAGCAAGCCGAGCGCGGCGATCCAGGTGAGCAGTCGGTTGGTTCGGCGCATCAGGTGCAGGGTAGTGAAACACAGGATAGCGTTAAGGGGGGCTAAAGAACCTTATCCGCAGAGGGCGGATCACTGACCCGCAGTGGCCGCATCGCCTTTTCCCAACTCCGCCAGCCACCGCCGTTCCCACTCCTCGTTTGACACCCCGGAGACGCGCGCCAGCGCTTGCGCATCATCCGCGCGGTGGATGCTGACCAGACGGGTTGTGCCGAGGGTCTCGGCGAGGAACTTCGTGAACGAATGGGCGAGGATGTAGAACGTGTGGCGCTCGTGCAGCGAGGACCACGACGGGTCATCCATACCAAACCAGGTCCGCGTCTCGCCCGCGCCGCGCGAGCGGGCGATCACCATGCGCGCCTGGGCATCGATCCGGTCGTTGGCGGCGGTCATCACCGGCGCGTAGTAGCCGCCGTACTTCGTCGCCACCGACGAGGCCACCCACTCCGCGAATCCTTCCTCCAGCCACGTCGGGCCGCCGTCGCCGACGACCGCATGCACGAGCTCATGGAGATAGGGAGCCGTCCGATCCGGCACCCGATTGCTGTCGATGAAGACCCGCGGCTGGTGCCGGGAGGAGCCGGTGTAGGTGTGCGACATCTCGACGCTCGGCGAGAGATAGATGACGATGCTCTGCTTCGGCAGGTCGACCCCGGTGAACTTCGCGATGTCGCCGGCCCCTTTCTCGGCGAGCGCGGCGAACTCGCCGATCTGGGCGTCGGTCAGCGAGCCTGCCGGGGCCCGAACCTCGACGACGCCCTGGGCGCACACCAGCGGGTTCTGATCGACGGCAGTCATGATGCGGCGGTCGTCCCGAAAATCAGCGAGCGCACTCATGGCCGATAGCGCTACAATCCCGGCAATCAACCAAGCGAGACGGCGTCTCATCAAGGTGCAGATGACTGCAGCCAAGGTGCCAGGGGGAGCCATCTCGTGGGGGGGTCGCATCCAGTCGGTTGCCGTAACCGTATCTCATTCGTTGTCTTAACAAAATTAGGAGGAGAGTTCCATGAATAGTCGTGATCTGGCCAAGTATCTCGTTCTCGGTGGCGTCATCGCCGGCCTCAGCGCCGGAACAACCCTGCGTGCCGACCAGGCGAAGTCGAACACGCTCTCGTTCAACCAGTCGTCGCAGGCAGTCCAGATGGCCGACACGGCCAAGGCGACCGACAAGCATGCTTGTAAAGGCCTCAACTCGTGCAAGAGCCACGGCAACTGCAAGGGCGGCGACAACGGCTGCGCCGGCAAGAACTCCTGCAAGGGCAAGGGCGGCTGCGCGTCGAAGGAATTCAAGCACGACTGCGCCGGCAAGAACGCCTGCAAGGGTCAGGGCCAGGGTGGCAAGAACGACTGCAAGGGCAAGGGTACCTGCGCCGTTCCGCCGGCTCCCGCGAAGTCGTAATTCCATATGCATCCCGCGGGACAGGCGTCGCCCGGCGCCTGTCCTGCACCTCCAACGGACATCCGATGAATCGATTCCACTTCCCTGACCTCGGTATCGGCGTGGGGCTGCGCACCGTTCATTTCAAACACATCCTGGGATCGCAGCCCGACGTCGATTGGTTCGAGGCCCTCTCCGAAAACTACATGGATACGGGCGGCCGCCCGCGCTACGTGCTCGAGAAGGTCGCCGAGCGCTACCCGATCGTCCTGCACGGCGTCTCGCTCTCGATCGGCGGCACCGACCCGCTCGACTTCGACTATCTACGGAAACTGAAAGCGCTGGCCAGGTCCGTCAACGCGCGCTGGATCTCCGATCACCTCTGCTGGACCGGTGTCAGTGGCCGCAATGTCCACGATCTCCTGCCGATGCCCTACAACGCCGAGTCGCTGCGGCATACGGCCGGGCGCGTGAAGATCGTCTCCGACTTTCTGGAGACGCCGCTCGTCGTCGAGAATCCGTCGTCCTACGTCGAGTTTACGACCTCGACGATGACGGAGTGGGATTTCCTGGCGGAGCTGGCTGCCGAGAGCGACTGCGGGCTCCTGCTCGACGTGAACAACATCTATGTCAGCTCGTTCAATCACAGCTTCGATCCCAACGTCTACGTCGACGCCATTCCTGCCGACCGCGTCGTTCAGGTTCACCTGGCGGGGCATCAGAACCACGGCACGCACATCATCGACACGCACAACGACTTCGTCATCGACGAGGTGTGGTCGCTGTACGGCCGCGCCTGCGCGCGCATCGGCGACGTCTCGACGCTGATGGAGTGGGATGCGGACATCCCCGACTTCGAGACCGTGCACGCCGAGGCGCGGAAAGCGGAGGCGTTCCGATCCGTTGAACAACCGATAACCGATAACCGACAACCCGATGAAGTGGAGGTTGTCTATGCCGCAATCTGAGGTCGCCCTCGCCCCGCTGCAAGAGTGGATGCAGTCGATGGTCACGCATCACGGCGACGTCTATGAGGCGGCGGAAGAAGCATCGATCGGCGTCGAAACGGTCATCCTCCCCTCGGCCACACTGCAGCCGATCCAGCGTGTCGGCATCTACCACGGCATGTACATGCTGCGGATGATCGAGGCGCTCAGCGTCGACTACGGCGCCTTGGCCGACGTCCTCGGCGAGGAGACGTTCGAGGAGCTGGTCCGGGCGTACGTCCTGCGCTTTCCCTCGCGCAGCTATACCTTGAACCGGCTTGGCGAAGCGCTGCCGGAGTTCATCGCCGCGTCGAAGATGAGGCGTCACGTTTTTCTGCGCGATCTGGCAAGCCTGGAGCTGGCCATGACGCAGGTCTTCGACGAGGCTGAGACCGAGCCGCTGCCGGCCGACGCCATCTCCTCGATCGCCCCGGAGCAGATCGCCGAGGCGCGCATCGTCCCGATTCCGGCTCTGCGCCTGGTCGCTGCCGACTACGACGTCAATGAAGCGTTCCAGGCCTGGCGGGAGGAGCGCGCCGTCAAGCCGCTCCGCCGGAAGAGTTGGATTGCCGTTCACCGGCGCGACTATGGCGTCTTCCGCATGCCGCTCACGCGCGAGGCGTTCACGTTCCTCGGCTTTCTCGTCGCCGGTGAAACGATCGGAAGCGCCATTACCATGTTCCATCGCCGCTTCCGACGCCTGCCCGCGCAGGATGAGCTGTTTAGCTGGTTCCGCGACTGGAGCGCCGCGGGGCTGTTCGCCGCCATCGAGGTCAACTAAGGAGGCTCATGTTCCGCACACTGGTCCGCTGGTATGACCTGGCCATGTCGCGTTGCTTCGACAGGCTGCGCAGCCCGTTCCTGCTGCTGCTTCGACTTGTGTTCGGCTGGGGGCTCTTCCAGACCGGGAAAGGGAAGCTGGAGAACATCGGCCGTTTCATCGACTTCCTCACCCATCTGCACATCCCGATGCCGGCCGCGAACGCGTACTTCGTCGCCTCGCTCGAATGCGTCGGCGGCCTGCTCCTCCTCCTCGGTCTGGCCTCCCGCTTGATCTGCATCCCCCTGACGGTCAACTTCATCGTCGCCTACCTCACCGCCGACCACGACGCCGTCGTCAACTTCTTCAAGGACCAGGACGCCTTCACCAGCGCCGCCCCGTTCCTCTACCTGCTCGTCTCCCTCCTCGTTCTCGCCTTCGGTCCCGGCTTCTTCTCGATCGACGAAGTGATCGGCCGGATGCGAGGCGCAAAACAGTTGACGTAAGCGATTCGCCGGAGCGCTGGCGTCTCGCCGCTGAGGTTTCATCGCCCGTCATTCGAACACATCGGGGTGCTTGCGACGGACGTGCTCCTCGTCATCTCCTCCGCGTCTCCGCGCCTCCGCGTGAGACTCATCCGGGCGTGCCGCGCGGACCTGCCGGAATTCCTCGCATTTCCCGAAATCACAGGTGTAGCATTCCTTCATGCGTCTCACTGCGGGATGGCTGCTGACTCTCAGCATCGCTCTGCTCTTCGCGGACGCGTACACAGCCGCGCGGATGACGAAGGATTGCTGCTGTGCCGGCATGGCGAATTCGTGTCCTCTCAAACAGGCCAGCCACCGCTCATGTGACCAGAATCGCACCTGCTCGATCGGGCCTTCGGACACGGGCCCGTCCGCGCAGTCGCTGCGCACGCTGGAGAGCAGAGAGCCATCGACGCTGACCGAGTATTCCTTTCGAGCATGGACACCTTCTGTCGCCCGGCTTTTCACGCCTTCATCAGATGCTGACCCGAACGCGTTGAATTCCCCGCCCGAGATCCCGCCCCCTCGAAGCGCCTGAATCTCATTCTTCCGACACTGAGATTCCGCACCGGGGAGGTTTCAGATGGTTCCCTCTTATTCGCGCTTGCGCGTGCGATGTTGTTTCTTCTTTCCTCTAGTTCTTCTGCTCTTCGCGAGCAGCGCCGCTGCCACGATTTTCGGGACGATTCGCGGCAACGTACGAGATGTCCAGGGTCGTCCGGTCGCCGGCGCCGCTGTCACACTGCGGTCGCAGACCACGCAGTGGATGCGCGATGTGAAAACAGACGCGAACGGCGCATTTGCATTAGCGGCTGTGCCGCTCGGTTCCTACACATTGGAGGTGCGCGCCGCCGGTCTGGCGCCGGCCGCACGCTCGGTGGTCCTCAACTCGGGCGCGGTGCTCGACTTGCCGGTCGAATTACCGGTCGCAACGGTCAGCGAGGAAGTTCACGTGACGGCCGCCGCCGTTTCCGTCGATCCGCGCTCGTCGACGACGCAGACCACCGTGACGCGGAAGGCGATCGCCGAGACGCCTGGCGCCGACCTCTCCAACAGCCTGGCCATGATCACCGACTTCGTTCCGGGCGCGTACATGGTCCACGACCAACTGCATATCCGCGGCGGCCATCAGGTCGAATGGATGATCGACGGCGTGCCGGTGCCGAACACGAACATCGCCAGCAACGTCGGTCCCCAGTTCGATCCGAAAGACGTCGATTCGCTCGAAGTGCAGCGAGGCGGCTACTCGGCCGAATACGGCGACCGCACCTACGCCGTTTTCAACGTCCTCCCGCGCTCCGGTTTCGAGCGCAGCAACGAAGGGCACCTCCTCCTCGGCTACGGAACCCGGAGAAGCAGTAACGATCAACTGAACCTCGGTAGCCATACCGAGCGCTTTGCCTACTACGTCAGCGCCAACGCCAATCGCACCGATGCGGGGTTAGAGACGCCGGTGGCCCGGATCATCAACGACAGCGCCAGCGGGTATGGTGGTTTTGCGTCGCTGATCTTCCTTCCCAACGCCGTCGATCAGTTTCGCCTGGTTACCTCGGCCCGCGCCGATCGCTACGACATCCCGAATGACGAAGACCTTCAGGCCTCGGGCGTGCGCGACCGCGAACGGGAACAGGATACGTTCGTCAACCTCTCGTGGGTACGCACCCTCTCCCCCGATTCGCTGTTCACCGCGGCCCCGTTCTTCCACGCGAACACCGCGCGCTTCGACGGTGGCGCGGACGATCCGATCGTGACCACGGATCACCGTGCGTCCCGCTACGCCGGAGGACAGTTGCGTTACGCGCTCACGCTCGGCAACCACGAGGCCCGCATCGGTGCTTTCGCATTCAGTGAGCGCGATTCCACCCTCTTCGGCCTGCGAGCGAACGACGGCAGCGGTGTGGCGTTGTCGCAGAACGAGAAGGTCAGCGGAAACGTGGAGTCAGCCTTCGCCGAGGATCAGTACAACGTCTCTTCGTGGCTCACGGTGAGAGCTGGGCTGCGGTACACCCGCTTTCGAGCGGGACTGCATGAGTCGGCCCTCAGCCCGCGCGCCGGTGCATCGATCCACCTGCCCGGCACGAATGCCGTTTTTCGCGCGTCCTACGGCTCCTATTATCAGGAGCCGCCGCTCTCGACCGTCTCCGGTCCGCTCCTCCAGTTTGCTCTCGATCAGGGGTTCGGTTTCCTCCCGCTTCGCGGCGAGCGCGATCGGCAGGCCGAAATCGGCCTCGGCATCCCCGTCGCCGGATGGACCGTCGATGCCGCGGCCTTCCGCACGAACGCCCGCAACTTCTTCGATCACGACGCCCTCGGCAACTCGAACATCTTCTTCCCTCTGACGATCGACCGCGTCTTCATCCGCGGCTTCGAGACGACGGCGCAGTCTCCTCAACTGGCGGGCTTGGCGCGCGTTCACCTTGCCTACTCTCACCAGACGGTAGAGGGGGAGGGGGGCGTCGCCGGCGGACTCACCGACTTCACACCGCCGGAAGAGGGTCGTTTCTTCCTCGATCATGACCAGCGACAGACGCTCAGCGCCGGTGCCACCGTGCAACTGCCGCGTGGCTCGTGGATCGGCGGAAATCTCAACTACGGTTCCGGCTTCCTGAATGGCAACGGCCCTGCGCACCTGCCGAGCCATACGACGCTCGACCTCGCCGCCGGCACCCTCTGGAACCACTGGTCATTCAAGCTCACCGCCGTGAACCTTTTCGACAAGAGGTACCTGCTCGATCAGAGCAACACCTTCGGAGGAACGCATTTCAACGACGCACGAAAGGCATCGGTCCAGGTCGATCGCCGATTCGGCTACTGATCCGACGTTGCTCGCGAAGAGTGGCCGGGGACAGTCGATCCTGTTTCCCGGCCACTCACCGGTCGAATCCTTCCATTCATTGAAAAGCGGTCTAAGCTTCCCGCCGAGGCTGCTCTGCTGCCGCTTCGCCCGCGAGCAAGAGAAAAACGACCGTGAAACGAATTGCATTCGTGCTGATCGCCGGTGCAACCGTGTTGCAAGCGCAAACGAGCGATCTCCCGATCGAGCAGGCATCGGGGACAGGGCGAAATCCTGACGCGGCGCCGATGTCGATGGTCATGACCTCCGCGGGCCGGTGGACGCTGGCTCTGCACGCGCAGGCATTCCTCGATCACGCCAACGACTCAGGGCCGCGCGGCGGGGAGAAGACGTTCTCGACGAATTGGATGATGGGGACGGCGTCGCGATCCCTCGGTGGCGGAACGCTGGCATTTCGAACGATGCTCAGTCTCGAGCCGGCCACGATCTCGCAGCGAAAGTATCCCGAGCTCTTTCAGACCGGCGAGACCGCCTTCGGTAAGCAGCTCATCGATGGACAGCACCCTCACGATTTCTTCATGGAGCTCGCCGCCGAATACGTGCATCCCGTCGGACGCGCCACCGGCTATCTTTACCTGGCACCTGTCGGCGATCCCGCGGTCGGCCCGGTCGCATTTCCGCACCGTGAGTCGGCGATGGAATTGCCCCAGGCGCCGATCGGCCATCACTTCGAGGATTCGACTCACATCGCCTACGACGTGATCACCGCCGGCGTCATCGAGGGACCGGTCACGCTCGAAGCAAGCGCGTTTCACGGAGGGGAGCCTGACGAGAACCGCTGGAACATCGAGAGTGGGCCGATCAACTCGTGGGCCGCGAGGCTGCGCATCCGGCCGGCGCGGTCACTCGATTTTCAGCTCTCCCATGCCTGGTTGACGAAACCGGAGCGGATCGAGCCGGGCTATGCGACGCGCACCACCGCGTCGCTCAGCCACTCTCTTCAACGCTCGCTCCTGGCCTGGAGCAGTACGCTGGCGTGGGGCCACGTTTATAAGGAAGTCCATGACCGCGAGCTCAACGCCTGGCTCGTGGAAAGCAATCTGCGGCTCTTTTCGCGAAACCATCTGACCATTCGCGCGGAGTCGGTCGACAAAGACGAATTGTTCCCGCATCCGATTCTCACGGTCGTTCCGCGCCCCGCGCTTCCCGTTCGGGTCTTTCTGGTTGAGGCCTATACCGCCGGCTATACGTTTGATTTGGTTCGGGCCGCCACCAGCACGACCGGCATCGGCGCGAACGTGACGCGTTACACCTTTCCGACGATTCTTCGCGGGTTCTACGGCGCGCATCCGCACAGCGTGATCGTCTATCTACGCTTTCGGCTCGGCGCTGATATGACGATGTGATCAGTGCCTTGCGGCGCGCCGCCGCTGCTGATATTGGGAGGGGGCGGGCGGAGTCGTCGTGGCCACGCGGATCACGTTGTTCCCGCTGTCTGCGATGTACAGCAAACCTGAAGGATCGAACGCGATCCCGCTCGGAGAGTTGAGCGTGGCAGATGTTCCGACTCCGTTCGTGTGTCCCGGAGCGCCGGTGCCGATCAGTGTCGCAACGAGATGCGAGGGGGCGATGCGGCGGATGGCGTGGTTGCCGGTGTCGGCGACGAAGAGGTTGCCGAGAGTGTCGAAGGCCAGCGCTGTCGGATGATTGAAGCGGGCGGCGGAGCCGACCCCGTCGACAAATCCCGCCGCACCTGGCGCCCCGGCTACGGTGCTGACGACGCCGTCAGTCCCGATGCGGCGGATGAGGTCATTGTCCGTATCCGCCACGAAGACGTTACCGCCGGCATCGACAGCGACACCGGTAGGTGCATCGAAACTCGCGGTGCTCGCGGGGCCGTCGTTCGCACCCGCGGTCGACGCGGTGCCGGCAACCGAATGGACATCCGCGGAGAGCTGGGTCAGACGACGGATACGGTCTGTGCCGGTATCGCCGACGTAAATCGTGTAGCTCGGAGAGACGGCCATTCCGGCCGGAGCCGTGAACCTTGCCTTATCCGAGGCTGCATCGGTCGTTCCCTGCTGACCCGGTGAACCCGCCAGAGTTGCCAGGAATGGCCCGAAGAAGATGCCATTACCGGCGGGGTAGAGGACGCGGATCAGTTGATTGTCCGTGTCGGCGATGTAGACCGTTCCTCCGCCGGGTCCGACGGTAAGAGCACGAGGGTGATTGAGCCCCGCTGCGCTCGCGGGCCCGTCAGTAGATCCCGGAACGCCTGGCTCTCCGGCGATCGTCCCTACGGTGCCTTTGGAGATCCGCCGGATCGTTGAGGCACCCATGTCGGCGACCCACATCGTCCCGAACATGTCGATGCCGAGGGAGACGGGGGAGACGAATCGCGCGTCCGAGAGCGCGCCGTTGTCAAATCCGCTCACACCGGCCTGTCCCGCGAAGTCCGACAGGTACAGTAGGAGCGGGTGGCCGTTCGAGAAGAAGTGCCCATGCGCGGACAGCGTGGTCGGGCATTGGTCCATGACCGCCTCCACCCACCACTCGTTCCATCCCGGTTCGGCAGCGATCGTGAGATTCGTCGCCGTCATCTCGCCAAGTACCGAGGGCAACGCACCTTCCACGCTGACCCAGACTCGATAAAGCAGCGCTCCCTCTACCGAGGACCACGATAACGCGGCGCTGCCATCGGCAAGCACCACCTGTTCTGCCGGAGACAGCAGAGTGGCGGCGGTGCTGCTGCAGGCCGCGGGATCGTAGAGGAACGTCTGCGAGGTGACTTTGTCGTTCGCGGCATTCGGGTCGATGCTTCCAAGCGATGTCACGTCGGCCTCGTTCGCAATCGAGCCGGAAGATGCCGGAGCGGATGCAATGAGGGTAATGGTGCTGACTCCCGGAGAGAGGATCTCCGCCGAACAGGTCACCGTCCCGCCGGACGCCGAGCAGTTCCAGCCGTCACCACTCACCGAGGTGAAGTGCATGCCCGGCCCGAGTTGGTCGTTGATCACCACGCCGTACGCGGAATCGTAGGCGAGGTCGGTAACGTCGATCTTGTAGGTGATGGCCGACGACCGCGGTGCGAACGCGGGCGCTCGAAGCGAAACGCCGACGTCGACGATGAGATGGGCACCCGCGGCACTCGGAAGTAGCCCTGCAGCGGTGATCAGCAGTGCGCGTGTCCAGACTCGTCGCGTCCGCATCGACTGAGTGGAACAGGCGCCGGCCCGAGCACATTGCCTGGTAGCCAGGGTCAGCACTGATGCCTCGAAGCCGGGAGGGACGGTCGTTCCTCTTCCCCGTCCACTCAACGCGTGAATCGTTCCATTCATTGAAAAGCGGTTCGGGCTCCATGCACCGGCGCATCTACTGCCGCCGCGCCAAGTGCGCGTACAGGAGAACCGACCGTGAAACGACTTGCCCTTTCCCTGCTGCTCCTCGCTGCGACCCTTGTCCCCGCCTCTCTTTTCGCCGCCAGTGCCGGAGCCGTGCGCGGCAAGATCCTCGGGCCCGACGACAAGCCGCTGGCCGGCGTGGTTGTGCAGCTTCGCAACGACATCACCGGCTTCAAGCAGGATGCGGCCACTGCCGTGGACGGGTCGTTCTCCTTCAACAACATCCCGTACAACCCCTACGAGCTGCACGTCGACGTACAAGGCTTCCAACCGTCGCATCTTGCGGTCGACGTTCACTCGCCGGTACCGGTCGATGAGACGATCACGCTCAAGGTGTCGGGCGTCTCGGAGTTGATCAACGTGACCGCCGAGCCGCCTGCGGCGCAACTCGAGACCGACAACTCCCAGAGCCACATCGACATCGACAAGTCGTACATCGCCAAGGCCCCCGCCGCGGTGGCCTCGCGGGCCATGGAGCAGATCGTCACCTCGACGCCCGGCTTCGCCAAAGACGAGAACGGCCGCTTCCACTTTCAGGGAGCGCACAGCCAGAGCGAGTACGTCATCGACGGTCAGACCATCTCCGACCAGACCGGCGTCACCTTTTCCAACTCGATCGATCCCGGCATCGCCCAGGGCATCGAGATCATCTACGGCAACGTCCCCGCCGAATTCGGGGAGAAGGTCGGAGCGGTGATCAATCTCACCACGAAGTCGGGCCTCGGTGCGGGGGCTCCGAAGACCGAAGTTTTCGTCGGTGCGTCGAAATTCGGCACCTCCGAGGCCGGTGCTTCCATGGGTGGCGGCTCGCAGACCTTCGGTTACTTCGGCTCGATCAACGGATCGAAGTCCGATCGCTTCCTCGATCCGGTCAACTTCGACAACCTGCACAACCATGGCGACACCGATCGCGGTTTCCTGCGGCTCGATACGCAGTCGCCCGATTCCAAGAGCTCGTTCCGTTTCACCGCACTCCTCGGCGCCACGCACCGCGACGTTCCGAATACATTCACGCAGGAAGCCGCGGGGCAGAGCGAGCGTGTACGCAGCGCCGATCAGAACTTCAACCTCGGATGGCAGCGCATCCTCTCGCAGACGTCCGTTCTCGAGCTCGTCGCCTTCGGCCGTTTCTCGAAGTTCAAACTCGACGGTACGCCGAATGACACGCCGGTCGTCGTCGCGTCCGACCGTACGCTCAACAACTACGGCTTCGCTCCGGCATTCAACTGGACCAACGCGAACAACGAGGTCAAGATCGGCCTCAACCTGAAGCGCTATCCGATCAAGGAGAGGTTCTCGTTCGGCATCACCGATCCAGGCCTGAACGATCCGTCCGTTCCCGATGCCTTCAACCCGAATCTCGCGCCGTATGACCTGACGCGCGGCGGTCATCTCTTCAACTTCAGCGACAGCCGCACCGGAAGCTACAACGCCGCCTACTTCCAGGACAACATCAAGTTCGGCGACCTCACCGCGAACCTCGGCGTTCGCTACGACCGCAACTCGCTCCCTCTGAGCGAGTCAGCGGTCCAGCCGCGTCTCGGCGCCGCCTGGTTCATCCCGTCGTCGAAGACGGTGCTCCGCGCGTCGTTCAACAAAGTTCTCTACACGCCCGAATACGAGAACATCCTCTTCGGCTCGTCTTCGGC
Source organism: Thermoanaerobaculia bacterium (assembly GCA_035569395.1). GTDB lineage: Bacteria > Acidobacteriota > Thermoanaerobaculia > Gp7-AA8 > Gp7-AA8 > JADGNZ01. Next base: position 7,891 of record DATMNC010000106.1, on the reverse strand, counting down.
TGCCGCCGCACTCGCGCCTCCCGCCGTGCAGGCATCGCAGGAGCTGGGCGGCGGCGACCTGCTGGTTCACTCGGAGCGCCAGACCGCCATCACCGTCGGAGTCCAGCAGGCGCTCGGCGGCCGGGTGCGCTTCGATGCCGACTACTGGCGGCGCCGCTCGCGTTTTGCCGGCGACCAATCGCAGTTCGAGAACACCGGCATCGTCTTCCCGCTCGCGTTCAAAGCAGGCCATCTCGATGGATGGGACATGCGTCTCGACCTGGCCAAAACGGCCGGGTTCCGAGGATTCCTTTCGCTCGGGCACACGCACGCCGAGTATGTGCCGCCTCTCGCCGGCGGACTGTTTCTCGACGCCGGCGCCATCGACACGCTCACAGGCGGCCCCTTCCTGATCGACCACGATCAGAAGCTGCAGGCGCAGGGCGCGCTGAGCTACGACTTCGGCAGCTCCGGCGTCTGGGTGGCCACGAACGTCCGCTACGATTCGGGACTGGTGACTGGCGCCGATGTTGCCTCGCTCCTCGCCGATCCGGACAACGCCTTTGCCGCGCCGTACATCAAGGAGAATTCAGGAACAGACCTCGATCCCAACCGCGTCAAGCCGCGCACGATCGTCGACGTCTCCCTCGGCAGCGATCTGGTCTCGTACCACATACCCCTCAGCCTCCAGGCGGACCTTCTGAACGCGACGAACAAGAAGGGCGTCTACAACATCCTGTCGACGTTCGGAGGAACGCATGTGATCCCGCCGCGGATGCTGGCGCTGCGGGTGCGCTACACGTTCTGAGAACAGCTTCCCACAGTCGGAGCGCCGGCGAGACACCGGCGCTCCGAAAACCGCCGCCGCCCTCCCGGCAAGACGCCAAACATATGCGGTAACCTCGGCGGCGGGACGCACGCCGGGCCAGCCGGCGAGACGCCACCGCTCCGAAAACCGCCGCCGCCCCGCACCGGCAAGACGCCGGGGGCTCAGTTTCGCAAAGTACAGGTTCCCAGACCGAAATCGCATCAAATTGGACCGATGCCGCTCCAAACTGGACCGATGTCGCATCAAATTGGACCGATGCCGCTCCAAATTGTATCGATACCGCATCAGATTGATTCGATACCGCATCGAATTGGATCGATGTCGCATCAAATTGTATCGATGCCGCATCAGATTGATTCGATACCGCATCGAATTGTATCGATGCCGCATCAAATTGTATCGATACCGCATCAGATTGATTCGATACCGCATCAAATTGGATCGATATCGCATCGAACACGAGTCAACTGCTTCTGGTGAAACGGCTTACTGCCTCGTTGCCCGCGCTTCGGTCACAGCTTCAGCAGGCGCTCCCTTAGCAGCCGCGAGTGAAACCGGCTGGCTGGTGTGCAGCTCCTGACCGTTCGACAGCGACAGCACGAACATTCCGCCCGTCATCGGTGTGGCTTTGGTAATGGCGCTGATATTCACCAGGATGCCGCGGCTCGCACGAGGAGTTCATCCGCGTTCAAGCTCGAACGCGCGGACCGCGTACTCGTCGTACGCGGTGATGAAGGCGATCATCGGCCTGCTCAAGCCGGTCGATCCCGTGGCGCCGCGCTTGAGAAGGCGGACCACTCACTAGCCGGAAACTTTTTCAGAAACCTCTACCTAGGCTGTCTTACGCGGCCGTTTGCGTCTCTCCTCGGCGGGCAGCGAGAACATGAAGCATGTGCCCTTGCCTTCAACGCTTTCGCACCAGATGCGGCCACCCAATTTGTTCACCAGGCCTCGCGCCGTTGCCAGGCCATAGCCGCTGGAAGGCTCACCACCGGTAGGCTTCGGCCGCAGGACCACTCCTCGCTGAAAGACTCGGGCCAGATCTTTCCTGTTCAGCCCGGGGCCTTCATCGCAAACGGAGCAGATCAGATCGGTTCCCTGGCGCCACATCGTGACGTCGATGCGTTTTCCCGGCTGCGAAAACTTGATGGCGTTCGATAGAAGATTGTCCAGCACCGTTCCGATGGCGACGGCGTCGGTCCATATCGCTACCGCGGGAAAGTCCGGCAAGGTCCAGAGGATTCGAATCCGCTTCTTGCGGGCGATATCTTCGTAGGTTTCCAGCGCGCGCTCGATGACCGATCGAAAGCTTACGAAGGTGTGAATATTGTAGAGCGGCCCTTCGCCGGCCGTCGCAAAGAGCTGGCGATTGACGGCCTTGACTTCAAGGATCCTCTCCGTGAGGATCGTCAGCCACTTCGTCACCTCTCTGTGTTCACACTCACTTTTCAGGTGGCACGTAAGCAGTTCCACCTCCATTTCCATGACGAACAGCGCATTGTTCGCGGTGTGGAACAAGTCCTCGGCCGCCTCCCGGCTCTCGGTTGATCGCTGCTCGAGATAGACGAGCCGATCCCGATCGGCGTCGGACAGTTCGTCGATTCGAGCGAGCGCCTTGTCGAGCCATGCCCGCGCCTCCGCCATTGGCGACGAAGCTAATCCAGCCGGGACCACCGCAGACGGTTTGTTTCGCATGCTCTCCTTCAAGGCGCGGGTACGCCTTTCGCTATTCAGGGGTGGCGGAATGCGGTCAAAAGGGGTCACCCGGATCATCGTGCGGCACCGTACGGGGAGAGATTCATCGCCAGCAGATACGATGCGCCAGCGCGTTTCCCGCCGCATCGGAGTGAGTCTGATTGTGCTGTAGGAGGAATACTGACTCAGACTCAGACAACCGCAAATCCCAGAACAGGTCCGGATCTATGCGCAGAAGTTCGTTGCGGCTGAACGTCACAGCTTCAGCAGGCGCTCCCTTAGCAGCCGCGAGTGAAACCGGCTGGTATGCAGCTCCTGACCATTCGACAGCGACAGCACGAACATCCCGCCCGGCATCGGCGTGGCTTTGGTGATGGCGCTGATGTTCACCAGGATGCCTCGGCTTACGCGGATGAACTCCTCGGGATCGAGGCGGCCCTCGAGATCCTTCAAGCGGTAGGAGATCGTGTGCTTCACGCCGCGGATGGTCGTTACGTGCAGCAGCTCGCCGTCCGCGATGACCGAGGCAACATCGCTCACCGGGACGAGCACGATCTCGTTCTTGCGGCGGACCGGGATGCGCCGTAACGGAGTCGCGCTGGCCGCTTCGAAGGCGCTCGCCGCCGAGCGGACATTCTTCACCGCCGTGGCACGGGCGTCGTCGCGGTCGAGACGATCGATGGCGCGGCTGACGGTCTCGCGAAGGCGCGCGGCATCGACCGGTTTGAGCAGGTAGTCGACCGCGTTCAGCTCGAATGCGCGGACCGCGTACTCGTCATACGCGGTGATGAAGGCGATCATCGGCATGGCGCCGCGCTTGAGAAGGCGCACCACGCCGATGCCGTCCACCTCCGGCATCTGCAGATCGAGCAGCGCCAAGTCGGGCTTCTCGCGCTCGATCAACTCCACCGCCGCCGCTCCGTCCACCGCCTCCCCGACGACTTCGACGTCATCGAAGCGCCGAAGCATCGACAGCAGCAGCGAACGCGCCGGCCTCTCGTCGTCGGCGACCACCACCCGCAGACGGTCTCTCATGCCCGCCTCGCGATCGGGAGGATGATCTCGGCACGCGTCTCGTCCGCGGTTGCAACGAGCGTCAGACTGGCGTGGTCTCCGTACTGATGACGTAGGCGGGCATCGAGATTCGCCAGCCCCACACCGCGTTTGCGGCCACGGGCGATGTCCAGGTCGGTCACCGGCGCTCCGCTGTTGCGGACGGTGATGGCCAGATTGTCTCCATGCGCGCGGCTTTCGATGGCCACGCGTCCGCCGCTCCTGCAGTTGGCGATGCCGTGCTTGATGGCATTCTCGACAAGTGGTTGGATCATCAGCGCCGGCATGCGGATACCCCGCAGCTCTCGGGGGACGTCGATCTCGATCAGCAGCCGCTCTTCGAAGCGTGCCCGCTCGATCTCGAGGTATGCGCTGACCAGATCGATCTCGTCGCCGAGCGTCGTGCCGGCCTCCGGGGAGCGCAGCACGCTGCGCAGAAGCGCCGTCAGTTTCATCAGTGTCCCTTGCGCCCGTGCGGGCGACGTCTGAATGAGAAAGCCGATCGTATTCAGAGCATTGAAGAGAAAGTGCGGATTCATCTGCGCGCGTAGCGCGCGCAGCTCCGCTTCCGTGGTCAGCCTGCTTTGCTGATACCGCTCGCGCGCCAGCCGGATGGCGTCGATGCGGCGCGCGGCCAGGAGAGCCATGCTGTCGAGCATGGCCAGATCGTCGGAGAGCAGCCGCCGGCCGCCGGCGAGCGGGCCCGCGATGAGCACGAAGTGCGGCGCCTCGGTCGTCGGAATCATGGTGCCTTTCTCGCCGTCGCCTTCCTGCCATCGCACCTCATCGGCCGCAAGCGGACCGCGTAGCGCATCGGCCAGAGCATTCATCACCGCTGGCGGTTCCTCCAGTGTGGCTAGGCGCCGGTCGAAATCGTCGCGAAGGCGCTTGTAGTCGGCGCGGTGAAGGACAACGCGGTCGACGATCCAAGTCGCGGCACGGCACAGCGGCGGGTAGAGCAGCGCCAGCCCGATCCAGAGGATCACCGAACCGCCAACCGCGACAGGATCATCGCGGAAGTCGTGCCGCGAGAGCAGCGGTACCTCGATGCCGACGTAGAGTCCCGAGGCGATGGCCACGAGTGTGAACAGGGCCAGCGCACGCTTCAGGAAAAGGTCCGCCAAGGCGAAGCGGAAGTCCTGATAGAGGATGGCGAAAATCAACGGGATCGAGGCGTGGTGTCCGGCCAGTTCGACATACCACGACTCCGTCGCTCCTTCGCGATGGCTGAGATGCAGCGCGGAGACGGCGAAGACTGCCAGGGCCACGATCGACCATGCGCGCGCCGCGCCGGTCCGGCGGCGCGTGAGCAGGAAGAGTGGAATGGTCAGCGCCAGGTAAAACCAGGTCAGCGTCTGCAGAGCAGGCGCGGACGGCACCACCCCGCGGTGGGAAGCCGCCCAGAACATCATCGTTTCGGCGATGGTGCTCATCGTGTAGGAAGCCCAGATGACGGCGGCGGCGCTCCGGCGAAACCGCGCTTCCGACTGCGAGCGCAGAACGGAGTGAACGACGACGGCCGGCAGAAACCCCAGCGCGCTGTAGGCCGTGGCCACCAGGAATGCCGGCGGATCGCCGCCGGCGAAGTCGCGGATGCCGAAGACGGCCAGGCCGCTGACGTTCCAGAGCAAACCGAGGATTGCCGTGGCCAGCGGCAGGCGATCGTCGCTCATGTTCCGGCGCAGGACGAGCGCGAAGAGCATCGCGTAAAGCGCCGCCCCGGTCAGAAAGCCGACCAGATGCACCAGCGCGGCGACATTGTGCGGCGGCATTCACGCCGATTATGACGAGAAGGTTGGGCCCGGCAAGCCGATACCGGTGAATGGTCGGTTTCGGGTGATGAATGGTGCGGTTTGCGGGGTTGCGCGGCTGTACGGGTTGTTGGTTCGGGACATAAGGCTCGCTGACCACCAATTTCGACATATGCGGCGCACATCTGGAGTCAAATCTTTGCCTCGTGGAGTCAAATCATTGCCTCGCGGAGTCAAAACTTTGCCTCGTGGAGTCAAATCTTTGCCTCGTGGAGTCAAATCATTGCCTCGCGGAGTCAAATCATTGCCTCGCGGAGTCAAATCTTTGCCTCGGGGAGTCAAATCTTTGCCTCGCGGAGTCAAAACTTTACCTCGTGGAGGCCAAGCATTGCCTCGTGGAGGCAAATCATCGCCTTGTGGAGGCAAATCATCGCCTCGTGGAGGCCAAGCATTGCCTTGTGGAGGCCAAACGTGGCCTCGCGGAGGCAAATCATTGCGTCGTGGAGGCCGCCGACTTACCAGTTTTCGCCGTTCCCATTCCTTCCATGGCTGGGGTTGGAACTGAAAATGCGTCACTCGCGCCTGCGATCGTGTCGATTCAGCGTGCACGCCAGGACGGCTCACCGCGTGATCCGGGTGACTCGTTCACAACTCACCACCGCGTGCTATCGTCCGAACGCTCCCACCCGAGGAGGCGAATGGGGTCTGGTGGCTCCCGCGGTCTTCAAAACCGTTGTTTCGGCGCGGAAGCGTCGAAGGGTTGGTTCGATTCCGACGCGCCTCCGCCAGGGGGCGGCGCTAGACTCTCTCTCCAATGGTCAGCGGCGGCGCGTGGTCGATCCGATGGTGGCTGAGCATCCTCGCTGCCGCGCTGGCGCTGCCTCTCCTCGTTCTTCTGGCATGGCTCTATTTCTCGCAGGTCCAGCGCGAGGAACAGGAGGCGCGGGAGACCGCTCTGCGCATGGCGCGGACCACGGCCGTGCGCCTGCGGGAGCTGCACACGGATGCGTTCTCGCTCCTGCGGCGGATTGGCGCCCGGACCGCTTCGCGTCAGATCGATGCGCAGTCGTGTGAGTCGTTCTTTGCTGTCGTCGATTTCGATTCGGAGGACGAAAACCTCTATCTCTTCGACGGCGATGGACGTCTCCTCTGCGCCGGCACATCCGCGAACAACCAGGCCGTCAATCTCGCCGGGCAGCATTGGATTGAGCGGGAGCTGCAATCGCGGCGGCTGCAGCCAAGCGTCCCGATGATGGGCATGCTCGACGGCCATTGGGCCTCGGCGCTCACGATGCCCGTGAACGACGCCCGAGGTTCCTTGCGCGCCACTCTGGTCCTGCTTCAGTTGCCCGCGGCGTTCGACGAATCCCTTCAGCCGGACGCGGTGATGACCATCGTCGATCGGGAGGGCACCATCATCTCCCGCTCCCCGAATGCCGGCTGGAGCGGACGGAATGTGCGCGATGCGAACATCATCCAGCTCACCAAGGACCGCCGCGAGGGAATCGCCGAGGCGAAAGGGGTCGACGGCGTATCGAAACAATATGGGTTCACGACGCTGCCCGAACTCGGCTGGCATATCTACGTCGGTATTCCGACGTCGACGGTGATGAGGCCCGTGCAGCAGCAGTTCCTGCGCGGGGTGGCCGGCGGAGCGGTCATCGTGATCGCCATCATCATCATCGCCACGATGATCTCGCGCGCGATCGAGCGTCCGGTCGCGGCGCTCTCGCGCGCAGCCGAGGCCGCGGCTCATGGAGCATTCGAGAGCGTCACCGCGGCAGGACCGCGCGAGATCGCACAACTGGCGGAGACGTTCAACGTCATGCTCGCCCGGCGGCTGGAGGGGGAGCAGGAGCTGAGAGCGTTGTCCGAGCGTCTGCTTCTCGTGCAGGAGGAGGAGCGAACCCGCATCGCGCGCGAGCTGCACGACGACCTCGGGCAGGCCTTGACGGCGCTGAAGATGGACGTCGGCGGCCTCGTGGCGATGTTGCAGCCGTCTGCAAACGCGCCTCTTCAAAATCGGCTGATCAGCCGCATCGTGGGCACGCTCGACGACACCGTGACCGCTGTGCAGCGAATCTCCTCCGAGCTGCGGCCCAGCCTTCTCGACGACCTCGGCCTCGCCGTCGCCATCGAAGCGGAGGCGTCGCGGTTCGAACAACGCACCGGCATCGAATGCGAGCTCTCCCTGCCGGAACATGACGGGCTGCACGTCAGCGACGCCGCCGTAACCGCCATCTACCGCATCGTGCAGGAGGCGCTGACGAACGTAGCGCGCCACGCCAACGCCAGCCGTGTCGAGCTGCGGCTGCGGCAGCGTCCTGAGGAGCTGCTGCTGGAAATTCGCGACGACGGCCGTGGGATCACCGCCCAGGAGGTGAGCGATCCGCACTCGCTGGGACTGATCGGAATCCGCGAGCGCGCCGACCTAGCCGGTGGAACCGTTCATTTCGAGGGAGTGGCCGGCCGCGGTACGATCGTCTCGGTGCGCATCCCGACGCGCACGGCCCAGACATGATCAAGGTGCTCATTGCGGACGATCACGACATCGTCCGCGAAGGTGTGAAGCAGATCGTCTCCG
>DATMNC010000105.1:0-49934 GCA_035569395.1 Thermoanaerobaculia bacterium | reverse complement strand
CTCTGTACTACTAACCCATAGATTCTTCTCCTCCTGCAAAGATTTTCATGCGGCGAGAGGGGTGAGCTGCCTGATGGTGGAGCGAAGAGCTGTGAGGATTGCAGGGCCGGCTTTGCGGGCGGAGGGGGTGAGTTGGTAGCGGTGCGTGCCTTGGATTTTGGTGATCAGGCCGTGCGCGCGGAGCAGCCGGAGCATTCGGGTGACTGAGGCTGAGCGGCTGCGGGCCTCCCGTGGAGTGGTGGCGGGAGAGGAGAAGAGGATGGCCTGGAGGTCGCGATTGCGGAGTCCGCTGAGTGCGAACTCGCTGCGCATGATTGCGGCGAACAGAGCGGTGTCCTCGGCGAAGGGGCGTAGTGCACGCAAACGGCGACCCTTCCAGACGGCGGGCTGTTGGAGTTGAGCGATGAGTTCCTGGAGGGTGGTGTCGTCGTCGAGGGCTGCGAAGGCATCGAGGTAGCGCTCTGCGGCCTTTTTCGACAGATCGGCGCGGCGATGGAGGTCGGCGATGCCCCGTCTCATCGAGCGCCAGGCTTTCGGACCCTGCGGATCCCCTTCCTTCGGCCGGTAAACGCGAAAGTCACTTCCGTTCTGGATGGTGGTCTCGGCCCGCAGAACGCTGCCTACCGCAGTGAAAGCCTTGTCGTAGAGCTTGAGCGAGTTGCCGTTCACCGAGTGCTTGATGCGCACACCTTCCTGGCGCTTTTTCAAGTTGCTCACGACGTCTCCTGAGAAGTTGCCCGGCACAGCACCACTCAGAAGAGTGCGTTTCCCCAGATAGCGCAACACGTCCGTACACCCGAATGTCGTCACCGCGTGATGCACCAATCGTGGGTAAAGTCGTTGCAACTCGGCTGCATTCTGAAACACAGAATCAACGGCCCATTCGCTCTGGTACGTGCTCCAGTAGTACTGCATCGGATACTTTTCGAAGATCGTTTCGTGAACAGGGTTCAATTGTTGGGCGATCGGCTCGAGGACCTGTGGCCACTCCGTTTCGAGTTGTTGGTCCATCAATCGTTGCGCGATGGCCCAGTCTTCGATCCAGGGAAAGCAGTTGCCCGCGGCCACGTACTTGATTCCTTCCTGATCCATCCGCCGTCCCAACCACTCGCGCCCATTCATGCAGATCTGGATGGGAAACGGAAACCAAGTCTGAATCCGCGCATTCATGAACCCGAATTGCGGATGGACCCAGTACTGATAGATGAACAAGCACTTGCGATAACGCGACTTCAGCTCGAGCTTCTTCATCTCCCGATTGCGGTGAATCTCGAAACTCCAGCATGGTTCTACTGCGGTCAGCACACACACCAAGCCCTCACGGATGTCGTCACGGGCGACGATCTTCCGGGCGATATCCTCCTTGCTCTTCGTGCTCGAGGCCAGATACTCCACCGGCCGGCCAAGTCGGCGCGCTTGCTCGACCGCAGCCTCCTTCAACTGGCCACTGACGCGGTTCACGTAGGAACCAAAGTCCTTGAGCAGCACGCCCACCGCGTGAAGGTGGTGCCACATCCCATCGGCGAAACTCAGAGATCGCAACGTTCCCCGGAATACCAGCCGGTCGAAGCCTGACAACGTACCCGTGATCTTGTCCCGATGCTTGGCGATAAACTCCTTCATGGCGCTTTTTGCCTCCTCGGATGCTTGCTTCGTCAGCTCACATCCTACGAGAAGGCGGGAAGCGCCATTTGGTTGCGGCTACGCCGCGCTGTGTCTCTGTGGTGAAAGCCTTCAGGATGTTACGACGCCCCAAGAGGCTGACTTCGCGCCAGCAGGTCCTCGCGTGCTGGCCCGGAGATTAAGCGCATCACGGCATGACCCAGGAGGACGATGACGGCCCCATACGTCACTGCATCGGCGATGATGGGGACGATGCCTGGAGAAAAGACCATCCACTCGGGGAACTTCGAGGCGATGAAGTAATCGCGTGGCGCGCCGATGATGGTCACGACAGCGGTGAACAGCGCCAGTCCGCGCCATCCGAAGCGGCGGACAATCCGCCACGTGACGAGATAGATCGGCGAGACGGAGATAGCCAGGCCGAGAAATAGCAGGAATGGCGTCGACAGCAACGGCACCTTCCACCACCGGAGCGCTTCACCCAGAACGATCAGGCCCAGGCACACGAGTCCGGCGGCTGCTCCGCCGGCCAGTGCTCCCGCGACGCGGAGTGACGTTGCCCGCGTGAGGTAGACGGCAAGCACAAACACGAGCGCGTACCCGGCTGTAAGCAGGATGAGTGGCAGCGTCGTCATCGCGCCATTGTGAAACCCAATCGGACGATGGTCATGACGACATCCTCCCACAGTTGAAATTCGACAGTTTTCTGCCATCATCGACGAACCCGTTACATTCCGAAGGAGGTCGCGAATGGTTCCACTGTCCTCTCTGTGGCTCCCGATTCTCGTATCCGCCGTCTTCGTATTCATCGCCAGCAACATCCTCTGGATGGCTCTTCCGTTCTGGCATCGCAAGGACTACGGCAAGCTGCCCGACGAGAAGTCCGCTCTCGACGCGCTGGCACCGGCGAAGAGCGGCCAGTACGTGGTGCCGAACCTCGACTGGGGAACGGCCACACCGGAGCAGAAGGAAGCGATGCAGCGCGGACCGATCGCGTTCATACTGGTTCGCAATCCTGGCCAGTTCAACATGGGTAAGACCCTGGTCCTCTGGTTCCTCTACGCGCTGGTGGTGTCGTTCTTCGTCGCCTACCTAGCCGCCCATACGCTCGCCAGTGGAACGAAGTACCTCGCGGTCTTCCGCGTCGTTGGCACGGCCGGCTTCCTCTGCTACGGCTTTCGCACCGTTAGCGACGCCATCTGGTACGGCAAGCCGTGGATCGTAGTGTTCAAGGAAATGATCGATGGCCTGATCTACAGTCTGATGATGGCGGGAGCCTTCGGCTGGCTCTGGCCGCGATAGTCTTCCCCCCAGGCTTCACATCGGAAGCCAGTACGACACCTTCACCAGGAAGACGTCATGTGACGGGGCTGTCGGTATCGCACGGAAGTCGCGGCGGAAATTGAAGTCGCCGATGGGGGCGGTGTTCGCGCGGTTCTCGTTCCAGACGACGTATAGCGCGGAGCCGGGGCGGAACTCCCACCGAACGACGGCGCTGCCTCGGACGCTGCGGAAATTGAAATCGGGACTGGCGACGGCACCCGTGAACGGCGTGTAGTCGCGCGTGCGGGCGGCGGCGAGTGAGTGGTAATCGTGATAATCGCCCGAGGCGACGAACGGCTGCAGGTAGAGCTGGAAGGAGAGACGCCCGCTGACGGTCCAGTCGGCGCGCGTATCGAATTCGAACGAGTGCTGCTCGAGGTCGGCGAACAGGTAGCGACGTCCGAACGTCAGCGTCGCGGTCGGGTCATCGAACGTGCTTACGTACCCTGCGTGATCGTGCGAGCGGGTGAGCGTCGGGCCGGCCGTGAATTGCAGATTCGGCCTCGGGCGTGCCGTCGCCGTAAGGCCGAGGTTGTGCGTGTACGAGCCGTCGGTTGAGCGGTCGGCGTGAGCGTTCAGACCGAACGCCAACGTCTTGCGACTGTCCGTACCGAGGTTGAGATCGTCGCTCCAACTGGCGGGCGTTTGCGCCAGCGGTCCGCCGCGCGTGAGCCTGTCGGAGAGCGCCTCGGCATTGAGGAAGATCGACGTATGCGCGGTCCAGTAGTTCTGAAAGAGCCCCTGCAGATCGGCAAACGCGCCGTGATCCAGCACGTTCCCGTCGAAGTTGCGGTTCTGCCAGACGCCGAACCATGCGTACTTCTCTCGGAACGCTCCTGACGGATTCTGATTGACGTATTGCATCAGCGCGTGCGTCGAGATGATGTCCGTCCGCTGCATGAAGCCGGTGTCGTTCGTTTCGAAGCCAGGCGAGTAGACCTGCACCTGCACATTCGGCCGCCAGAATCCGGTCGCTTTCGACAGCATGGCCCGGCCGCCCCATCCACTCAGCGATGTGCGCGTCGGATCAAAGTGGAAGTTCTCGGCGTCGGGGCGCTGGTAGTAGCGCGATGACGATTCCTGCGTATCGGCAATCGCCTCCGGGCTCCCGGTGACCTCGGAGCCGACCAGCGATCCTTCGAAGATCCACGCCTTCTTCAGAAAGGATGCATAACCGTCGATGCCGCCGGTCACCGCGGAGTCGCGCAGCGACGACAGCTCGTCCGGCAGCCGGCGGTTCACCGACGTCAGCATGAAACCGATCCGCGATCCATCGCCGATGTCCTCGGTACCGCGCGAGATGAAGTAGTTCGTCATCGGCTCGACCTCCTGCCGTCCCGACACCGATCCGGTCACGAAGCGGGCATGCTCGGCGGCCGTGAGCGCATCGAGCACGCCGATCGCGAAGCCGCCCATCTTGCCGGTTACTTTGGCCGCACCGAGGATCGTGGTCTCGGATGGAGCGTCGACGAAGTCGGCGTTCGGCGAGACCTGCGGCGCGCGGCCGATGCGCCGCGTGTAGAAAAGGCTGGGCTGAAACAGGAAGTTGAAATGACTCGGCGCCGGCGTGTCACCGAATTGGAAGATGTTCAGTCCCTCGGTGAAGAAGGGGCGTTTCTCAGGATAGAAGGTCTCGAACTGGCTGAGATTGACGACGGCCGGATCGACTTCGACCTGCCCGAAGTCGGGATTGATCGTGCCTGTGAGCGTGAGGTCGGAGGTGAGCGCGTACTTCACATCGAGGCCGCCATCAGCGCGGTAGTCGCTGCTCTTGATCAGCGGATTGTTCGGGTCCTTGCGCGAGAGCAGATCGGATCGCGCCACGGTATACGGCACGATCTCGAGCGGCTTGCCGCGATGGATGCCCTCCAATCCGTCGATGTCGGCGAAGTGCGATACGAAGCCGTTGTCGCCCTTCCTCGTGTTGACGATGCGCGAAACCTCATTGGTACGGATGGTGCGGCGGGTGATGTTCACGCCCCAGACGTGCACCGGTTTGTCCGGAAAGCGCAACTGCGAGAAGGGAATCCTCACCTCGGCGATCCAGCCGTCCGGCACGATCTTCACCGCCGAGCTCCACACGCCATCCCAGCTTGGATCTTCACCAATGTCGTTATAGAGAATAGTGTCGCCCTGCACGTCGGCCGGCTGCACCGTGAAGGCGTTCCCGGAGAGGCGGTCGTGCCGCGGATCGATGTTGATGGAGAGGAAATCGCTCTGGCCAAGCGTGTCGCGACGGACGAGAAGGCCGGTCGGCTTCTCCGGATCGGTCATCTTGGCACCGAAGTAGATGGCGTGGTCGTCGTACACGATGCGAACGCTCGTCCGCAGCGTGGCCGGCTTGCCGTCGTCGGGATCGTGCTGCGTGAAGTCGGTGAACTCCGACGCGTTCTTCCACGCCTCATCGGAGAGGTCGCCGTCGATCACTGGCCCCTGGACCACACGGACCGCGTGCAGGACCGGATGCTCCGGCCAATTCGCGGCACGGAGGCCGATGGAAGCGAAAACGAGCGTCAGAAAGACGAGGATCAGGCGTTTGTGCATGAACGAGTGAGGATACGAGATCGAGGCCGGCAAAGTTACGAGACCATCGCCACGGAACGGTAACGGAGGAGTGCGCTTCGGGACACAATTCGTGGGCTCGGCCTACAATTCGAAGAACCATGACGAAGCCGGAAGCGCTCGATCCCGAGATCGATGCGGAGGAATGGGATCGCGAGTTTGAGCAGGATGTTGCGGCAGGCAAGCTCGACCGGTTCGCCGCCGAAGCTCTCGCCGAATTCGAGCGCGGCGAAACGACTGAGATTTGAATCAACACGCGGTTTGGCAACCCCGAAAACTTCGAGACCGCGCGACCCCGCACCGCGAATTGATAGAGTCACCCAAATGCCCGACGAACCCACCTTCGATTCCCTCGGCCTCAGCGCTCCGCTTCTCGAAACGCTGGCCCAACTCGGCTACGAAGCACCGACGCCGATTCAGGCCCGCACCATCCCCGCGCTTCTGGCCGGGCGCGATCTGATCGGGCAGGCCCAGACCGGCACCGGCAAGACGGCGGCCTTCGCCCTGCCGATCCTTCAGCAGCTCGATCTCAAGAGCCGCGCCACACAGGCGCTCGTGCTTGCGCCGACGCGCGAACTGGCCGTGCAGGTCTCCGAGGCCATGCACTCCTACGCCAAGAAACTGGACGGAGTGACCGTCCTCCCCGTCTACGGCGGCGCGCCGATCTTCGGGCAGATGAAGCACCTGCAGCGCGGCGCACACGTCGTCGTCGGCACGCCGGGACGGCTCATCGATCATCTCGATCGCGGCACGCTCGACTTGGCCAAGGTGCGCATGGTCGTGCTCGATGAAGCGGACGAGATGTTGAAGATGGGCTTCATCGACGAGGTCGAGCGGATGCTGTCGCTCGTCCCGAAGCCGCGTCAGGTGGCGCTCTTTTCGGCCACGATGCCGGAGCCGATCGCACGCATCGCCCAGCGGCATCTCGTCAATCCCGAGCGAGTCGAGATCGAGCATCACGGAATCTCGGCGCCCGACATCGAACAGCGCTTCCTGAACGTCGCCGAGGGACAGAAGCTCGAGGTGCTGACACAGATGCTCGAGCTCGAAGAAGCGGATGCGGTGCTGATCTTCCGCCGGACGAAGAACGGCGCGGCGGAGCTTGCGGAGAAACTCGGCGGCCGGGGCTTTGTGGCCGAGGCCATGCACGGGGACATGAAACAAGCCGAGCGCGAGAGCGTCATCCGGAGACTGCGCGGCGGCAAGATCGACATCGTCGTCGCTACCGACGTCGCCGCGCGCGGGCTCGACGTCGAGCTGATCACCCACGTCGTCAACTACGACATCCCCAATGACGTCGAGGCCTACGTGCATCGTATCGGGCGCACCGGCCGCGCCGGACGGAGCGGTGTGGCCACGCTCTTCATCACGCCGCGCGAGCGCCGGATGATGCGCGAGATCGAGCGCTTCACCGGGACGCAGATCAAACCGATGAAGATGCCGTCGCGCGCCGACGTAGCCGCGCGCCGCGTGGCTGTATTCAAAGAGACGCTGCGCAAAGAACTGCAGAGTGGCGAGCTCGATCTCTACGTGGAAATCGTCACGCAGCTCGCCGACGAAGGGCCGTTCGACATGGCCGACGTCGCCGCCGCCGCGGCGCGCCTGGCGCACGGCACACGCGCGGTCGGAACTCCCGTCGCCGAGGCTCCGGTGCCGGCGCCGCGCGAGAAAGCTCCCGCGCGCGAT
This sequence comes from Thermoanaerobaculia bacterium, assembly GCA_035569395.1. Lineage (GTDB taxonomy): Bacteria > Acidobacteriota > Thermoanaerobaculia > Gp7-AA8 > Gp7-AA8 > JADGNZ01. The sequence continues at coordinate 42,740 of DATMNC010000105.1, read as the reverse complement.
GACGAAGAAGCAAAGGTCCGCCTCTCCATGGCCCTCGGCAAGCGCGACGGCATCCGTCCCGCCGACGTCGTCGGTTCCATCGCCAACGAGGCAGGCATCAGCGGAAGCGAGATCGGCCCGATCGAGATCCGCGACGAGATCACCTACGTCTCTATCCCCGCCCGCTACCGAGATGACGTGCTGGCCAAACTCGGCGGCACGCGCTTCCGAGGCCGTCCGGTGAATCTGCGCGTGGCCGCCCCCGAACGGCCGACAGACAAACCACGCTACGACCGCCGCCCGCCCGCCGGCAAGTTTCAACGCGACGACCGGCCACGAGAAGGGAAGCCGTTCCGTTCGACTCCGAAGCATGCCGGCAACGCCTTCGTTCCCGATGGACCACCTGCGCGTGGAAGCAAACCGTTCCGTCCTGGTGCCTCAGCACCGCCGCGCGGCGGCAAGCCGTTTCAGCCGAAGGGAAAACCGTTCTCGCCGAAGGGGAAGCCGTTTCCGCCTAAAGGACCGAAGAAACGGTAGATGCCGCATCCTCGCAAGCGCCGGCACAGACAAGAGTGTCTGTGCCACATTAGCCCTCGGTATTGACTGAATAGTGGAATCTTGCGAGGTCGATGTGGCACAGACACTCTTGTCTGTGCCGGTGCTTGGCAGGCTTTGCAACTCATCAACCCATTTACGATGTCCTCATGGACGATCTCGCCTTCCTCACCTTCGATCCTGACTTCACGTCACCGCAAGTACTCGCCGCTTACGACGAGCTCCCGCTTTGGTCGGCGATGTTCGGCCTCCTGCTCCTCGAGGAAGTGCCGCTGGCGAAGATGACGAATGTCCTCGATGTCGGCTGCGGCACCGGCTTTCCACTGATCGAGCTGGCCGAACGCCTGGGAGCGCGCGCCCAGGTCTACGGCATCGACCCCTGGACCGGCGGTCTGAAACGCGCGGCGGAAAAGATCGCCAGCCGCGGTACGCCGAACGTCACCCTTCACGAAGGGAGCGCCGCCGCCATGCCCTTCGCCGGCGCCACCTTCGATCTCATCGTCTCCAACCTCGGCGTGAACAATTTCGATGACCGCCGCGCCGCCATCCGCGAGTGCCGCCGCGTCGCGCGCAACGGCGCCACGCTGGCCCTGACCACCAACCTCCAGGGACACATGCACGAGCTCTACGCCGTTTTCGCCGACGTCCTGCGCGACGACCACGAAGCGCTCGACCGCCTCCGCGCCCACGTCGCGCATCGAGCAACCATCGCGAACGTCCGCGAGCTGCTGCAAGACGGCAGCTTCACCGTCACTCGCGTCGTCGAGCGTGAAGGTGTAATGCGCTTTGCTGACGGCACCGCCCTGCTCAACCACTATTTCATCAAGCTCGGCTTCCTCGACGGCTGGAAGAAGGTGGTCCCCGGAAATGAGCGCGAGGCCTTCGCGCGGCTGCGCGATGCGCTCGATGATCTCGCAGCGCGTAACGGCGAGCTGCGCCTGACCGTCCCAATGGCCTACGTCGAGGCGAAGGTTTGGTGATCTTGGTCAATCTCGCCTTTCTCACGCGTTGAGTCTGTTACCTCGAGTCCCGGTTGGTTCAGGGGAGAAGAGTTCTCGACGAAACGGAGTGACCAGAGGTTCAAGCAGACGGCGAGAAATGCAGGCTGGTCGGACCGACCTCGGTTGAAAGCCCAGAGCGATATAAACCCCCACCGGGACTCGCACTCCTCAAACCAGGACTATTGCACGCAGACGATCCTGAAGAAGTTCTTGTTCCGGTCGTACGGCGCCAGCACCAAGCGCCTCGAGAATCGTAATGAGATCGGCGTCCGCCAGTGGCAGAATCGTGCCGCGATCATCACGGTGTGAATCTGCGCATCGCGCGAGAAGAAGGGGCATGTCGTCCACCGTTCGCGATACTACGATCCCGAATTTGCCCCGATTCGGAGAGAATCTGCCCGACATCTGGTCCAACTCAGGATTTGCTACATCACGACTGTAGTTCTTGCATTCAACCAGAATGTACGCGCATGGGATCTTCAACACAGAATGCAGGCGGTGAAAGAAACCATCTCGCGCGCCGTTGTCCAGTGTCAAGTCGATACGCTTCCGGCCCTCATGGATCTCATGTTCGAGCTGTGGAGCAAAAAGGTCCGGATAGAAGATCAGCTCTAGAATTCCTGCCACGGTGCGGTGGTATTCCGTAGCCCGTTCGCCTCCAGAAGGTATTGCCCTTAGGCGGGTGATGAGTTGTTCCGTTACAACCGGCAGCGGATCGAAGGTTAGGTTCTCGTTCACCATCCGTTGCATCTTCGACCGGATCTGCTCGCGGAATTCACCGAAAATCTCAGGGTGATCCTGCGTGAATTTGAGCAAGTATGCTTTTGACAGTGGCGCGACTTGCTCCTCCAGATCTTTCTTTGTGACGAAAGCGCGTTCGGTGCCATCCTTGCGGCGGTACCTTTGGACGAGCGCTGAATTCATCGACATGTGTTCGTTCTTCAGATACTCCAGAACGTGGTGAGAATGGTACTGCTGAGGTGTGTAGCGATCGTCGGCGGAAACCACAGCTTTCGGGACGAGAAGCAGAGGCTTCCCTGAGACGATCAGCCGGTCCGTGAAATCTGCCATCCAACGCCGTTCCTTTGATGACCAGTAATCGCCAGAAGGCACACCCGCCTGCAACGGAATGCCCCAAAGAACCGCCTGCTGCCGCGTGTACTCAAGGAGATGCCGTCGGATGATGTTGGTCGTCATGTCAGAAGTTTTGTCGCGTCCTATGCCATCGACGAAAATCCTCGCGTCTTCAAGGTGTTCGACGGCACCCGTCTGAATAGCCTTACTTTTGAGCAGGCTCTCAAACATGTCGTCAGCATTCACCGGACCTATGCCGCGACCCTCTGGTGGTCCTTTCGACAGGCCTAGGCATGTTTCGTTTGGTTCTCCCAAGTAGCTAAATAACTCGCGCGCTCCAGCCAAGTCATCGGCTCTTACCAACCGGACAAAGTGTTCAAAGAAGCTTCTGATCGTGCGCGTTGCCTCAAACGACCATTGGTCGGTTTGGACGGAGAGGAAGTAGGGGTCAAGAAATACGGGCAAGTCTCGACGCGAATCTATGTCGACAAAGTCGAGTTGATACTGCGTAGCGTCTAAGCGGAACTTCCTGCTGATGCGCATGCCGCTGATTATTGTACGGCACGCCAGATGAATCGCGAAACAATGCGGCGCCCGAGGCGATCAATTACCTCCATCTCACTTATCGATCATCCCCGCCTTCGTGGCCCGATCGAATACCCAGCGGGGTCCTTCTTTCACCATCCGCACGAGGAAGAGGGCGTTCTGCCCTTCGAACAGCTCCCCCTCCACCTTCAGCACGGCGCTGTCGCCGTGCAGCTCACCGCCGGTGATCTTTCCCGGTTTCTTCGGCAGCCAGAAGCCGAGGGTTTGCAACGCGTCGTCCAGATTCTCCTTGGGGGTTCGATCGGATTCGTTGAAGGACTCCAGGTGCTTCGCGGTGACGTTCCTGCTGATTCCTTCCCAGCTCTTGCCGACGATCGCGGTCTGCAATGCTTTGAACGCCTTTCCCGGCTCGCCGCCGTCAGAGGGGAGTTTCGTTCCGGCTGGCGCACGCGTGACTTCGGTCGAGAAGGTCAGGTCGATCGTGTAGGGAGAGCCATCCATCGACTTCAACGGCTTCGGCGAATAGACGTGGCCGGCCACCTTGTCCGGTGTATTCGCCGTCATCTCCGCCTTCATCCGGCCGCCGGTCATCTCGACGAATTGCGTCATTGTCTCGGAGTAGGTGGCGTTCATGCTGACGTCGTTGTCCGGCCGGACCCACAACAGAACGTAGTTGTGATCGCGCAACGCACTCTGGTTGATGACGTTCGTGTGTGGATCGAGCTCCGCCGCCGCCGCGGCGATGTCGATGGGCGCCTCCGAGAGCACGACCTCGAGCGCCATCTTCCGCGCATCGCGCTGGTCCGCCGTCTCGAACGCCACCGCATACTTCGGCCGGATGGGAGGACGGGTGCCGGCTGTGAACTGGCCCGACGCCTCACCGGCGAGAACGGGCAGCGTGAAGGCAACGAAAGCCGGGAAGAGGACGCAGATTCTCAGGTTCATGCGTGGACCGTATGTCTGTAGGGAGGCAGGGTCAAGCGCGGGGATCGAAGGCTGCTGAGTTGCTAGGTTGCAGAGTTGCGATAACCTCCGACTACGCAGCAACCAAGAAACCCAGCAACCCAGCAACTCAAGATGACCTTCCTTCTCGGCTTCCTCTTCGGATCGATCGGCACCGTTTACATGATCTACGGCAAACGGCAGTCCAGCCCGATCCACATCATCGTCGGCGCGTTTCTCATCGTCTACCCGTATCTCTTTTCGAACGCGCTACTCGTCTTTCTCGCCGGTGTGATCCTGACGGCCATTCCGTATGCACATCATCGAGGACTGATCTGACGTGAGCGAATCGATCCCGTTGAATTGCCCCTATTGCGGCGAAGAGGCAGACCTCGACATCGACGACACCGGCGGCAGCCGTCAGTCGTACGTACAGGATTGCCCGGTTTGCTGTCAGCCGTGGCAGGTCGAGGTCACGCGCGACCGCTACGGCGACTGGAGCGCGACGCTGCGGACGGGCGACGAATAGCTCTCCGTATCGGTAAATCTTGCCACGAGGCGCCAGAATTAGTGGTTCGTGGAAATAGTCAACATTTTCCCGGAGGCAGTTAATAGCCTCCCGGAGGCAGTTAACAGCCTTCCAGAGGCAGTTAATAGCCTCCCGGAGGCAGTTAACAGCCTTCCGGAGGCAGTTAACTGTCTTTCGGAGGCGGTTAACTGGGTCTCAGAGGCAGGTCGGCGTCGGGGATGACAGCGGCTGAGGGCTATCTACCTAATCCGGATTGGTGGCCCACACCGACAGCTCGGTGATGAAGCCGCGGTCGTGCATCTCCAGCATCGAAAGCGCCGCGTGGGCGATCTCCGCCGCGCGCAGCTTCCGCTCGCTCGGCGGACGGTCGCCGCCGAAGAACTCCGTCTGCACTTCGCTCGGATTGATCTGCATGACGCGGATGTCGTGCTTACGGAGCTCGGCACGCCAGCATTCCGTCATCCCCGATACAGCGAACTTGCTGGCCGCATAGGCCGTCCCGCCGGCGAATCCGCGGACGCCGGCCGAGGAGGAGATGTTGATGATGTTGCCGCGCTTGCGGCTGATGAAATGACGCGCCGATTCGCGGGCGGCCATCATCGCTCCGAACACGTTCGTGGCAAAGAGGCGTTGCATCCCCGCGAGGTCGGTGTCGAGGAGCGGGGCGAACGAGCCGAAACCGGCGTTGTTCACGAGTACGTTGTAGTCCGGGTAGAGCTCGACGGTCCTCCGGATCAGCGCCACGACGTCAGCCTCCACGCTGACATCGGCGCGGATTCCATGAGCGCCGATCTTCTTCGCCGCCTCGATCACCTTCGCCTCATCGCGCCCGCAGATGACGACCTCGGCGCCTCGTTCTTTGAGTTCACGGGCGATCTCGAATCCGATTCCTGAACTGCCACCTGTGACCAGCGCGCGAACGTCGGAGAGTTTCATGTGTGGATTCTACGTCTCACCTGCAACCACGGCTCGCATCCGCGGCAACCCTTGCGCTGGGAAAGAGGGCATGCGCCGCCCGGGCGTTCTCACAACGTGCGCGTCCACCTATGCGCGCCAGCCGGAGGCGAAGCCGGAAGTTCCCGGGATCGATGCGCGCGGCCCGAACGAGCGAAGCACGGTCGCTGTGCGTCGCGTAGATGTCCATGGCCATGAGTTGCGCGGTACTCCGCACGGCTCGGTAGACCGACAAGGCCAGGATGACCGTGACGGCAAATCCCCATGCCGTCCGAGGTGGCGTCTCTTCCGGAATCCACAACGCTCCGAGCGCGGCCCAGACCAGGAAGGCCGGCACCGCCAGAAGCAGCACTGCATCGAACGTCCCAGCCACCGCCGCGCCGGCGACGATGCCGAGGAGAGCCGCGGCGGCCAGTCCCTCCTGAACGTCAATCGCCCGTTTGAGCTGACGCAGGCCGGACGTCGTGAAGCGGACGAAGACCAGCGCGAGGAGGACGAAGGCGGCGATCCCGCGCTCGGCGATGCAGGCGATCCAGTCGCTGCTCGGCCACGGATTCGACGTCATCCCCGCGTTCGTCTGATCGAGCGAGGGATCGTCCGCCGGTACCCGCGCCGGATATTCGACCGGCCAGTTTCCCGGTCCCACGCCGAAGAGCGGATGGCGCACGGCCAGCAGCAGCGAGCGCCCGTATTGCACGAGCCGCCCGCGGCCGCTCCCTTCCGAGTATTCCGCCACCCGCCGCACCGACTCCAGGTAGGGATTGCTGCCGCGCCAATGGAGCGCATTCGGAGCTACCAGCGACAGCGCGACGACGCCGCAGGCGATGAGCACGATCCCGGTCAGCCGTTTCCATGTACGCCGGTCACGACGCAGCGGCGCGGAGAAAACCATGGCCATCAGCAGGACGATCATCACCACGGCGAAGGCCAGCCACGCCGCGCGCGACCGCGTCAACACCAACGACGCAATGACAAGCGCGGTGCCGAAAGCCCAACGGAGATACGCGGCCCGCCGCTGCGCCTGCAGCGTGACCAGAACCAGGAGCGGGAATCCGAATGCCGCAACGTGGGCGATGAAATTACGGTTGCCGAGCGTTCCTCCCGGGGCGCGATTCTCGGAGAAGAAGTCGGTGCTCACGCCATAGGTCTGCAGGAGCGACGTCGCCGCGGCGGCGACGACGGCCAGCGCCAGCGCGCCGAGGAGCGGCCGCGCCAGGCCGGCATCGCGCAGCGTCCGCGCGGCCCAGAAGAGGATTACACCCGATGCGCTGACCGCCAGCGCGCGCACCGCCAGCCAGCGATTCGTCGCCATCAATGCCGACAGCGCGCCGAGCGCCAGGTAGCCGGCCAGCAGGAGGTCGATGCGCGTCACGCTCATGCGCCACAGCGCGCGTACGACCAGCAGCCCCGCCAGAGCCGCCGTCACATGCAGCACCAATTCCTTCGGCACGAAAAAGCGATCGAGCTCAAAGACATTAAGCGTCGTCACCACCAGGACGACGGCAATCGCACCGAGCTGGATGATGCGGAGTGCCAGACGGTTCGTCATCGCGAGCAATGAGATCACAGGAACCAATTCCTGCGCTCTCACGTCCCACCACAAACCGATCCTGACTGGAGGCACCCATGATCCGGAAGCTGATTCCCTCGTTCTTCATCCTGACCCTGTTCGCCGCGCACGCGGATGCGGGAGATCTCGTTCGAGGGGTGCGCTACAAACTCTCGGCGGGCGATCTTGCCAGCGGCATTGCCGCCGTCGAGGACTACAAGCGGGCCTCGGGCGTCGACGCCGAGTATCTCGATGCCGTCGGCTGGCTGGCTCGCGGCGCGGAGATGCAGCGGCGGAACGATCTGGCGAAGGAGTATGTCGCCGAGCTTCGGCGCGAGATCCCGGCCGAAAAGCCGGAGTTGCTCACCCCCTTCGGCGCGGCGATCGAGGTCGAGGCCAGACTGATCGCGTCACAGACCGGCCGCGGCGCCGCCATCCGCTACCTCGAAGGTGAGCTCGCCCACGCCAGCGCGCCATCCTTGCGCGCGCGGATCAACAAGAACATCAACATGCTCTCGCTGGAAGGACAGCCGGCCCCTTCGCTCGGCATGGAAAAAGTCATCGGCGCACCAGCGACGCCGCTTGCCTCGCTGCGCGGCAGGCCGGTCCTCATGTTCTTCTTCGCCCAGGGCTGCGGCGATTGCAAAGCGCAGGCGCCGTCGCTGACACGCGTTTGGCAGAAGTACAAATCGAGCGGACTGGCGCTCATCACGGCAACCCGACTGTATGGATCGCTGGATGACAAGCCGGCCACGCCCGAGGAGGAAACGGCGCGCATCGAGACCGTGTGGAAGGATCTCTACGCCGGTCTCGACGGAGTCCCGGCCGTGATCGACACCGAAACGATGGTGCGCTACGGCGTCTCGGCCACACCGACGTTCGTGCTCGTCGACCGCAAAGGAATCGTGCGGCTCTACACGCCGACGCGCCTCTCCGAGGCCGAGCTGTCGCGTCGGATCGACGAGGTGCTGGCGGAAACACCGTAGAACCTACGCGGAGGTCTTCGCCGAAAGGTATCCGATTCGCCTTTGCGGTTTTTCGCGCGGAGTGATCAGAGTGCGAATGGCGTCGAAGACGACCTGGAATTGGCCGTCGTATCGTTTCTCCAATTCGCTGATCCGATTCGCGAGGTCCGCGTGATCGGAAACCAACCGCCGGAGCTCGACGAATGTCCTCATGATCTCGACGTTGACCGCGATGGCGCGCTTGCTGTGGAGGACGCTGGAGAGCATCGCCACGCCCTGTTCTGTGAACGCGTACGGCGCGCTGCGCCGGCCGCCACGTACGTTTGAGATCACAATTTGTGATCTCAAACTTTCGAACTCATTCTTCGAAAGTTGGAACATGAAATCGCGCGGAAAGCGCTTGATGTTGCGCGTGACTGCCTGAACCAGGACGCGCGTTTCCACCGCATACAGCTCGGCGAGATGGGCATCGAGAATGACCTTCTGTCCTCGAATGAAAAAGATGCTCTGACGAATCCGGCTCGCTACTTTCGCTTTCAGGGTCATGTTCGTCTCCGGCCGTCAGTGACCCGATTTGCGCTCGCGGCGGTTGTCTTCACCGTGCGAATGCGTCACGCAATCGGGGCACGAGAGAACTTCCCGGAGAAACAACTCCGCGACGTCGTCGGGAAGGTTTTCGTCGATGTGAATCTGCCCGCCTCGCCGCTCGATCTCCTGCTTCAGTCTCCGAATGATCTTGTTCATACACGCTCCTTTCCTCTCCGAGGCTCCCTCGGATGTTTCAGGAACGCAACTCTTCTACATTAGGTGGAGACTCCTAGGGGTCTGCGCGGCAGAACGATGTAGCGAAGGCGGTGGCCGAGCCTTGGGCAACCCGCGCAGCCGGCCGTGCCGGCCTACTCGGTCTCCCCTCGCGCCACCAGCGCGGCGGCGGCGAGATCGCCGGTCACGTTGAGCACGGTGGAGAACGTGTCGGGGATCGCGTCGACCGCGATCAGCAGTCCGATCCCTTCGGCAGGGAGACCGATGGCGAGGAAGAGCGGCGTGAGCATGATGAAGGCGCCCCGCGGAATGCCGGGCACGGCGAAGGCCAGGAAGATCGATGCGAAGGCGATCATGACCAGACCGCTGGCGTGCAGCGGAACGCCGTAGAACCAGCCGACGAAGAGCGCGCCGACGGTCCATGACAGCGGCGCCGCGATCTTGAACGTGGAGACGGCCAGCGGCAGAACGAATCCGGTAGTCCTCGCCGACATCCCCAATCCGCGTTCCGCACTTTCGACGAGCGCCGGCAGCGAGGCGATCGAGGAGCTGGAGCTGAAGGCGATGAGTTGCGCGGGCAAGGCGGCGCGCGCAAAGCGAAGCATCGAAATCTTCCCGAACACGGCCACGACGGGATAGAGGAGAACGGTGACCACAAGGCAGCCTGACGAATACGCCACGATATAGAACCCGATCGCGCCGGCCAGCGCCGCTCCGGCGTGTGTGGCCAGTGGCAGCGCCAGCGCAAAGACTCCCACCGGAGCGAGCATCACCACCCATCGCACCAGCGTCAGCATCGCCTCGCCGAGGGCCTGGAAGAATCGGGTCAGCGTCGTGCGGGCCGATTCGGGACTGCGGGCGACGGCCAGCGCGAAGAGGAGCGTGAAGAGGATCAACGGCATCATCGCCCCTGTGGCCGCCGCGGCGACCGGGTTAGATGGGAGCAGCGACGTCAGCCACGTGGAGAACGTCTGCGACTGCCCGCCGGCCGCGATCTCGCCCGCTGCTTGCGCAGCACCTGGCGGCAACTGGATAGCGCCGAGCCGCTGCGGAAGAAGCCGGAAGAGCGCCGGACCGAAGGGCATGACCACAATCGCCGTCCCGGCCAGAAGAAGCACGAACACGAGCAGCGTTCGTCCGCCGAGGCGCCCGATCGACTTCACGTCCGAGGCCGACGCCACGGCGGTGATCAGGAGCGAGATCACCAGCGGGATCACCGTCATCCGGATGGCGTTGACCCAGAGCGTACCGATCGGCGCGATGAAATCGGCGGCGCGAAGCAGCGCGGCATTTCCCGATGCGGCAATGGCGATTCCGCCGGCGATCGCGGCGATGAGGGCGACGAGTACGCGAGTGCTTTCTTTCATGTTGTCGGTTACATCATCAGGTCGCCGCCGTTGATATCGAACGATGCCCCTGTGATGTAGCCCGCCTCCTCGGATGCGGCAAAGCAGATCAGATCGGCCACTTCAAGCGCCGTCCCGAGGCGCGGCACCGGGTAGCTGGCAGCGAGGCGCGCCAGCAGCTCAGGCGTGGCATTCTCGCGGGTCAATTCCGTATCGATCATGCCGGGACAGACGGCATTCACCGTGATCCCGAACTGTCCGAGCTCCTTCGCCGCGGCGCGCGTCAGGCCGAGCAGGCCCGCCTTCGACGCGGTGTAGTGGGCGCCTCCGAGCGTGCTGACCGTCCGTCCGGCGGTCGACGAGATGTTGATGATGCGCCCGTAGTGCTGCGCCTTCATGGCCGGCAGCGCCGCCTTAGTCAGGAGAAACGGCGCGGTGAGATTCACCTCGAGCGCATGCCGCCATTCGTCCGCCGACAAATCGGGAAAGCGCGTCGAGCGCGCCAACGCCGCGTTGTTGACGAGGATGTCGATGCGCCCGAACCGCTCGAGCGTCTGCCGGACGATCTCTTCGGGAACTCCGTCCGCCGCGATGTCGCCCGGCACGGCCAGCACGTTCTCCCCGATCTCCCTTGCCAGCGACTCCGCCCGCTCGCGATCACGCACGTTGACGGCAACCGAGGCGCCGCGCTCATGCAACCGCTCGGCCGCAGCACGCCCAAGCCCGCGCGCAGCGCCGGTGACGATGGCCACTCGTCCGGTGAAGTCAGTCATTGAAGGATGGTGAGTGTTGGCGGAATGCGCTTAGGTTAATCGATCACGACGCACACGACTTCTTTGGCGGAATGGGGAGCCGGGACAAGGTGAGTAATCCCACGATCGAGCGTTGCAATCCGTCCACCATGGCGTAGGGCCACCGCGAGCACATGAGCGTCCGTGATCTGGCGGTGACCGTGTAACTTTTTCTCATCGATGAAATCGCCGGCGGCAATCGAAATGTCGTCTTGCCAGAAGACGTGATCAGGAAGTCCGACGATTCTCCGAAGAAGGGCGAGGGCTTCTCGCGGAGAGCGTGCGTCGGGGAGGGTGTGCGCGTTCGATGAAACTCTCACAAATCCGCTCTGGGTCAACGGACACGTTGCCCAACCGGATTTGCGATTCCGATCGAACCAATGCAACGCCGTCCGGTGATGAACGTGATTTGGCCAGGCAAGCGCGATCAGCAGATTGACGTCCAGGAGAGCAATCACGATTCACTCTGCGTCCAGCGCGTCCTTGACCAGCTCGATTGTGATCGGGGCGGCATCGGGGTCGACATCGAAGACCGGAAAACCCGATCGCGTCTTTGTCTGGCTACGTGGCGCGAGACCGCGGCGGGCGAGATCAGAAAGAGCCTTCCCGATGTTCTGACCTTCCGCCGTGGCGACGCTTCGCGCAGCCTGCAGCACATCGTCATCGATTTCCAGCGTCGTTCGCATCACAACATCATCGCATCATGATGCGGCGCCGTCAAGCGTCCTACGTCTCGCGCGAAAACAGATCCACCACGATCTCCGGCAAACGGTGTCCGAGTTGCTCACCCGTATACGTCGCCTCGTACGTCATGCCGAGGCGGGCGGCGACGCGTTTCGAGGGCTCGTTGCCGGGATCGATGATCGCCACCACGCGCGGGCGGGCCAGCGTTTCCAGCACGTGGCGCATCGCCGCGGCGCCGGCCTCGGTGGCATAGCCGCGGCCCCAAGCCTCGCGCGCCAGGATCCAGCCGATCTCGAGATAGCCGGTCGTGCCGAGCGGTTGCGTTCCGGCAAGACCGGCCAGGTGTCCCGTGGACTTCTCGATGAGCGCGCCCATGCAGACGCCGTGCTCCGCAAGCTGGCGGGCCTGACGTGCAAACCACTCGTCGACCTCGGCCTCGCTGTACGGCCGCCCGCCATGCACGTAGTGCGTCACCTCGTGGTGAGACATGAGGGACGTGAAGGCAGGACGATCGTCCGGCTGCCATGGACGGATCACGAGACGTTCCGTCTCGAGCAGAAACATGAAGCGGTCTACTTCTTGTCTTTCTTCGGCTTCTTCGTTTCTTTCTTCCGGGCGTTGTTGCCTTTGGCCATGACGTCCTCCTGATTTTTTTGTCGCTCCGTATGGTAACGCCTACCGCGCGAAGTTCAGCTACGCCTTTCACCGCCTGATTCTTGACGGCGGCAATCATTGGGCGGATGATTTCCTTCCGCCCATTTAAAGAGAAGGAGGTAATCTCATGCCCATCCGCACGTGCATCACCACACCGAATGCACCACCACCGATTGGACCGTACTGTCAGGGGAACATCGCGGGGCCGTTCGTCTTCACCGCCGAGGAAGGGGGAGAAAAGCCGGACGGCACGCTTCCGAAGACCATCGAAGCGCAGACGGATCAGGTCATCAACAACATCGAGGCCATCCTCAAAGCCGGCTACTGCTCGCTCGACGACGTCACCAAGGTGACGGTCTACCTGGCCAGCCTCAGCGACTTCAAAGCGATGAACGGCATCTACGCGAAACGCTTCAAACAGCCATACCCCGTTCGTTCGATCATCCAGACGGCTTTGCCGGCGCCCGGCGCGCTCGTGGCGATGGACGCGATTGCGCTACGGCCGCAGGAAGGTAAGAAATGAGCTCCGCCGCCGCTCCCCGCGCCGCTGCTTCCTCACCGCCCTGTCCGGAGCATGCCGTCGACAACGGCTATCCGCACGTTCCCGTCGACACCATCCTCAAAGAGATCCGCCAGCAGAATACCGGTCCGCGTCACGTTTGCATCCTCGGCGCGGGCATGGCCGGCCTCGTGGCGGCGTACGAGCTGCTGAAGCTCAAGAACACCGTCGAGATCATCGAAGCCAGCGGGGGTCACGGAGGACGCGTCCACACGCATCACTTCAAAGACGGCACGTACGCCGAGCTCGGAGCGATGCGCGTACCCATCACGCACGACTACACCCATCACTACATCGCCGAGATGGGGCTGCGCAAGAAACTCATCACCTTCATCAACAACGTCGAGAACGGGTGGTGGGACATCCACGGCGTCGTGACCCGGCAGACCAAGGGCAGCGTCACGAAGATCTACGACAAGTACCGGATCTCCGAATACTTCCGGAAAAACATGCCCAGCGGCGGCGCCATCTTCGGCTTCCTCATGGACAACGTCATCGATGGGCTCACCGAGGAAGAGAAACAGATGATGTTCGACGGCGTGGCCGGCACAGGGCTGCTCCAGTATCTGAGCGGCGTCAGCCTCCGCGAATTCATCGTCCAGAACGTCGGTGAAGAAGTCCTCGACGTCATCGGCGTCTTCACCAGCCTCGACGTCTGGTGGGACAAAGCCGTGACCATGTACCTGCGCGACGAGATGGTCGGCACCGGCAGTTGCCTGCAGACGCTCGAAGGCGGGATGAGCCAGTTGCCCGACGCCCTCTACGACAAGGTGAAGAAGCACATAACCTTCAACCGCGAAGTCAGCCGAATCAAACTGCTCGAGAACGGCGTGGAAGTGACCACCAGGACGCCCGACCAGGAAGGAACGTCATCAACGAAGAAGTACGACTACGTCCTCTGCACGATCCCCTTCTCGGTGATGCGCCGCATGGATCTGGAGAATCTCAGCTACGCGAAGATGTCGGCAATCCGGGGGATGACCTACGCCAACGCCACGAAGGTTGCCCTCGACTGCAAAGAGCGATTCTGGCAAGAAGGGAAGCATCCGATCCTGGGCGGGTCGTCGACCTCCGACCAGATCCAGCGGCAGACGTACTATCCGATGGACCACCTGCCGGTCACCAAGCCGCTGCTCCGCGAGTCCTTCCGCCCGACGGTGGAGGGGGCTCGCTTTCGCCGCCCCAGCATTCACAGCATGACCCCGCAGCCATCCCCGCCCGCGGCTCTTATGAAACGTACCGAGCCGATGCCGGGGGCATTGCTTGGTGCCTATTGCTGGGATCAGGATGCCCGGCGCCTCGGGGCTCTCTCGAACGACGAACGAGCCGAAGTGGTGATCCGGAACGTCAGCCGCTTCCACAAGGAGCTTCGCAAGTACGTGGTCGATCACGCCTCGGTCGACTGGGAAGAGTACCGCTGGACCGCGGGGGCGTTCGTGATGCTGAAACCGGGAGAGCTGGAGCGCTTTTATCCGGCGGCCATCCGCCCTGAGGGACGGCTCTTCTTTGCCGGGGAACATTGCTCCACCGATCAGGGATGGATCCAGGGAGCGCTCATCGCCAGCCTCCGGGCCGTGTTACAGATCGTCAGCACGAAATGAGTGGAGTGAATACAGCCTAAATTACTTTTGCGGTTGAGGTTAGGTGGCAACGATCTCGCACTAGTCAGGGGCGGAGGAACATCTCATGATTAGCAAAAAGATCCAGGCAACACTGCTGAGCTTCGCGCTCCTTGTGCCTGCCGGAAGCACGTTCGCGCAGACTCATTACTATCGCCATCACGTCTATCGCCATCACTACAGCCAGACCCGCGGCGCCGTGATCGGAGCGGTGGCGGGGGCAGCCATCGATCACCGTCAGCCACTCAAAGGGGCGTTGATCGGCGGCCTGGTCGGTGAAGGGGTGCAGTCGCTTCGCAACCACAACGCCAAACGTCACTACCGCAGGTACTAACGAAACGCTGACTGAGGGTATGGTGAGGCGTGATGAAACGCCTCACCATCCTCATCCTTCTTCTCACCACCATCTCCGCGCGCGCTGCGGCACCGAACCGGCGCGCCATCGTCGCCGAGTTTGCTGACTTCCTGGCGATTCCCAATATTGCTTCGGACACTCCCAACGTCGCGCGCAACGCTGCCGCGATTCAAGCGATGTTCGAGAAGCTCGGCGCGTCGACACGTCTGCTGACGCTCGAGGGCGCACCGCCCATCGTCGTGGTCGATCTGTCCTCTCCCGGCGCCACCCGCACCATCGCCTTCTACGCGCACTACGACGGCCAGCCGGTCGATCCCCCGCAATGGAAGAGCGCGCCATGGGCCCCGGTCATGCGCGACGCCGCCGGAAATGACGTCGACTGGCGCACCGCCGCGACGATCGATCCCGAATGGCGCCTCTATGCGCGTTCCGCGGGCGATGACAAGGCCCCCATCATCGCCATGGCCGCGGCGCTGGACACGCTCCGCGATGCCGGCCGCAAGCCAGCGGTAAATCTCCGTTTCGTTTTCGAAGGCGAAGAAGAGGCAGGCTCACCGCACCTCGCGGCGTATCTAGAAAAATACCCCGATGTCCTCCGGCCCGATGCCTGGATCCTCTGCGATGGACCAGTTCATCAAAGCCGGCGCATGCAACTCGTCTTCGGTGCGCGCGGCGTCGTCGATCTCGAGCTGACGGTTTACGGGCCGGTGAAAGGGCTGCACGACGGCCACTACGGCAACTGGGTGCCTAATCCGATCATCCGTCTCACGCACCTCATCGACTCGATGCGCGACGAGAGCGGCCGGATCCTCATCCCGCATTTTTATGATGATGTAAAACCGCCCTCCGCCGCGGAGAAGGAAGCGATGGCGCGGATTCCGCCCGTCGAGGCTGACCTGAAACACGAGTTCGCAATCGCTGACACCGAAGGCCTCAAGCTGAATGACCTGCTGATGCTCCCCGCGCTGAACGTACGCGGCATTCAATCGGGCCACGTCGGCGCGCAGGCGTCGAACACCATCCAGACCGAGGCGCAGGCATCGCTCGATTTCCGTCTCGTGCCGGCCGAGACGCCGGATTCGGTGAAGAGACTCGTCGAGCAACACATCGAATCGCAAGGCTACACGATCGTGCGAACGACGCCCGATACGACGACGCGCCTCGCCCACCCGAAGATCGCGAAGCTGACTTGGGGCGCCGGCTATCCCCCCGCCCGAACGTCGCTCGATCTTCCCCTCTCGCGACAGATCTCCGAAATCATGACCGCCGCCGGACACGACCCCGTCCGCGTCCCCACCCTCGGCGGCAGCATTCCGATGTACCTCTTCCAGCAGCCCTCCAACACTCCTGTCCTGATCCTCCCCATCGCCAACCACGACGATAACCAGCACGCCGCCAACGAGAACCTCCGCCTGCAGAATCTGTGGGATGGGATCGACGTGTACGTGGCTCTGTTCACGGGGCTGAAATAACGCGCGGCTGCATCATCTAGAATGGCGTAAATACGTCGCTGCGTCTTCGGGAACTGGAGGAACGCAATTTGTCCATGCTTACCAGCCCTCTTTTGATCCTGGCGGCCGGTGTCCTCGCCTCCGTCGCCGGCATGATGCTGGTTCGCCGGTTCGTTCCGGCGGAAAAGTTGATCGCGAACAATGAGTACGTCAGCTTCACCTACACGATCCTCAGCCTGATCTACGGGATCTACCTGGCCTTCACCGTGGTCGTGGTCTGGCAACAGTACGAGGAGGCGGATGAGACGGTGACGCGCGAGGTAGTGTTGCTCAATGCGCTCTGGCGCGATGTCGAGCCTCTGTCTCATGAGGATCGTAACCGCATCCATCAGGACATCATCGACTACGTGAACGACGTGATCGTGAGCGACTACCCCAAGATGGAATTCGGACTTCAATCGACGTCAAACGACAAGTACGACCAGATCTGGACCGACTACTTCCGTATCGCTCCGAACGCCAACGATCTTCGTGAGGTCACGTTTTACCAGCAGGGCGTTCTGCGGTTGAACGAGTTCTCCATCGCGCGCCGGATGCGAATCCTGGCCAGTAACGCCGCCCTCCCCACAAGCATGTGGGTCCTTCTTATCGTCGGCGCCACCGGGACGATCATGTTCACCTGGTTCTACGGCACACGTAATCTTTCCATTCAGATCGCGGCCACGGCGTTTCTTTCCGCCGTGATCATCTATGGAGTGCTGCTGGTCAGCATGCTGGAGTATCCGTTCGGAGGGGTGGTGCGCGTCGGTGAACTGCCGTACAGGGATCTTCTGAACATCTTTCAAGCTCGCATAAAGATCGAGTTGGCGCAGAAGTGACGCCTCTGGAGGTGTTACTCCTAAACGTGTCGTTCCCCGCTTGCGTATCGATGCCGTGAGCATGCTCCGGCGCGCGGTGATGCGGCTCTTTGGCAGCGCGGCGGAGGCATCCGTCGAGGAGCCGCTCGTTCCCGGCTACGACGTGCTCGCCGGCAAGCTGACCTGGAGGCGTCATCCGGACGGAGAAGGGCGTTATCTCAACGTCTTCCTTGAGCACAACAACACCTGCAATCTCAAGTGCACGATGTGTGGCTTCAGCGATCCTCGGGCCGCGGAGGTTCCTCGGTATCACATGCCCACGCGCGTGTTTGACCGGATCGCCGCGGAGGTTTTTCCTTCGACGACGTACCTGCACATGTCGCTGATGACCGAACCGTTCATGACGCGTGACTTTCCAGAACGGCTCCAGCGCGTGCGCGAGTTCGGCGTGCCCTATTCACGCGTGGTTACGAACGGGACGCTGCTCACCGAAGGAACGATCGAGAGAGTCATCGACTCGGAGATTACGTCGCTCGCGGTCTCGATCGACGGCGGCACGGCCGAGGTGTACGAGTCGATCCGGCACGGCTCGCGGTTCGACAGGGTGCTGGCGAACATCGAGCTGTTTCGCGAGCTGCGCTCCAGGAGAGGCGCGGTTCTTCCGAAGCTCCAGATCAACCACGTCCTGATGATGAAGAACGTCGATCACTTCGGCGCCTTCCTGGCGCTCCTCGACCGCCTGCGCCCGGAGCAGGTCGACGTACGGACAGTCGAGCCGATGTCTTTCGTCACCGGCCATGAGAACAAGGATGCTGCGTTCTACGACAAGGTTCGAATGGTCCGGCCGCTCTTCGCCGAATGTCTCCGCCGCAACAGCATCGAAGACTCCGGTTTCATACGCGACCAGGCAGGGGTCATCGATTTGTTCGACGTCGACGGCAATCGCATGACCTGCCGCCGCCCCTGGGACACGCTGGCCGTTCATGCCAACGGCGACGTCCATCCCTGTATGTCGTGGACGCGTCCGCCGATCGGCAATCTGGCCTTGCAGTCCTTCGAGGAGATCTGGAGCGGCGATGCGCTCGACCGGTTGCGCCGCGAGTTCGGCGCGTTGCAGCCGGGCGTCGACTGTCAGCACTGCACGATCAAGAAGACCGTCGATGCGGGCAGCTACGATGACTTCTTCTTCAGGATGATCAACAAGCCGCTTCCGATACGACCATGACGGAGTCCCTTCCGATCCGATACGTCGACACAAGGAGGAACGCCGGGTACGCGGGCGCTGCTCATTCGACCCCCCGCCCACCCATCCTCTTTTTGATCACGATCGGAATCGTGATCAGCGCCAGGAGCAGGACACAGACGATGGCGAATCGGCGGAAGGCGTCGCCTTGGGTCATGGTGCCGTTGACGAGGGAGTCGGCGCAGTAGGTGAAGACGATGTGGGAGGGAATGACGCCGAGGAGGGTGGCCCAGAAGTAGTCGCGGAAGCGCATGCGGACGATGCCGGCGGCGTAGTTCCAGACGGCGAAGGGCGGGCCGGGGATGAGGCGGACGATGAGCATGGAGGTGAAGCCGGCGTTCTCGACCTGCCGGCGGACGGCGTGGCCGGCGCTGCCGAATTTCTCGAGCAGCCCTTCGCCGAGAAATCCGCCGACGTAGTACGAGGCGATGGCGCCGAGCATGCCGCCGGTGATGGCGTAGACCGCGCCGAGCTTCCATCCCCAGATCACGCCGGCGGCGATGACAAAGATGCTGGCGGGAACGGCAAAGACGCAGCCGATGGCATAGAGGACGATGAGTACGATCGGTCCATACCAGAGCCCGCGAAGCCAGACGATCAAATCGTTCAGATGGGCCTTTGTGAGATAGGCGCGCAGCGGCGAGAAATAGAGGGTGACCACGCCTCCGGTGAGAATCGCCAGAATCGCCAGCTTAATCGCGCCTCGCCTGTTCATCGAGATCATGGCGCGGAAGTCAGCATCTCCCTGGCCCGCACCTCAGTCGTCAGCGACGGCGCATCCGGCCCTTTCGGATGAGTGATGCCGGTGAGCGTCGTCACGGTGACGCGGCTCCATCGTGCCGGGATGTCGAGCGTGACCTCGATGGTCGACGTCACCGCCGCGTCGGCGGGGGTGTCGAAGATGAGCGCACCGATGCGGTCGACGGAGCGTACGAACGACAGCTCGATGATGGCCACAGGATGGCCGGCGCGCTGTTCGATCGTGCGAAGGGTGGCCCGGGCGGGGATGGTCTTCACACCATGGCCGAGCGAGTCGTAGCAATCGGCAAGCTGGGAGGCCGGAACGCTCCACGATGCGCCGACGACCAGCGGATAGTTGGCGATGCAGAGATTGGTCGCCTCCACGCGGAGCGATCGCTGCGCGAGCTCGACCAGTCCCATCCGCTCATCGTCGTCGAGCGGCTTGCCGTCGCCGGACGTGACGTCGATGTTCCTCCCCTTCACCACGAACTGCAGGGTGCGGCCGTTCATCGCGCCGAACTCGCTGGCGTCCTCATCGCCGTGCAGCACGCGGCCGTAGACGCGGCGCGAATGCACACCCGCGGCATCGCGCGTGAGCGTCGTGTCGGTGTACTCCTCGCGGTCCATCTGCGAGATGCGCTTGTTCGAGAGCTCCTTCCCGTCGACGGCGCGGACGATGCTCGTTCCGCTGATCTGCAATTCGGCCGCGCCGTGCACGGCCATTCCGACGGGAGGGTTGATGATCGGAGCGATGCGAACGGTATCGACGGCGAAGGCGGAGGATGCGACTCCTAGCAGCGCGGTTGTCAGCAGGATTCTCGAGAAGCCGGCACAGACAGGAGTGTCTGTGCCACATTGGCCCTCCTTCTTCGGCACAATCATCAAGCGAGGCTCTCGACGATGATGGCGATGCCCTGTCCGCCGCCGATGCATGCCGAGGCCAGGCCGTAGCGTTTCCGGCGGCGGCGCAGCTCGTAGAGCAGGGTGATGACGAGGCGCGTTCCGGAGGCCGCCAGCGGATGCCCGAGGGCGATCGCGCCGCCGTTGACGTTCAGCTTCTCCATGTCGACGCCGAGCTCCTTCGATACGGCCAGGATCTGGCCTGCGAAGGCTTCGTTGATCTCGATCAGATCGATGTCGGGGAGCGACATGCCCGCTTTCTTCAGCGCGATCTTCGTCGACGGCACGGGCCCGATGCCCATGATGCCGGGATCGCAGCCGGCGACGCCCCACGAGACGATGCGTCCGAGCGGCTTCTTGTTCCTGGCGTTGTCCGCCGAGGTGACCACGACCATGGCCGCGCCGTCGACGATGCCGCTGGCGTTGCCGGCGGTGACGAAACCGTCTTTGGCGAAGGCAGGCTTCAGCTTCGCCAGACCGTCCATCGTCGTATCGGGGCGCGGGTGATCGTCGGCGGTGATCTGCTCCCCTTTGCGGCCGACCGGTACGGCCACGATCTCGTCATGCAGGCGTCCCGCGCTGGCGGCATCAGCGGCGCACTTCTGGCTGCGCAGGGCGAACTGGTCCTGCTCCTCGCGCGAGATGTTGTACTTGCGCGCCAGGTTGTCGGACGTCTGCGCCATGTACAGGCCGACGTAGCTGTCGAGCAGGGCCACCATCAGCGAGTCTTCGAGCGATCCCTGGCCGAGCTTGAGCCCTTTGCGCGCGCCGCGGATGACGTGCGGCGCCTGCGACATGTTCTCCATGCCGCCGGCGAGGATGGTCGTGGCCTCATCGAGCTGGATCTGCTCGGCGGCGCTGATGATCGACTGGATGCCGGAGCCGCAGAGGCGATTCAGCGTGAGCGCCGGAACCTCTTTGGGCACGCCGGCCTTGAGTCCAACGTGACGGGCGCCGTAGATGGCATCGCCCGATGTCTGCAAGGCGTTGCCGACGATGACGTGGTTGACTTCCTCCGGCGCGACGCCGCTGCGCGAGAGTGCTTCCTTCGCGGCGATGACGCCGAGGTCGATGGCGCTGATGTCGCTGAAGGAGCCGTTGTATTCGGCCATCGGCGTGCGCGCGCCGTCGAGGATGACGATGTCTTTCATTTTCTAAAACCCTTTCGGCAGCGTCATGCCGAGGTTCTTCACGAGGAAGGCCATCTGATCGGTGGTTTCCTCGATGATCTTTCCGGTCGGTTTGCCGCCGCCGTGTCCGGCCCGGGTCTCGATGCGGATCAGCACCGGCGCGGGCCCGGCCTGTGCTTCCTGGATGGACGCGGCGAATTTGAAACTGTGTCCCGGCACGACGCGGTCGTCGGTGTCGGCCGTGGTGATGAGCGTGGCCGGGTACTTCGTTCCCAGCTTGATGTTGTGGTACGGCGAGTAGGCGTAGAGGGCCTTGAACTCCTCGGCGTTCGCGGACGAGCCGTAGTCGTCGACCCAGTAACGGCCGGCGGTGAATTGATTGAAGCGGAGCATGTCCATGACGCCGACCGCGGGGAGCGTCGCGCCGAAGAGGTCCGGACGCTGCGTCAGCACCGCGCCGACCAGCAGGCCGCCGTTGCTTGCCCCCTGCACCGCCAGTTTGGCCGGCTTCGTGTAGCCGTTCTTCGTCAGATATTCGGCCGCAGCGATGAAGTCATCGAAGACGTTCTGCTTGTGCAACTTCATCCCCCCTTCGTGCCACGCTTCGCCGTACTCGCCGCCGCCGCGTAGGTTCGCCACCGCGTAGACCCCACCCATGTTCATCCACGTGAGGCGCGAGATGGAGAAGCCGGGGGTCATCGAGATGTCGAATCCGCCGTAGCCGTAAAGGAGCGTCGGGTTGTCGCCGTTGAGCTTGAGGCCTTTCCTGTAGGAGATGAACATCGGCACCTTGGTGCCGTCCTTGGACGTGTAGAAGACCTGCTTGACGACGTAATCGTCCGGGTTCATGGCCACTTTGGCGCGGAAGAGAAGCTGCTTCTCGCCGCTGGCGATGTCGTAGCGATAGACGCTCGGCGGTGTGGCGAAGCTGGAGAAGGTGTAGAAGGTCTCGTTGTCGTCGGACCGGCCGCTGAACCCGCCGGCGCTGCCGATGCCGTCGAGCTCCATGGTGCGAACGAGCTTGCCGCCGGTGTCGAACAGGCGGATCTCGCTGTGTGCGTCGCGGAGGTAGTCGGCGACGAACCGATGGCCGATGTAGTCGACGCCCTGCAGCTTGGCGTCGCTCTCGGGGACGATCTCTTTCCAGTTTTCGCGGGCCGGGTTGCGGAGATCGATGGCGATGAGGCGGCCCTTCGGCGCGTTGAGATCGGTTCTAAAGTACAGGACCGGCCCGTCGTTGCCGATGAACGAATAATCGTTCTCGATCTTGTCGACGACCGTGACCGGCATGGCGTACAGGTCCTGAAGGTCCTTGACGTGGACCTGGTTCTTCGCCGCGGTCCCGGAGGTGGTGTTGATGATCAGGTAGTGTCCGTCTTCGGTGACGTCGGCGCCATGGTTCCACTCCGGCTGCGCGGGGTCGTAGTAAACGACGACGTCGTCGGATTGAGGAGTGCCGAGGCGATGGTAGTAAACCTTCTGGTCACGGTTGAGGCTCTGGTAGGCCTTCCCTGACTCAACGGCCGGGAAGCGCGAGTAGAAAAAGCCTTTGTCGTCTCTCGTCCAGGAGATGCCCGAGAACTTGACCCACTTGATCTCATCGGGGAGCTGCTGGCCCGTGGCCACATCGACCACGCGGATGATTTCCCAGTCCGATCCGGCCTCGGCCACCTGATATGCGGCGTACTTGGCATCTTCGGCGATGGACAGGCCGCCGAGCGCCACGGTGCCGTCCTTCGACCAGCCGTTCGGATCGAGCAGCACGCGCGGCGTGTCGCCCCACTTGTCGACGGTGTAGACGACGAACTGGTTCTGCAGGCCGTTGTTCTTCGAGAAAAAGTAGCGGCCGCCACGCTTGAAGGGCGTGGAGTATTTCTCGTAGTTCCAGAGCGTGGTGAGCTGCTTTCGGATCGGTTCACGCGAGGGGATGGCGCCGAGGTAATCGAACGTGATCTTGTTCTCGGCCGTAACCCAGTCGGCGACCTCCTTCGAGGTGCGGACGTCGGTCTCCAGCCAGCGATAGGGGTCGGCGACTTTCGTGCCGTGGTAATCGTCGACCTGGTCGACCTTCTTCGTCTTCGGATAGTCGATCGGAGCCGCGTATGCAACGAAGGTGACGAGCGCCAGCGCGCCGGTCATGATGGCCGCGAGTGTACGGTGATGCATCTTTCGAATCCTCCTGGTGGGTGCGTTCAGGACTTCGGACGGCTGGATTATAGGTGCCGTCGTCGTGGTAACAGCAATGCGATGCCAGCAAGTTCCACGACCACGATCCAGACGCTCCCCTCGATGCCAAACATGCCGCCGGTAAGCCATGGTGAGCCGCGGCCGATCGTCCGGAGTACGGTCGCGCTCGAGGCGTAGCCGCTGACGTTGTAGCCGAGGATCGGACCGGAGAGAAGGTTCCAGCCGAGGTGGATCCCGATCGGGAACCAGAGCCGCTCGTAGCGCGCATATGCCAGGGCGAGCAGGATGCCGGCGAGGAACAGATTGGTCATCGCCAGCAGCGAGACGGCGTTGTTGCCCGAATGAAGGGCAGCGAAGACGACGGACGAGAAGAGCACCGCTCCGAGGCGATGGGTCCGCCAGATTTTCTGGAACGGATAGCCGCGGAAGAGCAGCTCTTCATGAAAGACCGCCGGCAGAAACACCGCCACGAGCTCGAGCCACGGGAAGCCGTTCCCCGCAACATGCCGCAGCCGCGAGGTCAGCATCACCAGTCCGTCCGCGGCGCCGATCAGGAGGACGGCGGCACTGCAACCGAACAACATCTCGCGAACCGCGAGAGCCGGCCGAACGAAAAAACCAAGCGGCCAGAGGCCATGCTCCAGGATACCGATCGTTCCGATCGTGGCCGCGCAGACGCTGAGCAGGGAAACCCACTGACCGAAGTAGGCACCTGCGGCGGCGGTGAGATATCCCGCGACGAAGAAGCTGGCCAGATACAGCGCCACGAACAGGCTGAGCGCGGCCACGAGTTGCCAGAAGCCGCCCTGGCGAACATCGGGCCCGGTCGAAAACGTCGCCGCGCTGCAATCGGATTTCATCTCCGCACATGATGACGCAGAGAGTCGCGATTTAGTTTGTATTCATGAAGTTACACGTGCCGAGGCGTATTGGCGATGGTATAAAACAAACAGACTGATTGGCGTCTGCCCCTCCATGCTCTTCATAATCGACTTCGATGGAACCGTCGCTCCGGCAGACACGGTGGACGCCCTTCTCGAGCAATTCGCCGATCCGGAATGGCGGAGGATCGAAGAGGAATGGGTCGCGGGGCGGATCAACTCCCGGGAGTGCATGGCAGCGCAACTGGCTCTTGTGGCGGCGGAACGCCCGGTTCTTGAGGGTTTTCTTCGTTCCGTGGCCATCGATCCGGCCTTTGCGGCGTTTGCCCGCCACGCAACGACATTCGCCGATCTTGCCATCGTTAGCGATGGCCTCGACTACCCCATCCGTCAAGCATTACAGGGACTGCGCACGCCGCCAATCCCGGTCTTCGCAAACCGCCTCGGCTTCCGGCCCGGCGGTCTCGAGCTGTCGTTTCCGTATACCGACGCGGCCTGCAGCGTGAAAAGCGGCCTCTGTAAGTGCGCCGTTACGCGCGCCGTCGACGCCGGACGGGGCCTGACGATTGTGTTGATCGGCGACGGCCGGTCTGATCAGTGCGTGGCCCGGCGCGCCGACTATGTCTTCGCGAAGGGTTCTTTGATCCGATTCTGCGAAACCGAGCAGATCCCGTACATACCATTCGAGTCATTCAGTGACGTATTAGCCATTGTGAAGGGGTGGAACATACGTCCACGCGCCGAACAACCAATCGAGGAGAGGTCATGTCCCTTGGCAGTTACCTAGAACCGGATGTCGTTTCATCTGAACGTGCAGAGCTGAGCACCGAGGAGCTCCTCGAGAAAGACAGCCGCTACTGTTCCTATGGCGACACCGTTCACTATGCCAACCCTCCCAAGATCTTCTCTGGCTGCGAGGGCAGCTATCTCTTCGATGAAAACCAGACACCCTATCTCGATCTGCAGATGTGGTATTCGGCTGTCAACTTCGGTTACAAGAACCGCCGGCTGAACGATGCGTTGAAACGGCAGATCGACACCCTTCCGCAACTGGCCTGCCAGTACCTGCATAAGGAGAAAGTCGAGCTTGCCGAGGAGCTGTGCAAGATCATGGAAGCGCGCCTGGGGGTGAAAGGGCGCGTTCACTTCAACGTCGGCGGCGCGCAGGCGGTCGAGGACTCACTGAAACTCGTCCGGAACGCAACGGGCAGGAATCTCAATTTCGCTTTCATGGGCGGCTACCATGGCCGCACCCTCGGAGCGTCCGCCATCACCTCGAGCTACCGCTACAGGCGCCGCTTCGGGCATTTCTCCGACCGGGCCCAGTTCATCCCATTCCCCTACTGCTTCCGCTGCCCTTATGACCTGAAGAAGGAAGACTGCGGGCTGTACTGCGTCAAGCAGTTCGAGAAACTGTTCGACACCGAGTATCACTCGGTATGGGACAGTAAGGCCCAGCAATCCGAATTTGCGGCGTTTTACATCGAGCCGATCCAGGGCACCGGCGGATACGTCATCCCGCCAAATGGATACTTTGAGGAATTGACGCGCATCCTCAACGAGCGCGGCATTCTGATCGTGGTCGATGAGATCCAGATGGGCATTCACCGGACCGGGAAATTCTGGTCATTCGAGCACTTCGGCCTGAAGCCGGACATCGTGGTCTTTGGCAAGGCCCTGACGAACGGCCTCAATCCTCTGTCGGGAATCTGGGCGCGGGAAGGCCTGATTTCTCCCGAGAAGTTTCCCCCGGGCTCCACGCATTCGACCTTTTCCTCGAACACCCTCGGCACGGCGACCGCGCTGGAGGTCATGCGCATGGTTTCCGAATCGGACTACGAGGGGAAGGTCACCGAGAAGGGAGCCTATTTCCTCTCCCGCCTGCATGAGTTGAAGGGACGGTGGCGGATGATCGGCGACGTCGACGGCCTGGGGCTGGCCATGCGGATCGAGATGTGCCAGTCTGACGGCTTCACGCCCAACCAGGCACTGACCAACGCGATCTTCGAGGAGGGGCTGAAAGGCGACATCGTGGCGCGCGGGAAGCACTATGGACTCGTGCTCGACGTCGGCGGCTATTACAAAAATGTCTTCACCCTGGCCCCTTCGCTCGAGATCACGGAAGACGAGATCGATCTCGGGATGGACCTGCTGGAGAGTCTGTTCCAGCGTTGCGGCGCGTCCTGATCGATGACTGACCCTATGACTACAAACCAACACGGAATCTTCGAAAAGCGCGGTAACACGGGCGTACTGCTGGTTCACGGCATTACCGGCTCGCCGGCGGAGATGCGACCTCTGGTCAGGAAGCTGGCGGCACAGGGCTTCAGCGTCTCCTGCCCGCAACTTGCCGGCCACTGTTCGAACCTGGCGGATCTGAAACGGACGCGCTGGACCGATTGGTACAAGTCGCTGGAACGGGCGATGGAGAGTCTGGCCGAGGAGTGCGATACGATTTTTGTATCGGGTTTGTCGATGGGCGCGTTGCTGGCATTGAAGCTGGCAGCCAATCACCCTGACCGCGTCCAGGCCGTTGCCACGCTCTCGGCCACGTTCTTCTATGATGGGTGGAACGTCCCCGCTCTGCGGCAGCGCTTCCTGCTGCCGCTCGCAATCTACACACCCATTCGCTTCCTCTGGTCGTATCACGAGCCGCCGCCTTATGGCATCAAGGACGACCGCATCCGAAACATGATCGCTGCCGTGTACCAGAACAGCAATCTCAGCCTGCCGGAGAAGTACGGCTATTCCGAATTTCCCGGGGTTACGATCCGTGAGACCTTTCGACTGATCAAAGACGTGAAACGGGAACTGGCAAGCCTCGTCACCCCGCTCCTCATCGTTCACGCCACGGAAGACGACATGGCCAGTGTAAAGAATGCCACCTTTCTCGCCTCACAGGTCTCCTCCGCCGACGTGGATACGTTCTATGTCGACGACACGTATCACGTACTGACGCTCGACAAGCGAAAAGACGACGTCGCCGCGCGAGTTGCGGAATTCTTCATGCGAATCCAGGCGGCTTCGTTGGAACCGGTCACTATGAATCTCAGCGGCGCGTGAGCCGGAAACAGGAAGAATCATGGCCACCATATTCGAAAGAGTTCAGATGATTGCGGCAAAGAAGTACTCTCTTGATCCGGCGACGATCACGCCGGAGTCGACGCTGGAGAGCCTCGGGCTCGATTCACTCGACCTGATCGAGCTTCTGTTCGACGTGGAAGACGAGTTTCAGATTCGCGTTCCGCAGGACGGCGGATCGGCTCTGAAGACGGCAACGATCGCCGATATCGTCGAAAGCATCCGGAAGCTCATCCCCGAGGAAATGCCGGCGACGTGAGTTCATGTCAAACCAGGCTCTTTTCTTCTGGATCGCGAACATAGTCCTCGATACGGTGGGGCATCTGGCATTCAAGTCCGCCGCGTCCACCCACGACGAAGACGAGCTGCAACGCTGGAAACAGATGTTCCGTTCGCCGCGATTGTGGATCGGTATCACCTGCTTCGTTCTGGAATTCGCGGTGTGGTTTGCGCTGCTGTCGCTCATTCCTCTGTCACAGGCGGTGCTGATCGGGTCGATCAATATCGTGGTGGTCATGCTGGCAGGGAGGCTGCTCTTTCATGAGCGCCTCGATCGGTTGCGCGTGGCGGGAATGTCGCTGATCGCGGTCGGCGTCGCACTCGCCGGAGGGCTTGTGTGAACCGGCGGCAATTCTATCTGGCCGGGTTTGGCGCGCTGATGCTGGCAGACACCTGGACCCAGACGGCGTTTAAACTGGCATCACGAGCGACCGGCGAATTCGGGCCGAACATGATCTGGCTGCGTGCCGCGGCCCTCAGTCCCTGGATTTATGGTGCGATTGCCGGCTACCTCATTGCCTTCCTGACCTGGATGACCCTGCTCGAGCACGCTCCTATCGGACCAGCCTTTGCGGCGTCGCATCTCGAGGTAGTCACCGTTCTCATCGTCTCCGTCGTGCTCTTCGGCGAACGCCTCTCCCCCGCCAAGCTGGCTGGTGCCGCCTGCATCGTGCTGGGCATCATTCTCCTGAGCCTCAGCGAGTCGAAGCACAGCCATGCCTGACCGCTGGCGTGAGATTCCACCAACAGCAGGCCTTCCTCTGCGTTGGAGAGATTTTCTGCCGCGAGCGGGAGCCAACCTTCTGGAATCGACACTCGCCGGGATCCTGGACGTTCCTTCCGTGCAGATCGAGTGCTCAGGGACCGCGGCACTGGTCATCGCCCTGACCACACTCAAACAGATGAGCGGCCGCCGCTCCGTGATCATTCCGGCCTACACCTGTCCCCTGGTGGCGCTGGCAGTGATGCATTGCGGCCTGCGCCCCGTCGTCTGCGATCTGCAGCACAATCACTTCGACCTCTCGCAAAAAGCATTGGAGCAAGCCTGCGATGACGACACGCTGGCGATCGTCCCCACCCACCTCGGCGGAAGAGTGGCCGACCTGACCACGGTGTCCACCGTCGCACGCCGGAACGGCGCCCGGGTGATCGAGGACGCTGCCCAATCGCTCGGAGCGACGTATCAGGGCCGGCCTGTTGCAACGCTCGGCGATATCGGCTTCTGCAGCCTTGCCGTCGGCAAGGGCCTCACTCTTTACGAGGGCGGTGTGCTGGTGACGCGCGACGAAAGCCTGCGCCAGGCCTTGCGCGAGACCAGCGCACAGGCTGTTCCGTATCGCGCGGCGTGGGAGGCTCTGCGCCTGGCCCAACTGTTCGCGTACGGGCTGCTTTATCGGCCGGCGGGTATTCGCCTCGCTTATGGAGTACCGCTGCGACGGGCATTGAAGCGGAGCAGGTTGATCGACGCGGTCGGAGACGACTTTCCTCCCAACATTCCCATTCACCGCGTCGGGACCGTCCGGCGGATGATCGGCGGGAATGCCTCGATCCGGCTCGCCTCATTTCTAGCGATGCTTTCCGAGCAAGCCATCGCTCGGAAGAACGACCTCGAACGGATTTCCGGCCTTACGGTGATGGGCGATGCACATGGGAACGACGGTATCTGGCCGTTCCTCATGGTTCTGATGCCGACGGCACGAGCCCGCGACGCGGCGCTGGCTCGTCTGTGGACCGCCGGCCTCGGCGTGAGCCGGTTGTTCATCCACGCGTTGCCGGACTATCCGCGTCTGGCCGGGAAATTCGGAACGCCGGACGTTCCCAACGCGCGCGACTTCGCGGCCCGCATGCTGACCATCTCAAACAGCCCGTGGCTTCCCGATCGCGACTTCGCGGCGATTCGATCAGTCCTGGCCGGCGTCATCGACGCCGCTGGCTAGGCCGGCGCGACCGGCTGCGTCGGTGCCCAAGGCTCGGCCACCGTCTTCGTTTTATCGTTCTGCAACGCGGACCCTAGAAGCGCCAGCAACTCACGATTCACATCCTGATGCCTCGTCTGCCACTCCTCCAGCAGCCGATCCGGAATCACCGGCTGACGATCCAAGCCGCTCAGTAATCGCTTGAAACGGCCGCGGTACCGGTACGACGATACGTCGCCGGTCACGTCGCTGCCCACCAACCGTCCTCGTAGCAAACGGATGGAGGAAGTGAGCTCCTCGAACCGCATGACCCCCTGATCCCAGTTCGTGTTGACGACGTCGGCCGCCAACACGTCCTTGTCGATCGTGAGATAGATGGGCTCGACGGAGGCGGCCATGGCACCGCTGAAGGCATCGAGCAGAGAAGCCGTCGAGGCAAAGGAGCGGCTGTATCGAATACCCAGTGTCCTCATCGCGCGCAACTTCCTTTGCACGCACCAGTAGCGTACCTTGCCCGAGTAGAGCGGCAGGAGGTGGTTTTCCCACAGATGGCCGCCCTCGACGTCGTTCGACGTGATTCCGACCACGTGCACGCGCGCGACAAACGGCAACCGGCTCACGTGCCAGACCCATGAACCGCAATGGATTCCGAAGGGATAGCGCATGTTGTCCGGATGATTGTCGAAGACGACGATCTGGAGCCGCTCCCCCAGGCTCCGCAAACGTTCGATGAGGAGGTAGCTCACGTGGTGATAGTCACCGCTGCCGAGGAAGACTGTCGTGGGCGACAGGGCATCGAGGACCGGAGCAAGTTGGCGGCCCAGCGTGCGCAGAACGGCCATGCTGCAACCGAAACGGATCGCTTCCTGGCTGTCGCCCAAGGAAACGACGGCGGCGTCCGGAAGCGGCCGGACCGAGGCGTCGAAATCAAGAATGAGCGATCGAGACACTCGCGTCCTGCCACCGGCGGTCCGCCTCAAACAAACGTTTGAACGGCCGCAGAAGTGTTCTCAGCACTGGATTGCGCACATAGACGGCATGCTCGGTGAACGTGAAGCGTGCACCGAGCTCGCGCTTGATCTCGGGATCGGTCCACCCGGCGACATAGTAGTGAAAGCCGTGAGCCAGCGCATATTCGAGGTTGTGAAACCAGCTCACCGCATAGAGATTGTAGTGGCGTGACTGCGGATAGGCGAATCCGACGTACTTGTCGATGAGCATCGACTCCCGGAAGACACAGAAATTGAAGCCGATCAGAGCGCCATCGACCCGATAGGTGAATACCACTCCCCCCATGTTGCCGTCCTGAAGCACAGCCCGGAAAAACGCCGGAGTGAGGAGATCAAAGTGCAAGTCGCTCTGCCGGTAGACGTTCAGGTAGAGCTCGTACAACTCGCGCAACCGCGTCTCGTCGCTGAAATACGCGTGGCCCGTCCGAAGCTCCTCGATCACCATCCGCGAGGCGCTTTTCAGTTTGCGCCGCACGTTCCTCCTGCGCGTATGCGACAGCGTTGAGAGAAACTCGTCCGTGGATGCGAAATCGATCTGCACGTAGGCAAGGGCCTGGCCGTCGACCAGGACAAATCCCTCCTTGCTGCAAACCGCCGCCACCCCGCGGGAAAACGCGCACGCCGCCTCGCCGGCCAGAGTCGCTTCCGTCGGAAGGTCCTTGATGATGAGAAACGGGTAGCGGGGTGCCAGCTCTGCCAGGAGCTCGCGCACCAACTGCTCCGGCGCCGGCGTATCCGGCAGCAGGACATACTCCGAGACAGTCGTGCCGACGAAGCAAGTCGTTGCGTGGAGGAAGCGCCTCCACCTTCGCGCGAATGGCCAACGATCCAGTCGTCTCCGAAGCGGCGGATCGACCGTGGTCAGGAGATCGAACGGCGCGGAAAACGCCGGCGCTCCGCCGTTCACATCGACCGTCGAAAATCCCTCGGGAGGGTAAGCCTGGAAATGCCGGACAAGATTGGCAGGCTCGATAAGGTTATGAAGCGTCGGCACGGTGGTCGGCCTGAGCGCGAATCTTAGTACACGCTGAGAAAGAAAGAGCACGGCCTCGCGGCCGTGCTCCGGGCGAACTGCAATCGATGCGTTACTACTGCGCGGCCTCGACGATGATGCCGATGTTCTTCGCGCCGCTGGCGCGGGCCATGTCCAGGAACCGGATCGTGGAGTCGTAATCGACGTCGGGCGAGCCCTGGAAGAAGACCATCTTCGACTGATTGCCGTGCATGATGTCGCGGATGCGTATGGGGAAATCTCCGGGCGTCACTTCATCCTTGTTGATGTAGATGTGGTTGTCCGGCATCAGGCGCAGGATGATCTGATCGTTGACCGCGGACGGAGGGAGTCCGGGGGGCGCCTTTGGCGGAACGCGCACGAGATAGCCCATCTGCACGACCGGCGTGATGACCATGAAGATGATGAGGAGCACCAACACGACGTCGACGAGCGGCGTGACGTTGATGTCCGACTTGATTTTGCCGCTGCCGCCTACTTGCATGGCCTAGATTCCTTGTCCCGATTTCTTCGGCTGTGCGATGAGTCCGACGTTGTTAAACCCGACCTCGCGGCAGGCTTTGAGCGCTTCGAGCACAGCGCCGTACTTCACGAGTTTGTCGCCCTTGACCGCGATCTCACGGTCGGGGGTGCGCTCATGAATCTTTTCGAGCTCGCTCTGCATCTGCTGCTTGAGCACGGGCAACGATCCCAGGTAAATCGTGCCGTCGGCCTTGACCGAGATCTGCAACTGCTTGTCGGTATCGGGCGTCTTCTCCGGATCTTCCGTCACCGGAAGATTGACCGGCACGCCTTTCTGCAGCATGGGTGTGACGACCATGAAGATGATCAGGAGCACGAGACAGACATCGACCAACGGGGTGACGTTGATGTCGGAGGTCAGCCCGGCGGCGCCGAGCTTTCCGAGCGAGCTATGCCACCGATGAGTTGCCATGTGTGCCGGCTTCCTTCAGCAAGTAGATGGACATCTCCGAGCCGGAGTTCGACATCTCGACCGTGAAGCGGTCGACGCGGTTCTGGAAGTAGTTGTACGCCCAGACCGCCGGGATGGCGACGAAGAGGCCGAAGGCAGTCGTCAGGAGTGCTTCGGCGATACCGGCGGAGACCGAGGCGATGCCGCCGCCGGACGTAGCCATCTTTCCGAATGCGTGCATGATGCCGATGACGGTGCCGAAGAGACCGACGAACGGTGCCGTGGCGCCGATCGTGGCTAGAACACCGAGGTTCTCCTTCAGCTCTGCCACGGTGATCATGGCCGTACGGTCCATACCCTGGCGGGCGGCTTCGACCGCGACTTCCGGGTCGCTGTAGCGTTTATCACGCCGCGCGGCCTCGAACTCGAGCAGACCGGCCGAGATGACCTTGGCCAGATGCGACTGCTTGTACTTCTTGGTGATGTCGATGGCCTGTTGATAATCGCCCTTCGTCAGCACGTTCGAGAGCGCACCGAGGAGTTTGAGTGACTGGTTTTTGGCCTGATTGAAAGTGATGAAACGCTCGATCATCACCCAGATCGAGTAGACCGACATGATGATCATCACGATCACGATGCCTTTGGCCGCGTTCGACATAGAAACCCACAACGCTCCGAGACTCATATCCATGGTGCAGTTCCCTCCAAATGACCGCCGGCCCGGGCCGGACGTTCTTTAATTCAGTTTGAAATTAACCGTGAGGTTGAAGATAACGTCCACCGGCTGCCCGTTGAGGGTACCCGGCTTGAATTTCCAGCGTTTGACGGCGTCGACGGCGGCCTGATCGAGACCGAACGGCAACGGTTTGAGGACATGGATGTCTGTGACGTCGCCGGCTTTGCTGATCGTGCACTCGACGATGACGATGCCGGAGATGCGAGCCTTCCGGGCCACCTCGGGATACTGGGGCTCAACCCGATTGATCACGACTGGCGCCTTGACGTCGCCGCCGACGCGCAGCGGCGCATCCTGTTTGGGCGGAGGAGCCTCGGTGATGACGCCTCCGATCACGCCGCCGACCACACCGCCGGGCACGCCACCTTCGACTCCACCTTCGACGCCGCCTGTTACTCCGGCGTTCGTTTCGGGGGTTGCCACCGGCTGCACCTTTTCAGGCACTACGCTCGGCGCCATCTCCTGAATGTTTTTCGGAACCTCAACCGGCTTGACTACCTGCGTGACAGTCGCTGCCTTGGGCGGAGGAGGAGGCGGCGGTGGAGGGGGCGGCGCGGAAGCGACGGAATACTGCGCCACCTGCGCGGGAGAGTTCGTCGGGAACTCGACGGTCCAGATCGCTCCGACGATGAGTCCCACGACCACGACCACGTGGATTCCCACCGACACCGGCAGCGTCAGATAGCGCTGGATGCCGAATTTCTGCTTCTTCGATTCAACGACGGTAGTTTCGAACATTGTCTTGGCCTGTCTTGACTCGAACGCGTTTCCGTTAGCTCTTCTTCGCGGCCGCGGCCTTTCTCTGTTGGAAGATCTGGATGGTCTTGTCCCTGAGGACATTGGCCTGAGCCACATCGGCCTGTGCCTTCACGGGGTCGGTCAACGCGTCGACCAGTGCCTGCTGGCGCCACAGCAGATTGAGGTACGCCAGGGCCTCCGCGTAGTCCGGCTTCATGTCGATGGCGTGCTGCAGCGCGTCCTTGCCGCGATTGATGATCTCCATCTTCTGCGCGACGTCGGCAGGCGGGTTCTTCGCCACCTTTTCGTAACAGACGACGCCGAAGATGTAGAAGGCCTCGGGGTTCTTCGCGTCGAGCAGCGTGATCTTCTGATACCAGTTCAACGACTCGTTGAAGTCACCCTGCTTCGCGTACAACGTGGCCACCGACTTGACCGCCTCGAGATCCGCAGGATGGCCAACAAGGTAGTTGCGGAAGTAGTCGATGGCCTGCGAGGTCCGGTTCGCGTTGAGATACATGTTGATCAGCGCGTCGCGGGCGATGCGGTCTTCGGGCCGTTTCTTCAGGTAGCTGTTCAACTCCTGAATGGCGGCGTCGGCGTGCGCTTCGTTCTTCGGCGTCTTGTCGTCCGGAACGTACAGTCCGATCTCCGAGTAACCGACCAGCCGATCGAGATCGGCGAAGCTCGGATCGATGGCGCGAGCCGCTTTGTAGTGCGGGAGGGCCCCGGCGTAGTCTTCCTTCTGATAGGCCTCGTTGGCGGCCTTGATCTCCATCCGCGCCTGGATCTTTTTACAGCCGAGCGAGGAGAGGGCGAGAGTCAGTGCCGCCATCAGGCACAACACCTTTTTCATGAAATGTCTTACTCCAAGCGTAGTGGTCGTCGCGGATCGGATACTGAAGCGACCTGTCAGGCTGTCCGGGCGGTTGGCCGGCCCCCTCCGAGACAATGGCGTGCGACTATACCCACGGAGTTTTGCACCGTCAAGGCGTTCGTAACACCTGATACCGAAAGTTTTAGTTGACATCGTCCGCTGTTATTTTTTGCATCCTGCTCGACGGTTGGACACGCGAGGGTTCCAGGAGGAAACCGGAACCCGGCGAAGCCCCGCCGATCGTCAGTACGTCGGTTTGAACTCCTGAGTCAGCGAGCTGATCGTTTCCCACAATTCGGGAAACAACGGCTCCCGCGTCCCCTGCTCGAGCTGCGCTGCCGGCACGTTCTTCAGCGACATCACTTTCGATCCGATGACACGGAAGGCCAGACGCATGTGCGAGTAGCGCCAGTTGAGGAAGGCTTCGTCGTAATCGAGCATGGCCTGCACGAGGCGGAACATCTCGCCATGCTCGCGCGGCGTGCGCTCGATCTCGATGAGAGTCAGCGACCGCTTGCCGAGGAGTGATTCGAAGACAGGCCAGACACGCTTTCCCACTTCGAGCAGTCTGGCAAAGCCGGGCGACTCCTGTCCGCTGCCGCGGCCGAGGGAACTGGTCCGGACGACGTGGTAATCGGCGGGCGCCATCGTTTCCAGAATCACGATCTGCTGCCGCAGCAAATTGATGATCCGCGCGCAGCGGTCGAACAGATCGGCAGCCAGCGAAAGGCTCTCCCGTTCCAGCAACTCCACGATGCGGCCGATCTCGTAGTCGACATGGTGCAGCCACAACTCAGCGGCCTGATGGGTGACCTGAAAAAGACGCTCTTCCGGATTCGAGAGCATCCCGACCGGTTTCTGCAACTCGAGAAGCTCCGGCACGCGGACGTAGCGCTCGTAGTCGCTGTCGCCGCGACCATCGAGAATGGGGCCTGTGTGTGTACCCAAGAATGTGCTCCCGGCTGATGGACTGTCGGTACTTCCGTTGTCGGTTATCGGTTATCGGTTGAGGCGGCGAAGGTGATGTCGATAACCG
This sequence comes from Thermoanaerobaculia bacterium, assembly GCA_035569395.1. Taxonomy (GTDB): domain Bacteria; phylum Acidobacteriota; class Thermoanaerobaculia; order Gp7-AA8; family Gp7-AA8; genus JADGNZ01. Next base: position 6,888 of record DATMNC010000105.1, on the reverse strand, counting down.
ACAACCGATAACCGACAACGCTGCTCCGCAGCCGTTACACCAGCTCCAGAATATGTCCCAGCTTCTTCTTCTTCGCCTCGAGGTATTTGCGGGTGTCGTTCGAGGGGGCGATCTCCAGCGGGACGCGCTCCACGATCTCGAGGCCGAAGCCTTCGATGGCTACGTACTTGGCGGGATTGTTCGTCATCAGGCGGATCTTGCGGACGCCGAGGTCGCGGAGGATCTGGGAGCCGGTACCGTACTCGCGGATATCGGGGGGGAAACCGAGCTTGGCATTCGCTTCGATCGTGTCGTGCCCCTGCTCCTGCAGCTCGTACGCCTTGAGCTTGTTCAGCAGGCCGATGCCCCGCCCTTCCTGCAATAGATAGAGGATGACGCCCTTTCCTTCCTTCGCGATCAACTCGAAAGCACGGTCGAGCTGGTCACCGCAATCGCAGCGCGCCGAATGGAAGACGTCGCCCGTCAGGCAGGAGGAATGGACGCGGACCAGAATCTCATCCTGCTCGCCGATCTCCCCCATCACCAGCGCCACATGCTCTTCGCCGGTGATGTCGCTCTTGTACGCATGAACGCGGAAATCCCCGTACGGCGTCGGCATCCGCGGGGAGGCCAGACAGTGCACGTGCTTCTCGGTCTGCATCCGGTACTGGATGATGTCGGCGACCGAGATGATCTTGAGACCGTGCTGGATGGCGAACTGCTGGAGATCGGGCAGCCGCGCCATCGTGCCGTCTTCATTCATGATTTCGCAGATGACCGCGGCTTCGGTCATCCCGGCGATGGTGGCCAGATCGACGGAGGCCTCTGTCTGGCCGGCGCGTTTGAGCACGCCCCCTTTTTTCGCCCGCAGCGGAAAGACGTGCCCGGGGCGGAGCAGATCGGCAGGCTTGGTCCGCGGATCGATGGCCACGCGCACCGTCTCGGCGCGATCGTGTGCCGAGATGCCGGTAGTGACCCGGCCGCGCGCTTCGATCGAAACCGTGAAGGCCGTGCCGTAGTTCGAGGTGTTGTGCTCGACCATCAGCGGCAGATCGAGCTCCTGGCAGCGCTCCTCGGTCATGGCCAGACAGATCAGACCGCGGCCGAAACGGGCCATGAAGTTGATCGACTCCGGCGTCACCTTCTCGGCGGCGATGCAGAGGTCGCCTTCGTTCTCGCGATCTTCGTCATCGACGATGATCACGACCTCGCCGCGCCGGTAAAGCGCGGCGGCTTCTTCGACTGTGGCAAAGGGCATGGGAGGATTGTACAGCGAGGGGGTCGTTGGGATTGCTGGGTTGCTGGGTTACCGGGTTACTTGGTTGCGAGGTCTCGCGGTTGCGGGGTCTCGCGGCGAACAAACCGCGAAACCGCGAAACTCCGAGACCTCGCAACCCAGCAACCTAGCAACTCAGCAACCAACTTACCTATCCCGACACCTTAAAACTCTGTTCCACCGTATACGACTGCTTCGAAACGATATCGACGATCTTCATCTTCAGCGTGTAATCGCCCGGTTTCAGGGGCGGTTTGACCTCGGCCAGCGGGATGGCGCTGATGATGGCGTAGTGGCCGGGGCCGGGGGCACCGGTCAGAGGTAGCGGAGCGGCGTCGCTGAGCGGCGCGCTGATCGTCTTCTTGTCCGGGCCGCCGGTGAGGTCGAGCTTGAACTGCAGCTTCGGCAGGTTCGTGGCCGCGTCGATGCCGGGGTTGTTGACTTCGACGAAGTAGTTCAGCTCATCGCTGGCTTTGAAGGTCAGGTTCCCCTTCGGAACGATCTTCAGCTTACCGAAGGCGAAGGGCGCTTTCGGGGGCTCGGCCACACCGAGCTCGTAGACGTTGTCCGAGAGTATCAGGCGGGACGTTCCGACCGATTCCTTCGATGGACCGGCCACTTCGACCGGGCCGGAGGTGACAAGTACCGGCTGACCGCCTTTGGCCAGACCGACGATGGCCGTGTACTTACCCGGCTGGAGGGTCAGCGTCTTGTCGACGAAGAAGTCGATGCGGGAGGCGGTCAGCTTGGCAGGCTCCTCGAAGGAGGTCACGCGGGTTCCGGAGGCATCCTCGACCGCGCCGAAGATCGTGTCGGCACCGTCCGCGGCGATGCCGGCCGACGACGGAACGTAGACTTCGACCGGGACGAATGGATCACCGGCGGGAGAGACGAACTCGGCATAGGAGAAAGCCGCGCCATGATTCGAAGCCTTGCCCGCTTTCGCATCGGCCAGGGCCGATTCGAGCGCCGGCGTCTTGACGCCAGCCACAGGCGCCGCCGGTGAGGCGGCCTTCGCACCGCCGACGGGGAACGTCGGAACCTTCGTCAGCGCCGGCTGGGTCACGAAGCTCATCAGCATCCGGTTCGTGGCCGCGGTCAGGTCGACTCCCGGCGGCGAGACCAGTTTGAACGTTCCGTCGTTGAACTGATCGTGAAAGGTGAACTCGGCACGCGGAACCCCGAAGAGCTTCACGGAGACGTCGCCGTCATACGTAAACACCATATCCGCTGAGCCGGCGGTCGAATATGCACTGCCGACCTCGGCGTCCCGCATGTTGGCTCTCGTGTTTCCCGGGGCCAACGCCGGCTTCGTGGTCCGTGCGATGGGGTGGTTCGGGGGTCCGAAAAGGATGGCGATGCGGCCCGGATCGGTCATCGAGCCGTGCGTGCGACCATGACCGAATACGTCGTCGGCGGCCTTCACGCGGGCCTCGAAGTCCTCGCGGAACTCATTGCGCGGCGTGGCCGGCGTCGGATCGCGGCGCGCCCAGAAAAGCTCGATGAACGCATCGGCCTGGGCATCGGTCTGCACCGCCAGCCAAGCGGTCTTTTCATCGGCGGTCATGAGGTACTGCACCGGCCCTTTGCCCCAGTCTGCTTTGGCGGGCGAGAGCGCGGCAAACGCGCTCGTGGCCACGGCGGCGACGAGCATAGAGGCAATCAACAAGCTGCGAATTTTCATCCGTTTCTCCACTTGATTAATCGCCCGATCCAAACACCTGAGGATCGGACCTATTCCACGCGAGCGGGCCACTCATTCGCCGTCGAATTTCTCCATCTCGTCGTACAGCTTGTCCATTTCGGCGTCGATCTCTTCCTGTTTGATGATGCCCTTGCGCACCAGCAGCGCGGCGAGGCTGTGGAGCAGAATGCTGTTCTCCACGATCATCTGCTCGAACTGTTCGTCGTCGTCGCTGCCATTGCCTTCGCGATCGATGTCGTCCATGCGTTGCGCCCTCCTTCCCAGCGCGGGGAGGATGTATCACAAAACCGCAGAAGTCCATCCGAACTCCCAATCCTGACGGCGAGCGTAGCGAGCCCTGTCAGGATGGTTACAATCCGCGCCATGAAACGACTGGCCGTTCTCGCTCTGCTTCCTTTCTTCTTGCTCGCCTGCCCGCGCCGAGAGTCGACCTCTTCGGCGATGAAGGTGGGCCTGCTCACCCCCGGCTCCGTCAACGACGGCGGCTGGAACGCCATCGCCTACGAGGGTTTGCAACAGATCCACAAACAGCTCGGCGCGGAGATCTCGAATCAGGAGACGAAGACGCCGGCTGAGATCGATGAAGGGTTCCGCTCGTATGGCGCGAAGGGATTCGATCTCGCCTTCGGCCACGGCTTCGAGTTTCAGGACGCCGCGCTCAAAGCAGGGAAGCAGTACCCGAAAACGATCTTCATCACCACCTCCGGAAGCTCTGTCGCACCGAATGTCTCGCCGATGGTGTTCCAGATGGAACAGGCCACCTATCTGCTCGGCGTAGTCGCCGCGCGCGAGTCGAAGAGCGGCAAGGCCGGGCTGGTCGGCGGCATCAACCTGCCGTCGATCGCCTCGACGTTCCTCGCCTTCAAAGCCGGCGCGCAATCGGTGAATCCGAACTTCGAGGTGAAAGAGATCTACACCGGAAACTTCGATGACGCCGGCGCGGCGAAACTGGCCACGCTCTCATTGATCAATGCCGGCTGCGACTTCATCTTCCATCAATCGAACGAGGCCGGCCGCGGCGTGTTCCAGGCCTGCCAGGAGCGCAAAGTCCGCTGCTTCGGCTCGAATAAGAATCAGAACGACATGGCTCCCGACGTCATCGTGGCCTCGGCGGTCCTCGACGTACCGGGCGCATTCGTCTACATGGCCCGGCTGGTTCACGACCATCAGTTCCAGCCGCACGTCTACTGGCTGGGCATGCACGAGAACATCGTCTCGCTGGTCTGGAATGACAAGCTGAAGGCGGCGCTGTCACCGCAGACCGTGGCCGAGGTGACGCGCATCGAGGCCGATATCCGTAGCGGCAAATTCGAGGTACCGCGCGGTAAGTTCTAGATGCTGGTTGAAGAGCTGGATCTCGCGCTCTTACCATGGCAAGAGAGCGCGCTTCGTTTTGATCCTTGCGTGCTTCGTTTCGATCCTAGCAATCCTTCGTTTTGATCCTTGCGTGCCTCATTTCGATGCTCGCGCGCTTCGTTTTGATCCTCGCGAGCTTTGTTTCGATGCTCGCGCTCTTACCATGGTAAGAGTGCGCGCTCCGTTTTGACCCTCGCGTGCTTCATTTCGATGCTCGCGCGCTTCGTTTTGATGCTCGCGTGCTTCATTTCGAGGCTCGCGTCCTTCGTTTTGATGCTCGGGATCTCTGTTTTGACGCTCGCGCTCTTACCATGGAATGAGCGCACACATCCTTTTCGAATCTCGTTTCGTCGCTGCAAGCGTCTCCTATTTCGGGCCAGACGCCAAAGCCAGGCGTAGCGTCCACCACTACACTGAAGCCAGATGCGGCTTTCGCACATCACCAGACGCTTCGGCGCAAACGTCGCCGTCGATGACGTTTCCCTCGATCTTGCGCCGGGCGAGATCGTGGGACTGGTCGGCGAGAACGGTGCGGGGAAGACGACCCTGATGTCGATCGCTGCCGGGGAGCTGGCGGCGGACGAGGGAACGATCGAAGACCGCCTCGCCGCCGGCGTCGTCCATCAGCACTTTCTCCTCGTCAGCGAGTTCACCATCGCCGAGAACCTGGCACTGGCGATGTGGGGCCGCAACGCGGAGGAGATCATCCGCGACTCCGGGATCGAACTGCGCAACGTCAACCGCCGCGTTGGCGATCTCTCCGTCGGCGAGAAGGCCAAGCTCGAGCTCATCAAGGCAATCGCAAGGCATCCACCCGTTCTCATCCTCGACGAACCGACTTCCGTGCTGGCGCCGACGGAGGCGCGCGAGCTGTTCGACGTCATGCGCCGTCTCGCCGCCGCCGGCACGGCCGTCATCTTCATCAGCCACAAAATCCCCGAGGTGCTGGAAGTGGCCACGCGCATCGTGGTGATGCGGCGAGGAAAGATCGTCGTCGACGGCGGCGTGATGAGCGCCGGGGAGTTGGCGGAAGCGATGGTGGAACGGCGGGAGCTCGCGGCAGTCAAACGTAGGCCGGACGTACGTAGGTCGGACTCTCTAGTCCAACCAGCGCTTGCGCGGGCGTCACGGACAGGCAGTCTCCCGAGCACCGGTCGGACTGGAGAGTCCGACCTACGCATCGCCGGCCTGCACGTTCATCGCGGCGAGATCGTGGCCATCATCGGCGTCGCGGGCAACGGGCAGTCCGAGCTGGCGGCGTCGCTGCGCGATTCCCTTCGCGGACGTGTTGCGCATATCCCCGAGGACCGCGCGCGCGACGGACTGATCGCCCAGATGACCATTGCCGAGAACATCGCACTGGCCGAGCCTCTCTGGCGGCCACGCGAAGCAACACAGCGAGCGGCCGCGCTGATCGAGCGATTCAACATCCGCGCGCAGTCGCCGCTGCAGCGCGCCGGCTCCCTCTCCGGCGGCAACCAGCAGAAGGTGATTCTGGCCCGCGAGCTGGAGCGGCAGCCGGAGATCATCGTCGCCGCAGAGCCGACGCGCGGCCTCGACATCGAATCGACCCGCTTCATCCACGACGAACTGCGCGCCGCCGCCGGCCGCGGCGCCGCCATCCTTCTCATCACGTCCGATCTCGACGAAGCCTTTGCCCTCGGCGATGCCATTCATGTGATCTATCGAGGGACGCTAAGCGCACGGCTGACTCCGAGTGACGCGGCGGACCAGGCGCCGATGTTGATGGCGGGGATCGGACCATGAGCCGTCTGTTTCGCCGTCTCCGACCCCCGACCCCCGACTCCCGACTCCCGAGAATCGCAATCGCCATCGGCGCCGCCCTTCTCTCTCTCATCCTTCTCGCCCTCTCCGGTATCGCCTTCGGCCACGCGCCCGGCGAGCTTGTTTCGATCCTGATCAGCGGCTCGGTCGGATCGAAGTTCGCGCTGGAAGGGACGCTTCTGAAATCGGTACCGCTGCTCCTCACCGGTCTCTCGGTTGCCATCGCCTTCCGAGCCGGGGTCTGGAACATCGGAGGCGAAGGGCAGTTTCTGGCGGGTGCGCTCGGCGCGTTTCTCGGTGCGCGATACGGGCTGGCCGCTGCATTGGCGGCATCGTTGATCGCCGGCGCGCTATGGGCATCGATCGCCACGGCCATGCGCCTGTGGCGCAACGCCCCCGAGGTGCTGACGACGATTCTTCTCAACTTCATCGCCATTCACCTTCTTGGATACGCGGTCAACGGGCCGCTGCAGGAAGCGAGCGGGAAGTATCCGCAGAGCGACCTTGTCGCCGCGTCGCTTCCTGCGATCGGTTCGAGCGAGCTGCACGCCGGCATCGTCATCGCTGTCGTTGCCGCGATCGGAGCGTGGTTTCTGTTGTACCGGACGGCGGAGGGTCTGCGGCTGCGCGCATCGGGATTCAATCGCTCCGCGGCGAAGTGGGCGGGCGTCAATGTCGATGCCCAGCTCGTGCGCGCCATGGCCATCTCCGGCTCGATGGCCGGGCTGGCCGGCGGTATCGAGCTGCTCGGGGTCACGCATCGCCTCTTCGAGCGCTTCGCCGCCGG
>DATMNC010000104.1:0-40090 GCA_035569395.1 Thermoanaerobaculia bacterium | reverse complement strand
CGCGATCCAGGGGGGCACGGTGTCGATGTGCGAGTTGAGGATCACCCGCGGCTTGCCGCCAGCGGACGCGTAGACATTGAATCGACGCTCGCTGACCGGCTGTTTGCGGCACGCGTACCCGAGCGCGGCCAGTTCATCGTGCAGAAACACGGCAACGTCGAATTCGCTTTCGGTCGGCGAAGGGATGTCGATGAGCCGCTTCGCGAAGCGAATGGCGTCGAACATAGGGCGCGGATTGTAACTGGTGGTCAGACGTACGAGTGAGAAGGTGCCGACAGGCCGGTGACGATGTACATCGGCGATCTTGTCCTGTTTGACACCGCGAATTCCGGATGTGTCGCCCCTGTCCCCCCTAATCCCGGATCCGCCGCCTGCCCCGCTGTTGCGGGAACTCGTTGAACATGCCCGGAAACGTGGACCGCATGCGCGCCAGGTCGGGATCGTCGGGCCAGCGCTGCTCGATCTGGGAGGTCAGGCGTCCGATCTCCTCGCGATCGTGCGAGGTGATGGCCAGCGATAGCTGGGCCAGTTGTTGTTCGCGGCGGTCAAGGCGGTCGGAGTCGTTGAGGGCGCGATTCAGCTCTTCGCTTGCGTAGTTGAGGTTGCGGTTGAACAGCGCGATCTCGCCCATGCGGAGGTGTGCTCTGGCGTAGTGCGGGTCCTGCATGAGGACGCGATGCAGCGTCTTGCGCGCCTGGATCGGGTCACCGCCGGCGAGCTGGGACATCGCCGTGGCGTAGAGGGCGTCGGCGGGCGACTCGCTGGATGTTGGCTCAGGCACAGGCGACGGTGTTGCCGGGGCGGTGTCGGTGTTCTCGTCCTTCGTGGGGGTCGGTTCCGTCGCTTTTTCGGTAGATCCGGCGCGGCGGGATGAAGCCGTGTCCGACGCAGCAGCGGTGTCCTGCTGTTCGACGACGGTTCCCGTATCGGGGGCGGTGACGTTGACCGACGTCGTCGACGGTGGAGCGACCGGCTTCACCGTCGTCGTTTGCGTTGCCGGGGCTGGCGCCGAAGGGCGCATGGCGATAAACGCAGCGGCGGCGGCAGCGAGGACCAGCAACAACGCGATGATGATCGCGGGGACGGCGCTGCGCCGGCGCTGCGGCGGCGCCTGCGTTTCCTGCACCGTCTTCATCTGCGATCCGGTGATCACCGTCGCCGCCGCCGCTGCCGGCATCGCCGCGGCCGTCACTGCATTCGGGGTCGTATACGGCGCGGTCGTTGCCCGGCCCATCTGCGCATCGAGCGCCGTCACCAGTTCCGCGGCGCTGTAACGCTCGGCGGCATTCTTGCGAAGCGAGCGGCGGATGATCTCGTTCATCGCCGGCGAGATTCCGGGATTCACCAGCAACGGCTCGGTCGGCTCGTCGCGGATGATCTGCGTCATCGTCTCAGTGATGGTCTCGCCGCCGAACGGCCGGCGGCCGGTGGCCATCTCGTACAGCACCACGCCGAGCGAGAAGACATCCGTCTTACCGTCAATGGCCTTGCCGAGGGCCTGCTCCGGCGACATGTAGTGGATCGTGCCGAGGATCATCCCCTGCTGCGTGACGAACGCCGCGGTCGGCGTGTCCGCTGCCGAGGCGCCCTCGATGCCGACCTGCTTGGCGATCCCAAAGTCGAGAACCTTGACGCGGTTGCCGTTGACGATGATGTTGTCCGGTTTGATGTCGCGGTGGACGATCCCTTTGGCATGTGCCTCGGCCAGGGCATCGGCGACGGCCCGTCCGATCCGGCAGATCTCCGCCTCTGAGAGCCCGCCGCGGCTGATGACCTTCGTCAGCGGCTCGCCTTCGACGAACTCTTCGACGATGAAAATGTGATCGCCATCCTGCTCGATCGAATGGATGGTGGCGATCGAGGGATGGTAGAGCTGGGCGGCCGTGCGCGCCTCACGCTTGAGCCGCGCCGTGGCCTCGACGTCCACGACAAACGACGGCGGCAACACCTTGATGGCGACGGTGCGCCCGAGCCGCGAATCCTCGGCACGCCACACCTCCCCCATCCCCCCCTTGCCCACGCGGGCGATCAGACGGTACGGGCCGAGCTGCTGGTCGGGTGAAAGCATGCTGCATTGTAGGACGCGGTACGCCGGTTGCACCATGGAGACAGCAGAGAACGTTGGATGGCTGACCGAAAACCGTGTGTCCGATGCGAACGTCTGATCGATGCCTACGCGCGAACGTGTGTCTACTGCAACTGGGATCAGGCCGCGCCGCGTCCGGCGGAGACGGCGCCGCCGATGATGGAGCGTCCGTACGTCCCGCCGGCGGACAATCGAGCCCGCAACAAACTCGCCGGCGCGGCGGCGTTCGTCGTGCTGATCATCGTCGCCTTCGCGGTTGGGATTTTCCTGAACCGCGAGCATGGGGACGAGTCGACGTCGTCGAATGCGCAGACGGCGTCGCCGGCACCTGGATCGACCTCGCGTTCGACGGTGACGCTCGTGCCGGTGGAAGGCGATGCCAGCTCCGTCCAGCCGGAGGCGCCGGTCACGTCCGCACCTGTGCAGACGCCGAGCGCGGGGAACGTCGACATCAACGGCGAACGCTCCGACGCAACGGCTCTTCCCTCCGAGGCCTACACGGCAGCGGCACAGCGGGCAAAGGCCGAGCACGCGGTGAGAACGAATAACGGCACGATCGATCCGCGCACGATCGGAGGCGGAATCGAACCGCGTCCGAGACGTACCGTTCCCAGCGAACAACCGCAGGCGGCGCTCGTTGCGGCGATACCGCCAACACAACCGATCCCTATCTACCAGCCGGTACCGCCGATGAACGTCGACCATCCCACAAGCGCGCGGCTCTTTCTCACCGTCGGCACTGACGGCCGCGTTCTTGACATCAACGTCGCCCAATCGATCCCCGGCGAGATGCCTCGGCTGATTGCATCCGTGCAGAACTGGCGCTTCCGGCCGGCCACGCAGAACGGCGAGCCCGTGACATCGACGTTCTCAGTCGATATAAACGTGCACCCGCGATGACCGCCGATTCGCCGAACCTCTCCGCTGACCGCATCGTCTGCGCATCGTGCCGCCACGACATCGATGCCGCGGCGAGGCTTTGTCCCTACTGCGGCGCCAATCCGCGCACCGGCACCAAACCGGTCGACACGCAGGCGATGCTCCACGAGGTGTTCCACCCGCGCCCGCCTGTGTCAGCCTCGGCGACGGTCGTCGAGTTCGCCCGCCAGCGGCAAGGGGTGGTCATCACCCTGGCCGTTCTCCTGGTCATGCTCCTCCTGGCCGGGCTCCACGAATATGTGACGCGCCGCAACGCCCGCGACGTCTCCGCCGCCGCCGCGATTCCGTTGACCGATGTCACAGATCTCAGCAATCAGCAGGATGAGAATCATCCGATCCCGCTGCCGAAGATCGAGTACCAGTTCGACGGCCACCCGCAGACGATGCGACGGTTCGTCGTCGAGCCCGGCGCGGTAACGCCACCCGAGGTGGTAGCCGCGAAGCCGCACTAACTCCTTGCACCTGAAAGGCTTTCACCACAGAGGCACAGAGGACACAGAGAAGAATAGAACCTCTGTGTCCTCTGTACTACTAACCATGAGTTTCTTCGCGCGGCGCAAAGAATTCTGCCAAAACTGGTGGTTGCCATTTTTTGGTTGCGGGCGAAGCCCGCGCTGTGCCTCTGTGGTAAAAGCCTTTGATTCCTTCGCGAAGTAGACTTCCTCAATGCTGCAGATCGCCGTCATCGTCACCTCCGTGCTGTTGATCGGCTGGCTGGCCGCCTGGATGCTGGCGCAGAAGCCGGCCACCAACGCCCAGCAATTGATCCAGGACCATCGTTACGAGGATGCCGTCGCCGCCGCCGTGAACGATCCCCTCCACCGCGCCGAGGCCCTCAAACTCCTCGGCCGCTTCGACGAAGCGATCGCGTCCTACCGCCGCTCCGATGACCCCGCCGCCCAGGAAGGCATCGCCCTCTCACTCGCCCACCTGGGCCGCGATCTCGACGAAGCCAAACACTTGATGGAAAAGACCATCGCCCTCCATCCCCAGATCATGGAGTTCCAAGCCCTCGGCCTTGCGTACATCCTCCTGCGCCGCGGCGATCGTTCTGACGCGTTACGGATCTACACGGACAATGTCGAGCTGCTGGAAACCCGCTTCCGAGACGACTACACGGACCCCGATCCGCTGCTGGCAGAGACATTGGTGATGTTCGGGGCGTTATCGGAGGCGGCGGGGGATGTGACGCGCGCGGCGGCGCTGCGGGCGAAGGCGGCGGCGTGGGCGCCGGGCAGCGTGTGGAGCTAGAAGATTCTCACGCGGAGACGCGGAGTCGCGGAGAGAAACAACCCGCCCTCGCGCAGACTCGCGCGGGGGCGGTACTGTCCTTTATCTGCGTTCATCTGCGTCCTTGCGGATTCGTTCTCTGCATCGCGAAACCTATTCATCCGCAGATAGACACAGATGTACGCAGATGGCTTCGCGACAAGCTTCCTTTCGCGCGAGAACGTAGCCGTAAAGGCTTTTATCTGCGCACATCTGCGTAATCTGCGGATTCGTTCTCTGCATCGCGAAACCTGATCTTCCGCAGATGTACGCAGATGTACGCAGATGGCTTCGCGACAAGCTTGCTTCCGTGCGAGAACGTAGCCGCTTTTATCTGCGGACATCTGCGTCATCTGCGGATAGGCTTTAAGAAGTCAACGCCAGCCGGTGAAACTCCCCTCGGATCCTCTGCATCGAGTTCGGCGCGGCGCAGGGGTGCACGCGGTTGGTCAGCAGGACCATGATCCGGTCGCGTTCCGGGTAAATCCAGACGGAGGTGCCGGTGAAACCGGTGTGGCCGTACATACCGGTGGGCGAGATCTGCCAGCCGAGGCCGCGGGACTCGTTTAAGCCGGGGGTCTGGTTGTGCGTGGCTTCGTCGACGAGGGTGCGAGGGAGCAGCTCGGCGTTGGACCACGACTGGGCCAGGCGGAAGACGGCGCGGGCGGTGGCGAAGAGGCCGGCGTTGCCGGCGGTGCCGCCGGCGAAGAAGGAGTTGCCGTCGTGCACCTCGCCCCAGATCAGGCCGTCGCGGAGGATGGCCACCTCGGGGTTTTCGGCCATTCGGGCTTCGTAGCGTTGGCCCCATTCCGTCGCGGCGATGCGAGGGCGGAGGGATTCGGGGGGGAGGAACATGGCGTCGGATTCGATGCCGAGGAGGGCCAGAATCCGTTCACGGGCCAGGGTCAGGTAGTCGGGGAGCATCGACCAGAGCAGGATGTAGTTCAGGTCGGAGTAGACGACGCGTGTGCCCGGCTTGTACTCCGGGCCGTGCTCGCGGATGGCGTCGACGTAGTCGCGGCGGAGGTAGAGCGGCATCCAGGCGCGGAGGCCGGAGGTGTGGGTCAGAAGAGGGCGGATGGCATCGATGTCGAGCAGTTGCAGGGCGAGCGTGGTGGTGATCAGAGGCTTGGTGAGCGACGCGACGTCGTAGATGGTGTCGAGCGTCGCCGGGATGCGGAGTGGGACGGCGACGGCATGGCCGAGGGCGTTCTCGTGCTCGATGCCGCGCGAAGAGCCGATGGCGTAGACGGCACTGGGGAAACTGCCGGCGTCGATCTCGCGGAGGAGGAAGTCGTCGATCGACGTCACGGCGTGCATTGTAGCGGCGGTTGCGCGGTCTCGCGGTTGCGGGGTCTCGCGGCTTTTGGCCTGGCATTCGCGCACCCGGAGAGCGGGCGTCCGCGCCTGCTCCCGGCGCGGCGTCTCGCCCGGCGGTGGGGGACGAAGGCAAACGTAACTGTTTGGCCATAAACGGTGAAGTCGCATCCGCGTTTTCAGGCTCAACCCTGCTGGTCGATCGGACCCACCGCCGGGCGGGACGCCGCGGCGGGAGCAGGCGAGACGCCTGCTCTCCGTTTCCGACGGTGGGGACGAAGGCAAACGCAACTGTTGGCCACAAACGGCGAAGTCGCGATCCGCGTTTTCAGGTTCAATCCTGCCGGTTGCCGGGACCCACCGCCGGGCGGGACGCCGCGGCGGGAGCAGGCGAGACGCCTGCTCTCCGTTTGACCTGCACAGAAACGATTGCTTTCTCCCCTGTCAACCGCGAATTTCCCTTTACAATGAGGGGTTTACGGACCTCGAATTCGCATCGCGGCGCGCCGAGGGATTGCTGCTAGTATCCGGCGCGTCCAAATCAGAACCGTCAGGTGTTCTTCATTAATGTTTCGTCTCGACAAACTCGAAATCCACGGCTTCAAATCGTTCTACGATCCGGCCCACCTCTCCTTTCCGTCGCCGATGACGGCTGTGGTCGGCCCGAACGGCTGCGGGAAGTCCAATATCTGCGACGCCATCATCTGGGTCCTCGGCGAGAACCGCGCGTCGCATATCCGCGGCGAGACGATGGACGACGTCATCTTCCAGGGCTCGGCCCGCCGCCGGCCGCTGTCGATGGGCGAGGTGACGCTGACGCTGGCCACGGTCAACGGCGACAGCAACCATCCGATGTCGGACGACGGCCGCATCACCATCAACCGCCGCGTCTTCCGCACAGGTGAGTCGGAGTTCCGGCTGAACGGCAAGCGCGTCCGCCTCAAGGACATCTCCGACATCCTGATGGATACCGGCCTGGGCATCCGCAATTACTCGGTGATGGAGCAGGGGAAGATCGATCTGATCCTCTCCAACAAGCCGCAGGACCGGCGCCGCCTGATCGAGGAAGCGGCCGGCATCACCAAGTACAAGACCAAGCGCCGCGCGGCGGAGATGAAGCTGGAGGAGACGCAGCAGAACCTGCTGCGCATCGACGATACGCTGGCCGAGGTCACCCGGAATCTGAACTCGCTCAAGCGGCAGGCCGGCAAAGCGCGACGGCACAAGGAGCTGAGCGAACAACTGTCGACGGCAAAGCGCGCGCTATACAAGGGGCGCATCGTTTCCGCGCAGGCGGAGCAGTCGGCGGCCGATGAAGGCGTCGCGGCGTCGCAAGCGAGCGAGTCGGAGCTGGCGGCGCAACTGGCCACTGACGAAGCGGAGCTGGCGGAGAACCGTACCTCGCTGACCGGCAAGTCGTCGCGGGCGTCGCATGTGCGCGAAGAGGTGGCGTCGCTCTCCGGCGACGTCGAGCGCCTTCGCTCGTTCATGCAGCAGTCCGAAACGAACCTCGGCGATCTGGTGCAGCGCAGTGAAAATGCGCAGACGCAGATCGCGCAGCTCGAGGGCGAAGGAGCGGAGCAGCAGGCGCTGCTCGATGAGCGCTCGCAGGCGCTGGAAGCGGCGCGCGGCGAGCGCAATCGCCTTCGCGAGATCGCCGAGCAGGCGGAGCGCGACCGGCAGGAGCGGTCCGATGAAGTTCGCCGTCACGAGAAAGCGCTGACCGATGCGCGCGAGATGCTGATGCGGACGATCGCCAAGATCTCCGAGGCCCGCAATCAGGTGCATCAGATCGAGGTGGCGGTCGAGAAGTGCGAGTTCTACCTCGGCAAGCTGAGCGAGTCGGCGCGTAAGGCCACCGAGAGCCGCGACGGCGCGCGGTCGCTGAGCGTCGAATGGGATGAGCGCGTTCAGGAGGCGGAAGAGTTGCTGGAGATGACGCGCCAGCTTGCGCGCGACGCCGTGATCCGGAACGACGAGCTGTCGGTGCAACGTAACGGTCTGCGCGAGACGCTGGCCGGCGCGCGCGACCGCGTGTCGCAGATGACGTACAAGATCGATTCGCTGCGGACGCTGCTCATCTCGCTGGAATCGCAGGACGAAGATGTGCGCCGGGCCATTCTCGAACTGATCCCGAACGCCACGCCGGCCGCCGAGGCCGTGCGGGCCACGGAAGGATTCGAGGCCGCGCTCGATACGCTGCTACGCGACGTCTCGAAAGCGGTCGTCGTCGATACCGCGGCGACGGCGACGAACGCCATCGCCCGCCTGCGGCAGCGCGGCGCGGGACGCGGCGCGTTCATCACGCTCGACTACGAGGCGTCCGGCGAAGGCGGGCGGCGCGGCGACGCCAAGTACGCGGTGGTCGGTGAGGGTCCGATCGCCGATGCCGTGCGCCTGGCCATGCCCGAGGCGTACATCGTCGGCACGCTCCGCGAGGCGCTGGACCGGTCGAAGGAACGTCCGAGCGCGACGTTCGTCACGCTGGAAGGCGACATCGTCCGCGGCCCGCTGGTCATCGGCGGGAAATCGGAGAATGCCACGCCGGGCGTCTTCTCGCTGAAGCGGCAGCTCTCGGACCTCGAAGCGGCCCTCGGCAGCGAAGTGTCGCGCGCCAGCGACATCGCCATACAACTGCAGACGATCGAAGAGGAGCTGCGTGCCGCGGATGACGCGCGCATTCTGGCCGAGGAGCGGGCGCGGGCAGCGGAGCAGGAGCTGCGCGAGCGGCGCAGCAACCGCGAGCGCGCCAACCAGGAGCTCGACCGCTTCGAGCGCGACCTCGCCGTCGCCTCCGAAGAGCAGACGCTGTACGCCGAGGAGAAGGAGCAGCTCATCGCCCGGAAGAACGCCGCCATCGCCGGCCTGCAGCAGCTCGAACAGCAGGAAACCGATTGCCAGGAGCAAATCCGCCAGCACGAAGAAGAGCTGGCAAACCTTCGCTCGACGTTCGAAGCGGTGACCGAGGCGGCGTCGAAGGCGCGCGTCGATGTGGAAGCGTCGGCGGGCAACGTGAACGCCATCCAGCGCGAGCATGAGAATCTCTCCCGCATCGTCATCTCCCTCGGCGCGCGGACGACGCAGCTCCAGCAGGAGATCGAGTCGCTGGCGCGCAAGCGTGAGGAAACCGAAGCGGCCGTGGAGCGTTCACGCGGCCAGCTCGATGAGTCGCTGACGAAACTGCACGAGCTGAGTGAAGTGCGCATCGGCCTCGAGGCGGAGGTCGCCGATCTGCAGGTGCGCGTCGAGGAGCTGGAGACGCGCGCGGTGGCATCGCGCGAGTTGTGGAACACGGCCAAGGATTCGCTCTTCGAATCGGAGCGGCGCCGCGACCGGGCCAAGTCGGCCTTCGATCTGCTGCGCGAACAGATCTCGCTCGACCTTCACGCCGGCATCGACGCGCTGGCCGACGTGGAGCCGCCAGCGGACGACGACGGCCGCGCGGCACTGGAAGCGGAGGTGGCCAAGCTGTCGGACGGGCTGGAGAAGATCGGACCGGTCAACGTGCTGGCCATCGATGAGCATACGGAGCTGGAGCAGCGCGAGTCGTTCCTGCGCACGCAGCGCGACGATCTGGTGCAAGCCATCGAGTCGCTGCGCGGCACGATCCGCAAGATCAACCTGACCTCACGCGAGCTGTTCCGTGATGCCTTCAATGCCATCAACGAGTACTTCACGGAGATCTTCGTCTCGCTCTTCGGCGGCGGCACGGCCCGCATGCAGCTGCTCGATGAGGAAGACGTGCTGGAGAGCGGCATCGAGCTGGTAGCGCAGCCGCCGGGGAAGAAGAACCAGTCGATCGCGCTGCTCTCGGGCGGCGAGCGCGCGCTGACGGCGCTGGCGCTGCTGTTCGCGATCTTCCGCTACAAGCCGTCGCCGTTCTGCATCCTCGACGAGGTCGACGCGCCGCTGGATGAGATCAACAACGAGCGCTTCGTCCGCCTGGTCCGCGACATGTCCCGCGACACGCAGTTCATCGTGATCACGCACTCCCGCCGCACGATGGAAGCTGCGGATGTGTTGTACGGCGTAACGATGGAGGAGGCGGGGTGCTCGCGATTGGTGTCGGTGAATTTCGCGGAGGTTGAGGCTTAGTCCGGAGATCTTGGAAGCTTCGCAACAAGGTTCGTTCAGCGCGAGAACTGATTATCCGCAGATTTACGCAGATTTACGCAGATGGCTTCGCAACAAGGTTCGATCAGCGCGAGATGATCAGAAACGGGGGGGTTGTCTTGGTTTTATCTGCGTACATCTGCGTCATCTGCGGATTCGTTCTCTGTATCGCGCTTGGATGCCATGCGAAGGCCTGCAGGCAGATTCAACACGAGGCGTTTGTATTCAAGGCGTAGGGAACCGAAGTTCAGGAGCATCGCTCTCTGCATGCCGGATGCTTTGAGGTAGTTGATCACCTGCGCTTCTTCGATGCCGGACAGGCGGTGGATCGCTTTGACCTCCACGATGACAGAACCAAAGCAGACAAAGTCGGCACGGTAGGCTGTCTGGAGAAGGACACCACGATAGAACACAGGCAGCGCAACTTCGCGTCCGTGGGGAACACCGCGCCCCGCAAGTTCTCTCTGTAACGCTTCCTGATACACGGCCTCGAGAAACCCATGCCCCAACTCGGCATGAACCGCCATCGCCGCCCCTATGACGGCGTAGGTTTCCGGATCCCTCTTATCTGACTCCAGCGACATCTGCGGATTACTTCGCCGGTGGATCGATCCACAAGGCGGCGAGCTCGATCTCTACGGCCTCGAACGGCTCGGCCCGCACGACGTCATCGCCACCGTAGTTTCCGGCGATCATCCATCGGTCGTTCTCGAGACGCAGGACCTCCAATGTCTGACCGGGAGGATCGATCAACCAGACATGTCGAACGCCGATCTCCGCGTACATCGGCAGTTTTTTGACACGGTCAAGGCGCGCAGTGCTGGGTGACTGCACTTCGCAAACCCAATCAGGAGCGATGTCAATCGTCGCGGCTGTGGGAAGCACAGGCAGACGCTCACGGCGCCAGCCGGCTACGTCGGGAACGAAACCATGTCCTTCGACGTGCGCCTCTGTTTCGACGAGAATCCACCATCCGCCCGGTCCCCCGCTTCCACGCTGGAAGCGGATATTCAGATCGGCTCCAAGAGCGGAGATGACATTCATATGCGGAATGGCAGGTCGCGGCGTCACGTACAACTCGCCATCGATCAACTCGCCAATGAGGTTGTCCGGGACCTTCAGCAGGTCCTCATACGTCGCCGGTCTCAACGCGAGTTCCGTCATTCGCGAAATGATACCTCGGCCGCCACTACCGCTCGCACCATAACTCCAGCCAGCAGCATCCCGATTGCGGCGGACGCGAGCACGTCGCTCGTCCAATGACGGAACGCCAGGACACGTGAGACCGCTACGGAAAGCGCGAGCAGAAACGCGGCGATGCGCATGGTTCGCGAGGGGGACGACAGCATCAGCACTCCGGCCAGGGCGAAGGCGCCGACGGTGTGGCCGCTGGGGAACGAGGTGGCGGCGCGGACGTGCTGGAAGGAGCCCAGCCAGAGCTCGGGGCGGGCGCGGCCTGCGGTGTACTTGACGATCTGGACGGCGATGGCGGCGCCGGCGCCGGCGTAGGCCATGGCCACGGCGTAGGCGATCCAGCGATTTTGACGGTAGGCGACGCCGGCGAAGAGGAAGAAGAGGACCACCATGGCCGGGTTCATGCCGCCGCCGAAACGGTTGGCGATGCGGATGGTGTCCTGCACGCTGGCCGACTGAATCAGCTCGGCCCACGCTGTGACCGTCGCATCGGCGAAACGCCAGACCAGGGCGACGGCGATGGTGGCGCAAACGGCGGCGATAGCATCCATCCTGCGCATCCGTATGCGCGTGGCGCGCACGACTGTCCAGGCCTCGCCGAAGTCGGACGGTTTGTAGGCACCGCTCGGATGGAGGAGCACGAGCGCAAACAGGCCGGCGATGCACCAGAAGGCCACGTCCCATGCCGGAGCCTCACGCCCGAGGAAAGAGGCGTTGTCGACGGTGAGATGGGCGTGGCAGCAGAGCTGACTGATGGCGATCGCCGGTGAGGGCCAGAAGACCGATAAAGCCAGCAAGGCGATGAAGCCCGCCGCGGCGAGGCGGCGCTTACCGTCGATAGACATAGAACCACTTTCCGATCATGCGGACGGTATCGACGACCTGGTATCCATTCAGCGACGGAGCGATCTCGCCGGCGTGGGCACGCGCGGCCACGATCACCGTCGGTGACGACAACGCCAGCGTGTATGGAGTTGCGTAGCTGACCTGCTCGAACCTGGGCGGTAGATTGCGCGTCCAGAGATAAGGGGCGGCGTAGAGAGCGATCTGCTCGGGCGGGACGTTCTGCTTTTCCAGCGCAACGACGAGCGGGCGGGTGGAGGCCAGGTCGTTGACGACCGGCATCAGCACGATGGCGATGAAAACCATCGCCACGACCGGTACGAATCCGGTGGCGATCGTCGACGTGATCGAAGAGCCGCGGAGGGTGATGACGAAAGCGATGATCGCCGCGGCGGCGGTGATGATGCAGAGCGTCTTGACCGACGGAAGCTGGAGAAGTGCGGCTTCGGGGCCTTGGATACTTTTCGGAGTGATGAAAAGGGCGGCGATGGCGATGATCAGTAATAGAGAGATGGCGATGAGGTTGGCCGCTCGTGCGGCGGTAGACGCGCGGGCGGGACGCCCGCGGTCCCAGGGCTTCGCAACGTATTCAGCAATCAGTAACGCCAGGGGCGGGATCATGGCCATCATGTAGACATCGAGCTTGCTGCTCATCACGGAGTAGGGGACGACGACGGCGATGATCCAGTTGATCAGGAAGCGATGCGTCCGCCAGAGGGCGGCGACGGCGGCCACTCCGAGGAAGAACCAGGGAAAGAGCGTGGCGGGGAGGTGAATGATGTAGAACCAGGGGGGGGCGTTGTGAACCCATGAGGCGATGGCGCGGCCGACCGTCTGCTTGACGATCACATCGTGCGTGTAGGCGCTTCCGCCGAGGAGCATGGCCGGGATGAACCAGAGAAGAGGGATCACCGTCATCGCCAGAATTGCGGGGGCGTAGTTCCCGCGGGGTGCGCGTTTGCGGCGGGCCCCTTCGAGACCGAAGAGCACGATGGCGATGACAGGGGCCATCGGACCCTTGATCAGAATTGCCACGCCGATGGCGATGCCGCACCAAAGCAGGGCCCGGAAATCGTCGCGGTCGAAGAAGCGCTCGAGTTGCCAGAGCGCGAGGACGATAAAGGCGGTGAAGCTGACGTCCATCCGCGCCGACTGCGCTGAGGCCCAGATCATCATCGACGAACCGCAGACGAACGCTGCCAGCGGACCGCCGATCTTCCACATCAGCCAGAGCAAAAAGACGAACGCCAGCAGCGACGGCAGAACGAAGGCCCACGTCGAGTAGACGCCGAGCGGAAAGGTGAAGAGGTCGATGAGCCAGAAGTGGATGGGCGGCTTGTGCGTGAACGGCGCGCCGTTCAGCGTCGGCAGGAAGAAGGCATGCGTCGACCGCATCTCACGCACGACCTGACCGTACTTGGTTTCATCCCCGACGAAGAGGTCGCGCTGCATAGGTGTGATGAGCGCGGCCGCGATGAGGAAAGCGACGGCGGTGATGAGGAGCGGACGCGGCATGCGGAGGATTGTAAGGTCTCGCGGTTGCGCGGTCATCCTGCGGCGAAGCGCGCAGGATCTCCGGTGGTGCCGCGAGGATCTCGATTCGAGCACCACCCGCGCAATGCCACCGGAGATCCTGCGCGCCTCGCCGCAGGATGGACCGCGAGGCCCCGCAAAAAAAGGCCGCGGTCACCCCGCGGCCTTTCGATGATCAGGTGTGTCGTCGTTTCCGCTACGCCATGGCGTTGGATGTTTCGTACGAGCGGATCCGGGCGGCCATCTGGTCCTTCAACTGGAGTTTTCGCTTCTTCAACGTTTTCTCTTCGAGCTCTTCGTCGGTCGAGACCTCATTCTTGGTCGTGAGCTCGCCGAGGCGCGACTCGCATGCGTGATGCTCATCGAGCCATTTGCGAAACTCTTCGTCTTCGGTGCTGAGAATCCGTTGAATGTCAGCGATTTGATTCGACATCCTCTATCCTCCTTCGAAGTACCTTCACAGGAAATTGTAGCACTCTGCACACCAACTTTCGATCACGCTAAGTGGCGCGTTTCCATGTGGTTGCCGTGACAAAGTGACGTAGATTCCCATCGGCTTCCGCTTTGCACTACCATCGCGCCAATGCGGAAAGTGCCGTTTGCGCCCGAGGGATGGCTGTTCCTGATTCCCGTTCTCATCCTCACCGCCGCGGCGCTGTTGATTCAGTGGACGGTCGCGGCCATGGTTCTGGGCTTGCTCTGCATTTTTCTCATCAACTTCTTCCGCGATCCGCATCGTCTGGGATCGGAACATCACGTCGACGTCCTCTCCCCCGCCGACGGTACCGTCGTGCAGATCAAAGACATCGCCGACGGCGATATCTGGCCGGGACTGACGAAGCAGGTCAGCATCTTCATGTCGGTGTTCGACGTTCACGTCAACCGCGCGCCGATCAGCGGGCGGATCATTCACTACCGCTACAACCCGGGAAAGAAGATCGCTGCCTTCGCGGAGAAATCGTCGACGGAGAATGAACAGAATCTCATCGTCGTCGAAGATACGCACGGCGCGACGCTGGCCTTCAAGCAGATCGCCGGCCTGCTGGCGCGGCGTATCGTCTTCGATAAAAAAGAAGGCGATGAGGTCGTGCGCGGCGAACGCGTGGGGATGATCAAGTTCGGCTCGCGCGTGGATATGTTCTTTCCCGCCGATGCCGTGGTCAAGGTCGGGATGCGGGACAAGGTGAGGGTCGGGCTGACGGTCGTGGCCGAGCTCGGAGCGAAGTGATGCAGCGGCCGGACGTCCGGAAGAACCTGCGCCGCGGCGTCTACATCGTGCCGACGCTGTTCACGGTGCTGAACATCTTCTTCGGCTTCCGCTCGATCGTGAACAGCATGCGCGCGGTGCAGGCCATGACGGCGGGCCAGCCCGATCGCGCCATCACCTGCTTCGAGATCGCCTGCGTCTCTCTTCTGATCGCGGCGGTCTTCGATACGTTCGACGGACTGGCCGCGCGGCAACTCGGCGCCACCAGCGAGTTCGGGAAGGAGTACGACTCGCTGGCCGATGTGGTGACGTTCGGCTGCGCCCCGGCGGTCCTGGTTTACGCCTGGGGGCTGCAGCCGCTCGGCAAGCTCGGCGTCGGCATCGCCTTCCTCTTTCTGGTCAGCGTGTCGCTGCGCCTGGCGCGTTTCAACATCATGACCGGGAAGAGCGACTATCGCTACTTCGTCGGCCTGCCCAGCCCGGCCGGTGCGCTGACGATCGCGGCGCTCATCTATTACGCGCCGGCGCCGGTGATCGACCGGCAATTCGCCATCGTCATCATGATCCTGACCGCGTGCACTGCATTCGCGATGGTGTCGCCGATCCGCTGGCGCGCGCAGAAGGGGCTCAACTTCCAGAAAGGGCGGCCGTTGATGGTGGTGGTCGTCATTGCGGCGATCATCGCGGTCGGTTTCGCCTGGCCCCGCCCCTTCGGCCTCGGCCTGGCCCTCGCCTACCTGGCCTCGGGGCCGATGATGCGTCTGTGGTCGATCGCATTTCCGCCGCGTAAGACGGACGACGTGCTACAAATGACGAATTGAAGTTCATCCTGCGGCGAAGCGCGCAGGATCTACGGTGGCGCCGCGCGGACTGTTCTTCGCAATGAACACCCCCGCGATATCACCAGAGATCCTGACGTCTACGCGTCAGGATGAGCTCGAAAGAATCGCGCCGCAATGATCGATCCAAAATCGGCCGCCGGCTATCGTGTCGGCATCGTCAATCCCCAAACACTCGTGGGAACCGAGATCCAGTCCATCCTCCGCGAGCGCTCGTTCCCTTACGCGAAGATCGCCCTGCTCGACAGCACCGGACAGTCCACCGGGATGTTGCGGGAGATCGGCGACGAGCCGGCCATCGTCCTCCCGGTCTCGGACGATGAGCTCGAAGACTGCGACATGGTCTTCTTTTGCGGCCCCGCCGAAGGGAACCGCGAGTGGATTCAGCGCTACGAAGAGGACAACTTCATGGCCATCGACCTGTCGCAGCCTTCAAGCGCGGTGGACGGCAGGCTGGCCGTCGCCGGGGTGAATCTCGAACAGATCGGCGGCGGCGATCGCCTTCTCGTCTCGCCGCATCCGATCGCCATCCCGATCGCAATCGTCCTCCATCAGGTCGAGCTGCTCAGCCGCGTTGAGATATGTACCGCCACGGTCGTGCAGCCGGCGTCGGAATTCGATCAGCTCGGCATCGAGGAGCTGGCCAGACAGACGATCAGCGTGCTGAACATCCAGACCGTGCCGCACGAGGTCTTCGATCGCCAACTGGCGTTCAATCTCTATCCGGCCACGGAGCGGAACGAGGAGTTCATCACCACGCAGATCCATGCGCTCACCGATCCCGACACGCAGCTCGCGCTGCTGGTGACGCAGGGGACGGTCTTTCACGGCCATACGTTTTCGCTCTTCGTGAAGACGAAAGAGGAGCTCGCGCTCGACCGGATCACGGCCACGCTGCGGGCGAATGCCGCCATCGCCTTCGCCGAGGGGGACCAGGCATTCGGAACGATCGACGCGGCGGGAAAGGACGAGGTATTGATCGCCGAAGTGCGGCCGGATGCCTCGATCCGCGGTGGCTTTTGGGTGTGGGCCGTCTGCGATAATCTCCGCCGCAGCTCCGCACTGAACGCCGTTCTCGCCGCGGAGAAGGTGCTGTTCGGGAGCGGAGTGACGAATTGATAGTTCATCCTGCGGCGAAGCGCGCAGGATCTCGGGTGGCATCGCGCGAACTGCGTTTTGAAGCGACGTCTGCGCGGTATCACCGGAGATCCTGCGCGCTTCGCCGCAGGATGAACTTCAATTGAAGGAGAAAAAAGACATGCAAGACTTCTATGAACCGAAAGTCGGCGACATGGCGCCCGACTTCAAACTTCCCTCGACGCGCGGCAAGGAGATGACGCTCAAGGAGCATCGCGGCAAGGACGTGATCCTCTATTTCTATCCGAAGGATGACACGCCCGGATGCACCGCCGAGGCGTGCTCGTTCCGCGATCACGAGTCCGATATCTCCAAGGCGCACGCGGTCGTCCTCGGCGTCTCGACCGATTCGCTCGAGAGCCATGACAAGTTCCGCGGCAAGTACGATCTGAACTTCCCCCTCCTCTCTGACTCGACCGGCGACATCGTGAAGATGTACGGCGTCTGGAAAGAGAAGAACATGTACGGCAAGCGCTACTGGGGTGTGGCCCGTACGACGTTCTGGATCGGTCCGGACGGCCGGATCAAGAAGATCTGGAAGAAGGTCGATACGAAGAAGCACGCGGAAGATGTGTTGGCGGAATTGAACGGGTAACGGGGTCGCGGGGTCTCGCGGTTGCGCGGTCTCGCGGTGGTGAAGCTGGAAGACCGCGAGACTACTGCCTCCTCAGTGCGTCGAATAAACGAACTCAACTCCTTTCGAGTAGAGCTTGTTTGAGAACGCACGAACGATGACCGCCGAGGCACTGTTGACAGATGAGATTCCAAGCCTCGAGACCGCAGGCCCGCGAGACCGCGAAACCGCGAGACCGCGAGACCCACGGGTACCGGCGACGCGGTCATCGGTAACGGAGCCGGCGCTCCTCGCGGCAATCCGCGCGGCGCGCGACGGGGACGAGCGTGCCTTCGAGGAGATCATGCTGGCATCAGAACGACGTGTGGCCCTTCTGGCCTGGCGCATCCTCGGCGACGCCGAAGAGGTGAAGGAAGCGACGCAGGAGACATTCCTCCGCGTCTTTCGCCATCTACGCAAGTTCGACGAGCAGCTCGACTTTTTCGGCTGGCTGTTCCGCATCGCCGTAAACGTCTGCCGCGACATCGAGAAGCACCGCGGGCGGCGTTGGATCTTCGCGCCGGCCGATGAGGGGATGTCGGTCGCCAGCGATGCCCGGGCCGCCGATGACGTATTGGCCGCGCGGGATGACGCCGCTCTTCTGACCCGCGCCATCGATGCCCTGCCGGCGAAAGAACGGCTGGCCGTCATCCTGCGCGAAGTCCAGGAACTGACCACCGAGGAGGTTGCCACCATCCTCGGCAGCTCGCCGGCCACGGTGCGGGTGCAGGTCAGCAAGGCGCGCGCGAAGTTGCGCGTGTGGATCGAGGCATGGCGCGGAGGTGCGCGATGAACATGAGCGGGTTTCGTTCGCAGCAACCGTTAAATGACGATGACTTCGCGGCCATCCGCCGCAACGTGATGACGGCGATCGCGGCGCGCAACGAACGGCGGTTCTTTCCGATCGTGATGCGCTATGCGATCGCGGCCGCGGTGATCGTGGCCATCGGCATCGCCCTGGTCCCGCGCCGCGCGGCCACGCCGTCCGCGGCCGCACCGGCGAAACGAACCGTCGTCATGGCAAGCGCGCCGGCACCGGTACCCGCACCGATCGTTGCGCCTGTCACGACGCAGCCGCCGATTGCGCGTGTTGCTCATCGGCCGCGCCAGCGCCGGGCACCGCATATCGACTTAGCCCGCCAGAACATCCGTGTCGAATTCCGGACGTCGGATCCCGACGTCCGCATCATCTGGATCGCGAGCCAGACACCACCACAAACAGGAGGCAAATCATGAAACGGATCACCATCATCGTCGCGGCACTGCTGATCGCCGCAAGCGCCATCGCGCAAGAGAAAACGGACGACTACAACACCGTCCGCGAGTTCCGCAGCAAGGTCTTTGAAGTTCACAACCGGGAAGCGGAAGAGGTCGCATCGTCCATCAGGCTACTGGGTAGTGGCTTCAAAGGAGCGGGGCTCAGCATCAACAATGAAATGCACACCATCACCGTGCGCGACTTCCCTGAGAACATCGCCGCGATCGAAGGCGCGATCGCGCGCCTCGACCACGCCATCTCCGACGCACCGGACATCGAGATGAAGATCTCGGTGCTGATCGGATCAAAGACGCCGCTCGCGGGCGCGGCCACGGTGCCGGACGAGCTCGCGCCGGTCGTCAAGCAACTCGAGTCGACGCTTCGCTATGCGCATTACGGCCTCATGACGGCCACGGTCCAGCGCACGAAGCCGGGACTTGGACTCAAAGGTTCCGGCGTAGCCGAGCCAACACTCCTGGGCATGACGGTCAAGGAAGGGCAGCCGATTCTCTACAGCTACCGCCTGTTCCAAATCACCGCAACGAGCGGCGAGCGCCCATCGGTCGACATCCAGAATTTCGAGTTTTCGATGCGCGTCCCCATCACCATCGGCGGCACGACACCGACGCAGTATCAGTCAGTCGGCTTCGAAACGCCGGTCTCGATTCACCAGAACGAGAAGGTGGTCATCGGCACGACCACGATGGGAGATAAGGCATTGATCGTCGTGGTTACGGCGACGGTGGCGGCGAAGTAAGTTACAGCCAAGCTCCGGCACAGACAAGAGTGTCTGTGCCACATTTCAAACACCCTTCAGCAAATACCGACGAGCAATGTGGCACAGAACAGACACTCTTATCTGTGCCGTGCGGCGGCGCAAGCCGCCGCACTTTCTTTACACCGCCGCCGGTTTGAACGCGCGAAGCCGCTTGCACGCTTCTTCCAACGAATCGAAGTCCTTGGCAAAGCAGAAGCGCAGCATTCTCTTCCCCGCCTCGGAGACGAAGAACGCGGAGCCCGGGACGGAGGCGACGCGGGTGCTTTCGAGCAGCGACTGCGCCGCTTCCTTGTCGTCGCGGAAATCGTCGGGGATCTTCGCGAGCATGTAGTAGGAGCCCTGCGGGATCGAGGGCTCAAAGCCGGCCTCGGCCAGGGCATCGGCGAGCATGTCCCGCTTCTTCTGGTAGTCGGCGGCCATGTTCCGGTAGTACTCGTCGCCGATTTCCAGGGCGCGGGCGACGCCCCATTGAAGCGGCGTTGGTGCACAGATCGCGAAAAGATCGTTCATCAGGCCGATGGGGCCGGCCACGCGTTCGTCGGCAATGACGTAGCCGACGCGCCATCCGGTGATCGAAAACGTCTTCGAGAATCCGCTGATCGTGATGGCCAGATCCCGGCAGGACGGGATCGAGGCGACGGACACATGTTTCCGCCCGTCGTAGACGATGTACTCGTAGATCTCATCCGTGAAGATCCAGGCGCCGAATTCGCGGCACAGCGCGCCGATCTTCTCCAGTTCCTCGCGTGTGAACATCTTTCCGGACGGATTCGAGGGCGTGCATACGACGATCGCTTTCGTCTTCGGGCTGAACGCCGCGCGCAGAACGTCGAAGTCGATCGTCCAGTCCGGCGCCTTCAGCGGAACAAACTTCGGTTCGAAGCCAAGGACCTTGAAGGTGTTCAGGTGATAGCCGTAGTACGGCTCGAAGAGGATGACTTCATCGCCGACGTTCAGGGTGGCCATGGCCGCCGCGAGAAACCCACCACTCGATCCGACCGTGACCACGATCTCCTTAGACGGATCCGCGGTGAACCCGTTGTGACGCTTGACCTTGCGGGCGATGCGCTCGCGAAGCACGTCGATCCCTTCGAACTTCGAGTAGGTCGCTTTGTTCGCCCGGATGGCGTCACAGGCACCATCGACGAGCTCCGGAATCGTCGGGAGGTCGCAGATACCCTGCCCGAGGTTGATGCCGTCGACGCGCTCACATTCACGCGACATACGGCGGATATCGGACTGCACGAGGCCACGGAGACGATCGCTGATCTGGTTCATAGCGTGGGAAGTTTACCGCGTGGCGCGGAATGCGTCGCCATCGAGGATGGGAACGAGGTCATCGGCGTCGAGCTCCGAGGCGATGCCGACATCGTCAGGCCAGCCGGCGTCGACCAATTCGCGGCCGGAGAGCGAACCCCGCAGCGCGTCAGCAAGCTCGCCGCGCAGCCGCTCGAACGCCGCCGTGGCCGCCTCGGCTTCCGCCGAGCGCGCGTGCGGCATCCGGGAGATGATCGCGCCGGCGGCAAGCCAATCCTCGATGGCGAAGCGGAGAGAGTCGTCGGGCCAACGCTCGCCACCGGCGATGATCGCCGCCGAACGCTCGCCGATCCACCGCGTCACCGCTGAGGCATTGCGAAGGCATCCCACGGCAATCGTTTCGATGCCCGCCTCGCGCGCTGCAAAGGCGATGACTGAGCCGTTGCGCGAAGGGAGCACCATGCGCGTACCGTGCGGAATCTCCCGGAGCGCGGATGGCGAGAGGCTGAAGGCGGTGTCGCGGGTCTTCGACGCCAGCCGCGCCTCATACGTCCGCGCCAGCTCGGCGGCGCGCTCGCCACTCCACGGGCAAGGGTAAATTCGCGCGCCGCGTCCGCAGGCGACGGTGACCGCCGTACTGAACGAAAAAACATCGACGACCACCACCACGGAATCCCTCGGGACGTTTGCCAGCGCGTTGACACCCCAATCGCAAGTCACGCGCATTGGAAGACCCCCACCCACCACTCCCCCTTCGAACGCTCCTCGGCCAGCACGAGGCCGTGTCCGGCGCAGGCGCGCACCACGTCGTCCCGTTTGACGACCAGGATGCCGCTGAGGATGAGCGATCCGCCGAGGTGCCGTCTCACTTCGCCGAGGAGGGGGATGATGACCTCGGGGATGATATTCATCGTCACTATGTCGAAGACCCCGCCGCGGAGGGCCTCGATGTTGCCGATGAAGATCGGCATCCAGGCATCGCCGACGGCGTTGCGAACGCGATTGTCGCGCAGAGCAGCGAAAGCGTCGACGTCGTTGTCGAATGCAATCACTCCCTCCGCGCCGAGGCGGCACATGGCCAGTGCAAGGATGCCACTCCCGGAACC
Organism: Thermoanaerobaculia bacterium; assembly: GCA_035569395.1. Lineage (GTDB taxonomy): Bacteria > Acidobacteriota > Thermoanaerobaculia > Gp7-AA8 > Gp7-AA8 > JADGNZ01. Next base: position 18,601 of record DATMNC010000104.1, on the reverse strand, counting down.
GACGTCGAGCCCTCGTTTTCCGGCGACGTCGAGAGTTTCGAGAACCTCGATGCAGAGCGATGTCGTCTCGTGCGAGCCGGTGCCGAAAGCCTGCTCCTGCGGCACGATGATCGTGTGGCGCGTGGTGCCGGCGGGGATCAGGGCCGCATCCGGGGCGACGACGAATCGCTCACCGATGAACAGCGGCTCCAGCGACTGCTGGTAACGATCGAGCCAGTCGACGCGCTCGCGATCGGCAGCTAGGAGCTCGATCCCTTCGACATCCGCCGTTTCCCGCGCAGCGGCGTCGCGATCAACGGAGGTGTCGAAGTACGCGGAGATCGTCATCGTCCCGTTGATCTCGATGGACGAGCTGCCGGTCGACGGCGTCAGATAGAGCCGCGACTGCACGATCTCGTCGAGCGCGGCATCGCGGGCGTCGAAGGAGATCTCGAGGATGAAGTCCTTCACGCCCGTGCGCCGAACGAATCGTCGTAGTCTTCCATCGCTGCCTGCACCACGGCATGCGCGTGCGAGGATCCATACGAGCCCGAGACGCGGATACGGGCAGGCTCGCCGGGGACGAGTTTGTATGTCGAGAAGTAGTGCTCCAACCGCTCGACGAGCACCGCCGGCACATCGCTCAGATCGTGGGCCTCACCCCAGACGTAGTCGCCCTGCAGCACGGCGATGATCTTGTCGTCGGCCTCATCGCGGTCGACGAGCTGCAGTCCGCCGATGACGCGCGCGGAGAGAATGATCTCCGACTTGTTGATGGGCCGTTCGCTGAGAACGCAGATGTCGAGCGGATCGCCATCGCCTTTCTTTGTCACCGGCGTCAGCGCGGCCACGTGCGGCCCGCAATAGGTACGCGGGATGAATCCGTACAGGGCGGGCGGTTGGGATGAGGTGCGCTGCGGCCGGTCGACGCGAAGATAACCGGTGGCCTTGTCGACCTCGTACTTGATGAGATCGAAGGGGGTGATCTCGATGTACGCGTTGACGACCCGCGGCGCATCCGCGCCGGCGCTCAGGCCATGCCAGGGATGCGGGCGCCACTGCGAAAACGTCAGGTCGGCCACAGGCCACGCATTCTAGCGCGCTACTCGTCGCTGGCCGACTCAACGCGATTGGATGTCCACGGATTCAGTACCGGCACATCGGCTTTCACATGATGTCGGGCGGTCGCCGCGATCATGAGGTCGGCCTGCGAGAACGTGTGGCCGGTCTTCCGCCCTTTCTCAACGAGAAGCCGCCAAGCCAGCACGATGTCTTCAGTGACATCGAGAACGCGATTCTCGAACATAGGGCGTACCTGCTTCGCGAGCCATTCCGTCACTTCCATTCGCCGTGTTATGTCCGTCGCGGTCTCGATGCCAAACCGAATCTCGGCGAGAGTGACAACGCTGACATAAAGCCGGGCGAATGGTCGAGTCGATACGAACCGGGCAACGTCGGCGTTCGGTTTCGCGCGCCGTAGCTCTGAGAGGACGTTCGTATCGAGGATCCAGCCAGTCACAGCTTCACACGGCGAGTGCGTGCCGGCGTGTAGACGCGGTCGAACTCGATGTCGCCCAACGGTGAGTTCTGCATCAAGTCGATGAGGACCTGACCGGTCGGTTCGCCTTTGATGCGTCGATACTCCTCAACGGAGATGACGACCACCTCTTCATGGCCATGCACGGAGATTTGCTGCGGACCTTCCGTCTTTGCTTTCCGCACCACTTCGCTGAAGCGGGCTTTCGCATCTTGAAGCGCCCAATGTCCTGGAAGCGTGGCGTCGCGTGCGGCTGTCTGCCGATTTCTGGTCAAGCTGGACCAGTATAGCCTTACGGGTTCGTGAAGAAGTCCTTCACCTTCCCGAACACGCCTTTGTCCTCCAGCGGCGTTTCGCCCTCGGCCTCCGCGTAGCGCTGCAGAAGGTCGCGTTGCGACTCATTCAGCGACGTGGGGATGCGCACGGAGACGTGGACGTAGTGATCGCCGCGGCCGGAGCCCTGGAGAAACTGGATGCCTTTGGATCGCAGGCGAAAGACCTGCGCCGGCTGCGTGCCGGGCGGGATGCGCAGCGACTCGGCGCCGTCGATCGTATCGATCTGCATGTCCGCACCGAGGGCCGCCTGCGTGAAGGTGACGGCCTGATCGGAATGGATGTCGTAGTCGCGGCGCGTGAACTTCGCGTGCGGGTGGACGGAGAGGAAGACATAAAGATCGCCGGGCGGTCCGCCGTTGAAGCCTGCTTCCCCTTCACCGGACACGCGCAGACGGGAACCCTCGTCAACGCCGGCCGGCACTTTGACCGAGATGGTCTTCTCTTCGCGCACGCGGCCTGCACCGTCGCAATTGGCACAGGGATCCTTGATGACTTTCCCGGCGCCGCCGCATTGCGGGCAGGTCCGGGCCACGGCGAAGAATCCTTGCGAATAGCGCACCTGTCCGCGGCCGCCGCATCCGGTACAGGTCACCGGCTGGGTACCGGCCTTCGCACCGCTGCCGTGGCAGACCTCGCACGTCGCCACGCGCGGCACGTCGATGGTGACGTCTTTGCCGAAGACGGCTTCCTCGAATTCGAGCGCGAGGTCGTAGCGGAGATCGTTGCCTCGTGTGGCTCGGGCGGTGCGGCGGCGGCTGGTGCCGAAGAAGTCGCCGAAGCCGAAGAGATCGCCGAGGATGTCGCCGAAGTCGGCAAACTGATTCGGATCGAAGCCGCCCCCGCCGACGCCCTGATGTCCGAAGCGGTCGTACCGCGCGCGCTTCTCATCGTCCGAGAGAACGCCGTACGCTTCCGCGGCCTCCTTGAACTTCTCCTCGGCGTCGGCATCGCCAGGATTCTTGTCGGGGTGGTACTTCACCGCCAGACGGCGGTACGCCTTCTTGATGTCGTCGACGGTAGCCTCGCGGGCCAGACCGAGGATCTCGTAGTAATCGCGTTTTTCTGTCGTTGCCATCGTCACTCGGTTAAATGGCGTCTCCGCCGGGGATGTTCATCTTCACGGGGTTGTAGAGCATCACGCTGGTGAGAATGCGCGACGCCGTCTGCAGGTCGAAGATGGCGTCGTTGAGACGCTGCCTCTCCTCCGCGGTCACCGATTCCTTCGCTTTGGTAATGCACTTCTGTACTTTGTCGCGGTCTTCATCGTTCAGCATCTTGCCGAACTCACGAAAGACCTTGTCGTTGGTGTAGATCATTCCCTCGAGCTTGTTCTGCAACATGCGGATCTCACGGCGCGAGGCGTCGGTGCGCGAGTGCTCGGCTGCCTCGCTGACGAGGCGATCGATCTCATCCTCGGACAGGCCGCCGGCGGGATTGATCTGGACGCCGGTGGACTGGCCGGTGGCCTGATCGCGCGCAGTGACGCTGACGATGCCGTTGGAATCGATGGCGAAAGTGACCTCGATCTGGGGCACACCGCGCGGAGCGGAGGGAATGCCGACCAGATCGAACTTGCCGAGGGACTTGTTGTCGCGCGCGAACTCGCGCTCGCCTTGCAGCACGTGCACGGTGACCTTGCTCTGATGATCGGCCACGGTGGTGAAGATCAGCGAGTTCTTGGTGGGGATCGTGGCGTTGCGCTCGATGACTTTCGTGAAGACGCCGCCGTGGGTCTCGACACCGAGCGACAGCGGTGTGACATCGAGCAGGATCATGTCCTTGATGTCGCCACGCAGGATGCCGGCCTGCACGGCCGCGCCGACGGCGACCACTTCATCGGGATTGATGTTGCGATTCGGCTCCTTGCCGAAGGCCTTCTGCACCGCCTCGACGACCCGCGGCATGCGGGTCTGTCCGCCGACAAGGACCACTTCGTCGATGTCCGCCGCGGTGAGGCCGGCCTGCTTCAAGGCGTCGTTGACGGGATCGATCGTCTTCTGGATCAGATCCTCGACCATCTTCTCGAACTCGGGCCGCGTAAGCACGCTGTTGAGATGCTTTGGGCCCGAAGCGTCGGCAGAAATGAACGGCAGCGTGATGCGCGACTCCTCGGAGCCCGATAGCTCATGTTTGGCACGCTCGGCGGCTTCCTTCAGGCGCTGCAGGGCCATGCGGTCGTCGGCCAGGCTGATTCCGGTATCGCGCTGGAAGCCTTCGATGAGCCAATCGATGATGCGCTTGTCGAAGTCCTCGCCGCCGAGGTACGTGTCACCCGAGGTGGAAAGCACTTCGAACAGTCCGTCCTCGAGTTTGAGAATGGAGATATCGAACGTGCCGCCACCGAGATCGTAAACGGCGATGCGCTGGTTCTGCTTGTTGTCGAGACCGTAGGCCAGGGCGGCGGCAGTCGGCTCGTTGATGATGCGGAGAACATCGAGCCCGGCGATCTTGCCGGCGTCGCGCGTGGCCTGGCGCTGGCTGTCGTTGAAGTAGGCCGGGACGGTGATGATCGCCTCGGTGACTTCCTCCCCGAGGAACTCTTCGGCGAAGGTCTTGATCTCCATCAGCACGAACGCGGAGATCTCCTCGGGGGAGTATTCGCGGTCGCGGATCTTCACCTTCATGTCGCCGTTGGCGGCCGGCACGATCTGATACGGGAGGATCTGCTTGGCGCGCGTGACCTCGTCAGAGTCGTACTTGCGGCCGATGAGCCGCTTGATGGCAAAGACGGTGTTGAAGGGATTGGTGATGGCCTGACGCTTGGCGATCTGGCCGACGAGCCGTTCGCTGTCTTCCGTGAAGCCGACCACCGACGGCGTGGTCCGGCTTCCCTCGCGGTTCGGCATCACCTGCGGCGTCGCCACATCTACGACGGCGACGCAGGAGTTTGTCGTCCCGAGATCGATTCCGATGATCTTCGACATTCTCTATACGCCCGCGGATTCATTCTCTTCCGACCCGCCCACCGCGACTCTGACCATAGCGGGCCGCAGCAGCCGATCGTGAAGGAAATAGCCTTTCTGGAGAACGGCCACGACAGTATGCGACGGGACCGACGGATCTTCCTCGCGAACGACGGCCTCGTGAATGTTAGGGTCGAATCGAACGCCGGATTCGCTGATGGTCTTGAGCCCGTGGCGCTGGAGGACGTCGAAGAGCTGTTTGTAGATGAGGGCCACCCCTTTGTGAAACTCATCGCCTTCCTCGGCGTGCTCGAGCGCGCGGTCGAAGTTGTCGATCACCGGCAGCAGGTCGCGGATCACGCCGACCAGGGCGTAACGCCGGAAGTCGTCCTTTTCGCGCTCGGCGCGTTTGCGGAAGTTCTCGAAGTCCGCAAGTGTCCGCAGGTAGCGGTCGCGGAAGTCCTCTTCCTGCACGGCGGGCACGGGCCGGCCGCCCATGGCTTCCCGGGCGGCGATCTCCATCTCGTGCTCGATGTCGGCCACGGATTCGCCGGTATCTTCGATCACATACGCGTCGTCATCCACGGTGGGTTTGTCATTGTCATTCACTGCTGTTGCTCCTGTTCCTCTTCGATCTTGCGGCTGAGCGCGAGGCCGAGATAGTCGACCAGCGGTGCCATGCGCGCGTACTCCATGCGCATGGGGCCGATGATTCCGACCATTCCCAGCGGCGCGGACTGCGTACCGTAACGCCGCGCCACGATGCTGAAGTTATAGATCTGCGTGAAGTTACTCTCCGATCCGACCAGAATCTGCAGTCCCTCCTCAGAGAGACACGAGTTCAAAATCTCCACCAGCTTCTCTTTCTCCTGCAGCGCCAGGAAGGTTTTGCGAAGGGAGACCGCGTCAGAGAACTCGGGCTTGGTGAGGATCGAGGCCGCCCCTTCGACGTAGAGCTCGTGCTCGAGCGGCGAGACGTCGTTGACCGCTTCGATGCCGAGGGAGATGGTCTTCTGCAGCATGCCATCGTGCCGCGCCCGCTCCTCTTCCGTCATCCGGACGAGCCGGCGGCGGATGTTGTCGAGGGTCATCCCGGTGAATTCGATGGTGATGTAGCGGGAGATCTTCTGCAGCTCGTCGCGCGTGAACTGCAGGCGCGTCTCGATGATCTTGTTCACCACCACACCGTTCTGGCCGACGATGATGCACATGATCTTGCTGTCGGCGACGGCGACGAAGTCCATGCTGCGGATCGTGAATTGCAGCAGCGTGGGCATGAAGATGACGCCGACCTGGTCGCTGAGCTTCGACAGAACGCGCGAGGCCAGATGAAGCACCTCGTCGATTTCGTTGGCGTGGCTGACCTGGTCATCGATCATCTCACGCTCCGGTTGCGAGAGGGTGTGCGAGCGCATGAGGTTGTCGATGAAGAATCGGTAGCCGCGGTCCGTGGGGACGCGGCCCGCCGAGGTGTGAGGGTGCTGGAGATAGCCGAGATCCTCGAGGTCCGCCATCACGTTGCGGAGGCTGGCCGGCGAAAGCTGGAAACGGCCGCACTTGGCCAGCGACCGGGAGCTGATGGCCTCGCCCGTGGCAACGTGCTGCATGATGATCTCGCGCAGCACCTCGCGTGCGCGCGTGTCGAGATCGTCACCACTGAGATCGAAGTGTTGGACCATGGCGGGTCACGAGAGCAGTAAGCAGTCTCGCTGTCCGACCGCTAACAGACAGGAGAATGTAGGAATTGCGCGCGAAGGTGTCAAGATTGCTCTGTCATTCGCCATCATGAAACGCGTCACTCTCCTCGCTTTTCTGCTTGCCATGCCGGCCCTCGGCGTCACCGTCGACCGGATCGCGGCCGTGATCGATCAACAGGTGCTGACCGTGAGCGAAGTCGACCAGATGGTACAGCTCCGTTTCTTTCCACGCCTCGCCGGAAGAAGCGACGACGACTATCACCACGACATTCTCGAGGCCTTGATCGCCCAGACCTTACGGTACCGCGACGTGGAGCGGTTCGGGGCACAGGACATCCCGAAGGACTCGATCGAGGCCCGGTTGGTGGAGATCCAGCACCGTTTCGCCTCCCCGGCCGAGCTTGATGTCGCGCTGGCCCGCGCGGAGCTGACGCCGGACGAAATACGGACCTTGATCAGACGCCAGCTGCAGGTGGAGGCGTACATCCAGGAGCGCTTCGCGCCGCTCATCTTCGTCGCGAATGAAGACATCGCCGCCTACTACAACGGCCCGTGGCGCCAGCAGCGCGCCGCGCGCGGGCTGCCTGTACCGCCGCTCAACGACGTTCGCGACGAGATCCGCACCCTCATCCGTTCACGGCAACTCGAGGAGCAGGTCGAGACGTGGACGACGCAGTTGCGGGCGCGCGCGAACGTTGACGTGTACGCCTGGATGTGAATCGGCGGCTTCGCCGCGTTGTCGGTTATCGGTTGTCAATTGTCCACGGCGTTGGCACACCGGCACAGACAAGAGTGTCTGTGCCACATCGGCCCTGGTAACTTTGAAACGGCACGAAGGTGGTAAGACACAGACGCTGTTGCCCGTCCAACGCGGCGAAGCCGCAATCAACCGAGAACCGACAACGCGGCGCGGCGGCGTCAGCCGCCGCGCCGCAGGTTACGGCGTCGGGTTCGGGTTCTGCGTGAAGAAATCGACGGAGCCGATCTCCGTACGCAGGCCGGTGAAGTCGAGGGCGCGCACCGTTACGCGGTGGCGCGCGTTTGCAAGCTTCGTCGTATCGATGACGAAGCGCCATCCGGAGTTCTGGCTGTTGATCAGAAAGGGGTATTGCACTGCCACATCAGGACGGGGGAAGCCGTACTGCGCCGTCCCCACGAAATTGCCGTCGACAAGCACCTCAACCGCCTGGAGGCTGCTGTGCTCGATGACGGCCCAGCCCTGGAAGGTCACGGTCCCCTTCATGAAGTCGTTGGGCTGCGGGACGTCGATGTAGCCGACGGCTGAGGCGACACGGTTCTCGGCGCATTCGAAAAAGACCGGAATACCGTCCCGGTTCGGCAGCTCGGTAAACGTCTGCTGCAGATCGCCGACGCGCACCGTCAGAACGTGATTGCCGGGCCGCACGCCGAGCGCCAGCAGCGCGCCGACGTCGAGCGTGAAGAGGAAGCCCGAGCGCGGTGCGTCGGGATAGTTCGGATAGTAGCGCTCCACGTCGAAACGCGGCATTCCGTAGCAGTTGACGTAGTTGTTGAAGATCGGGTTGAAGGCGCAGTCGTCAGTCGAATACCAGCGGCGTCCGTCCACCAGCAGCTCGGCGTAGGCGACGCGGCCGACATCGCTGCGCGTGCCGAGGTCGAGTGCCCAGCCGCGGACCGGGGTGATGTGCGATTGATTGTTGATCGCCGGCGAGAAGACCGGCTGGACCTGGCAAAGAGTGCCGTAGAGCACCGCGTCGCGCAGCGGCTCGTCGACGAAGCCGAACGGCTTGAGGTTCGCCCCCTCGTTGAAGATCTGCACGACCCTGCGGCCGATGAGGCGCGAGAGTCCTAGGCGGTCGGTGGCACGGACGTCGAGCGTGTGGACGCCGTCCTGGATTCTGGTCGTGTCGACATTGGCGATGAAGGCGCTGTAAAGAGCATCGGGCCAGTCGGCGATCGTATTGGCCACATCGGGCCGGGGGTCGCCGTACATCGCGTCCTGAACAACCCCGTTGTCGATGAGGACTTCGACCTTGGCGACGCCGTCAGTATCGAGGGCCCAGCCGGAGACGGGGAACGAGCCTGAGGCGTTGAAGGTCCCGGCCAGGCCCGGGATGTCGACGCTGCCGAACGGCGCCTGGTTGAGCGTGTTGTCGACGTTGATCGTCCGGCGGCCGAGCTCCGTCACCGTCCCGTCGCTGCGGAAGACGTGCACCGAGATCGTGTGCGCGCCGTTCGTGAAGCGGCTTGCCAGCATCCCGATCTGGAAGCCGGGCGCGATCTGCTGGATACCCGGGTAGTTCGGGTACGCTTCGATGATGTCGATGCGCGGCAGGTTTGTATTTGCGTTGGCGATGAACTGATCGTCGACGTAGGCGGCGATGCGCGAGATCGCCGAGGGGTCGAGAAACCACCCCTTGATGAGGATCACGCCGCTCTGCGTAACAGACGGATCAGGAAACTCGAGCGCGCCGAGCGACTCCGTCGTTTGCGCGAGAAGCGCCGGCACTGCAAGTAATACCAAAGTGGCGAGAACCAGGCCGCGGGTAACCCTTCTCCACATAACCCCAACCTCCCCGAAAAATGACCTTGCCCGTTACTGCTTTGTCGACGAATGCTCGCGTCGATTCCTGTTCAAACCCCGTTCAGTCTACGGCCAGTTTGCCGGAGTTTATACTGCGCCGGTGAATTCTTCAAATATCGATGTGACCGCCGTGACGATCGAGGATATCCGGGACGCTGCCTGCCGCCTCAAAAACTACATCCACCTGACGCCTCTTCTCACGAGCCGTTCGCTGTCGGAAGCGATCGGAGTGGAGGTTCGCCTCAAGTGCGAAAACCTCCAGCGGGCGGGCTCGTTCAAGATCCGCGGGGCGATGAATGCGCTCCTGCAACTGTCTGAAAATGAACGGCGAAACGGCGTGGTGGCTTTCTCTTCCGGCAACCACGCCCAGGGGGTCGCCCTCGCGGCGAAGCTTCTCGGCGTGAAGGCGACGATCGTGATGCCGGAGAACTCGGTGGCGATGAAAGTCGCGGCCACCAAAGCCTACGGCGCCGAGGTCGTCACCGCCGGGGTGACGTCGGCCACCCGGGACACAGTGGCCAGAGAGATTGCGGAGAAAAGCGGTGCGGCGGTCATCCCCCCTTTCGACGACTGGCGGATCATCGCCGGCGCCGGAACCGTCGGGCTGGAGATCGTCGAAGCGTGGCCGGGTGTCGAGACCATCGTGACGCCGCTCGGCGGCGGCGGCCTGCTATCGGGTGTAGCCATTGCTGCGACCTCACTCAACCCCAATATCAATGTCTACGGCGTGGAGCCGCGCGCCGGCAACGATGGCGAGCAATCGTTCAAGTCCGGCCGCATCGTCACCATCGACCCCCCGAAAACGATTGCCGACGGCGCCCGCACCCTGGCCATCGGCGAGCGTAACTTCGCGGTCATCCGCGAGCGCGTCCGCGACGTCGTCAGCGTCGACGACGACGTCCTCCTCGACGCCGTAAAGCTGTCCATGTACCGGACCAAGCTGGTCATCGAGCCGACCGGAGCGCTGGGTCTCGCGGCGTTGCTGTCTGGTGTGATCAAACCACGGGGGAAGACGGCGATTGTCGTGAGCGGGGGGAACATCGACTTTTCGTTGCTTTGTTGAGAAGCTGCTGGCTGCTGGATGAGAGTGGGGAATGATTCCTGTTAGTATCAGTATGGAGGATGCCCGTCATGGTTAAGCTGCTACGTACGAAGATCGACCGGAGTATGCTCCTGTTCCGCGGAAGCGGATTTCGTTCTGGAAGGCTCTTCTTGCTGACTCGCCGCTTCAGGCCTAGCAACAAGGAAATCGCGGAAACCATCCTGACTCGATATCGCGAGACATTCGAAATCCTCGGACGGCAATAGTCCGTGCGTCACCAATGGGTGACCAAAGAGGAGTTTATCGACGCGCTTTGCGTCATGCTTGATGCTCACCGCCGGCTCGGTTTTTCCGAACCGATTCCGTTCCCTACCGAAGAGCAATTCGATCGCTCCGCGAGTGTCGTCGTGAGTATCAACCAGCCGGTCTACGGGCAGGACAGGTACCCCGCTCTCACCGAAAAGGTCTCGGCGGCGTTTTATGAGCTCATCAAGCAGCACATCTTCTTCAACGGAAACAAGCGCATAGCCACTTACTTTTTGCTGCATCTGCTAGCGATGAACGGCTACATGCTGGACGTTGACGAGCCTGAGGATCTGGCAGAATTTGCCAAGCGTGTTGCCACATCGGATGCTCGTGACCGTGCGCGGGAATTGGAGCACATCAACAAAAAGGTTCAGGCCGATTTGGTCGCCACCGAGGCTTGGAATCTCTTTCGGAGACGGCGGGGGCTCTTCTGGCAGGCTTGACCTGAAACCCCGTCAACACTCCACCTCACTCATATGACCGGCTCCCTCTTCGACGACGCCCCCTTCGAACCTCCTGCCCGAGGTGACGCTCCTCTGCCGGAACGAGTGCGTCCGCGCACTCTCGAAGACGTCGTCGGTCTCGACGAGCTCCTCGGCGAGGGACGCTTTCTGCGCACGGCCATCGAGAGCGACCGCATTCCCTCGATGATCTTCTGGGGGCCGCCCGGCTCCGGCAAGACGACCATGGCGCGCATCATCGCCAACAAGACCCGGGCCCGGTTCGTCACCTTCTCCGCCACCAGCAGCTCGATCAAAGAGATCAAGACGCTGATGGAGGAAGCGCGGAAGGAACGGAAGGCGCGCGGCTCGAAGACGATCGTCTTCATCGACGAGATCCACCGATTCAACAAAGCGCAGCAGGACGCGTTTCTCCCCTATGTCGAAGCAGGCGACATCATCCTCATCGGCGCCACCACCGAGAACCCATCCTTCGAGGTGAATTCGGCGCTGCTGTCGCGAACGAAAGTCGTGGTCATCCCGGCGCTGGAACGGGAGCAGGTGATGACGATCCTGCGTCGCGCCGTCGCCGATCCGTCCCTCCGCAAGCATGGGATCGAGGTCACCGAGGAGGCTCTCGATTTCATGGCCGCGACCTCGGCCGGCGACGCGCGGCAGGCACTCAACTCTCTCCAGCTCGTCATCGAGACCGCGACGAAAGACGACGGACCTATCGATAAAACAAAAGTGACGCAGATCCTCCAGCGCCGGTCGTTGATGTACGACAAGGGGGGCGAGGAGCACTACAACATCATCTCGGCGCTCCACAAGTCGCTCCGCAACGGCGACGCCGACGCCTCGGTGTACTGGCTGGTGCGGATGCTGGAAGGGGGCGAGGACCCGATGTACATCGCCCGCCGCCTCGTCCGAGCGGCCTCCGAGGATATCGGGAACGCCGACCCGCAGGCGCTGGTCTTCGCCATCGCCGTCCAGCAGACCGTCCACTTCCTCGGCATGCCCGAGTCGGGGGTGGCGCTGGCGCAACTGACCACCTACCTCGCCGCCGCGCCCAAATCGAACGCCGTCTACATCGGCTACGGGGAAGCTGTCCGCGAAGTGCGCCAGGGCGACAACCCCGGGGTCCCCTTGCACATCCGCAATGCCCCCACGCGCCTGATGAAGGACCTCGGCTACGGCCGCGGCTACCAGTACGCCCACGACTTCGAAGAACAGACCGTCGCGATGAATTGCTTGCCGGAGGCGTTAGCCGACCGCCGATTCTACGAACCGAAAGAGATCGGAACGGAGGCGAAGATGAAAGCCCGGCTCGATGCCATGAGGGAGGTGCGGGGGAAGAAGTAGACATGGGGGAACAGCCCGGCAAGTCTCACCGGCCGCGTGAACGAGGCCCCTTTTGCGCTTGACGGGCGTTCCGCAGAACCACATCAGCAACTTGGAGATACCATACGTAAGGAGGCTCAACCGATGTCTGTCTCGACCATGACCAGCAAGGGACAAACGACCGTCCCGAAGGAAGTGCGCGAAGCGCTCGATCTGGAGCCCGGCGCAAAACTGCAGTGGGAGGTCCGCGGCGGCAGAGTCGCCATCACCTCCGACCGGCCGGCGCTCTACAAGCTGCAAGGCTTCATCAAGCATGGGCCGGACGCGTTGACCGCCGTCGCCGAGGCCCGCAAGACGCGAGGCCGCGTCTGACGTGGGCGCGTCCGCGCATTTCCGCGGGTGGGCGTTAGGCGGTTACGCAGGAAAAACCGAATGTTGAATGTTCAATGTTGAATGTTCAATGTTGAATGAGCTTCGCCTCGCGGACATCCCCTCGGCATTCAACATTGAACATTCAACATTGAACATTCAACATTCAACATTTCGCCTCTTGCGACACCGCCTTTACGGTTGCCGGGTAACGAGGGTTACCCCACTCACTCGTTGTACGCGTTCGCCCGGCGCTTGATCGGCGTCGGCTTGCCGTCGTCGCTGACGTTCACGTAGACCACCTGGGCCTCCGTGACCATCACCTTTTGCTGCGGATCGGCCCCGCGGATCACCTCGCAGATGACCTTGACGGTGATCGACGTCGTGCCGATGCGGAGGGTCTCGGTCCAGAAGCTGACCAGATCGCCGACGAAGACCGGCTCGTGGAAGACGATCTTGTCCATCGAGACGGTGAGCATCAGGCCGCTCCCCTGCCGGCGCGCTTCGATGGCGCCGGCCTGGTCGATGTAGCTGAGGATCACGCCGCCGAAGATGGTGCCGTGCGCGTTCGTGTCGCGCGGCATCATCAGCACGCGGATGGCCGGCTCGTTCCAGCGCGGTTGCGGGATCCCGGAGCCTCGGGGTTCGGCTGTCACGTCAGATCCGCCAACACGCCTGCCTCATGCCCCCTGCTGCGTCGTAGGCGGTTCGATCAGCTTCTTGTTGATGTCGATCGTCGCGGCCTTGCGCAGCTTCTGCAAGAGGGTCGCGCGCAGGTTCCGCGATTCCTGCTGGCGAAGCGTGTCGATGTACTGCGTGCGATTCTGCGCCAGCGCGACCGGATCGGCTTTCTTCTGCTCGATGACCTGGAACAGCACCGCGCCGTCGCCCGTCATCACCGGCCCCTTGACCTCGCCGACCGGAGCGGTCATGGCCGCGTCGACGAGCGCCGAGGTGTCACCGGTGAATCCGGCGATATATCCCTGCCGGTTGATGTTCGCTTCCAGTGCGGCCAGGCCGAGCTTCGGAGCGACCGCGTCCACGGTCGGCGCAGGCAGTGCCATCGCCAGAGCCTGCTGGGCGAGCTGCCGGGCCTTCTCCATGCGCGCATCGTTTTCGACCCGGGCGCGCACTTCCTCGAGAGGCGCAACGCCGGCCGCGCGGATGCTGTAGAGGAAGGGAATGACCGGACCACGCTGTGAGCCGATGATGTCGCCGACGTCGTTCTGCTTGGCGGCAAACGCCCACGTGCTGAAGGCGGGATTGTTGCCCACGCCGGTGATGGCGTCGGACTTGCCGAACCACTGCGTGTCATTGGAGGTCACGTTGCCGGTGGCCAGCGCGGTGAACTCGGCGGCGGTCTTCGGCGCTTTTGCCTTGATCTTCGCGGCGATCACGGTGATCTCGTCGCGCGCGCGGTCCTTCCCCTGCTGATCGGCGGTCAGAGCCCGGATGCGGTCCTTCACCTCCTCGAAGGGGCGATAACCGGCCGGACGGCGTTCCAGCACCTTGATGATGTGGTAGCCGAATTCCTTCGTATGAATCGGATCGCTGATCGTATTGAGCGGCATCGAGAAGGCGGCGGTGTCAAACGGAGCGACCGTCGTTCCCTTGTCGACGAAACCCATATCGCCACCCTTGCTCGCCGACGACGGATCGCCGGAATTGTCCTGTGCGAGCTTGGCGAAGTCGGCGCCCGCGCGAAGTTGCTGGACGATGCCGTCGGCCTTCGCCTTCGCCGCGGCGTCGATCGCCGGTGCGGATCCGGGGTCCACTTTGATGAGGATGTGAAGGATGTGCGCGCCCTCGGCCGCCTTGAACTCCTCGTGCCGCTGGTTGTAGATCTTGCGCAGTTCGTCATCGCTCGGATTGATCTGCGCACGGAGGCGGGCATAGTCGGCGATGAGGTACTTCGCCGCGCGCTGCTCGCCGTGGGTGTATTGAGACTGGTGGGCCGTGTAGTACTGCTGCATCTCGGCCGGCGTGACCTTGACGTTGGCCACCTCGCGCGCCGCGGGGTAGAGGACGTACTTGATCCTGGCACTTTCGCTCACGCGGCGGTACTCCGCTTCGGCCGCTTTCGGCGAGACGACCATGGCACTCTCGAGCGCGTTCTCCATCTTGTTGACGGTGATCTCGCGGGCCAGCTCCTCCTCGAACTCCGCCGGCGACTGGAAGCCGTTCATCGTCACAAATCGGATGTAGAGCTCCTGGCCGACGAACTTGCCGTCGGGATTGAGCGTCGGAACCTCCAGGATCTTCTGGCGAATCTCTTCGGGCGACGCGCCGATGTGAAGGCGTTTGGCCTGTTGCAGAAGGAGATGCTCATCGACGAGCGAGTCGAGCACCTGCTTGGGAAGCCCCATCTGCGCGATGATCTCCGGGGTGAGGGGCTGCCGGTACATCTGCTCGTAGTTTTTCTCCATGCGGTAGAGCGAGCGATCGAACTCGCGGGACGAGATCGTCTCGCCGTTCACGCGCGCGGCGTAGGTGCGCGTGTCGGTTCCGGCGCCTCCGCCGGCGCCGCCGGCGCCCCAGTCTACGAAGATGAAGAGGATGAAGATCGCAACAATGGCGACCAGGATCCATTTGAGGTGCTGAAAGCTATCGCGCATCAACTTGAGCATTTGGACGAAACCTCTGTCTTGACTTGATTGGATGGCAACCGCGGCGCGGGACTCGGGGAGCCGGGCGATCGCGAAAATCCGTAAAAAACGGGGCAGTGTAGCTATTCCCGCCTCCCGGAGCAAACCGGCGGCCACGGCGGGCGCGGCGATTCGGACCGCCATGCTATAAAGTCGGTCTCGTTCGATGGCCACGAAGAAGAAGCACTCTGCCGGCATTGCTATCGATTGGTACCTCGTCTCGATCGATCGCCTCAAGAGAATCGGCCTGGTCATACTCCTGGTCCTCCTCGGCGCCGGCGGGTTGTGGTACTACACGAACCAGAAGCGGAATCCGCGCAGCATCGCGGAATCAGCGATCGCCGAAGCGCGGCAGGCACTGAACACCCTGGCCGCATCGAAAGACTTCCCCAGCCATCGCGGCGACTTTGACCGCGCCCAGCACAAGCTCGACGAGGCCGGCACGTTGCTGACCGAGGGCAAGTACATCGAAGCGGAGGGCGCGGCGGTCGAGTCGCAGACGTTCAGCCGCGCCGCCCTGAGCGGAAAGGGGGGCGCGGAGAACGATGCCCAGTTCCTCACGGTCGAAGGCGACGTGCAATATCAGAAATCGTCGACGAGCGATTGGAACACCGCCGAGACCCACACGCCTTTGTTCAACGGCGACTGGGTGAAGACCGGCGGCGGAGCGTCGGCGGAGCTGATCTTCTCCAATGGCTCGCTGTACACCATCGGCTCCAACGCGCTTCTGGAGATCTACTCGCAGTTCAACAACTCGACCAGCCGCAAGAACAACGCCGTGCAGATGCAGATCGGCTCGGTGGAAGTGGCGACGACGGACAATGCCTCCAGCGTCCGCACTCCCGGCAGCCAGATCACCGTCGACTCCGAGTCGACCACGCAGGTCGGCGTCAACGCACAGAAAGCGACGGCCGTCGTATCCGAAAAGGGATCGGCATCCGTTGCCCCGTCGGACGGCGGCGCGGCCGTGAAGATCGCCGTCGGTGAGAAGCTCACCGCAACACCCGAGGGCTCCCTCTCTCCGGTAAAAAAACTGCTCATGCCGCCGGCGCTGATGACGCCCGCCGACAATCAGGTCTTCCTGGTGACCGGCGACTCGCGCGTCGAATTCTCCTGGGAAGCGGTCCCGGGTGCGAGCGGGTACGTCTTCGAAGTTTCCCATTCGCGCCTTTTCACTTCGCTCGAAATCAATTCCAGACGCCAAAAGACGACCGCCTCCGCCCGCGTGACGGCGGAAGGGGTGTTCTACTGGCGGGTCGCATCGACCGGGCCGGACGGAGAGACCGGACCCTTCTCAGCCTTCCGGCGGTTCCGCGTCAACGGCGGAGGCCACGAGGGGATCGCGCCGTCGTCTCCGGCACCGGCACTGCAACTCAAACGCCCCTATCCGATCGGCGGACCGTTCTACATGATCGAAGGGACGACCGACCCGGGGGCGACCGTTCTGATCAACGATGAGGAAGCCGACGTCGAACCGAGCGGCGGTTTCAAGAAGCTGGTCAGCTTCAACAAGATCGGCCGTAACCTGGTCACGGTGAAAGCGATCAACGCGGCAGGCAAACAAACTACGCTTTCGGAGACGGTGGTCGTGGAAGAATAGGGTTATCGGTTATCGGTTGTCGGTTATCGGTTGTCGGTTGTCGGTTGTCGGTTGTCGGTTGTCGGTTATCGGTTATCGGTTGTCGGTTGTCGGTTATCGGTTGTCGGTTGTCGGTTATCGGTTGTCGGTTTTCGGTTGTCGGTTGTCGGTTGTCGGTTATCGGGTCGCGCGGTCTCGGGGTTGCGCGGTCTCGCGGCTGTCTCGGCGTTTCGACGCTCCCTTCGAGCCAAACACCCCGAGACCCCGAGACCCCGAAACCGCGAAACCCGATAACTGACAACTGACAACTGACAACCGATAACCGACAACTGACAACTGACAACTGACAACTGACAACCGACAACCGATAACCGACAACTGACAACCGATAACCGACAACCGACAACTGACAACCGACAACCGCCCCCCCCAAGGGCAGCGGTCTTGCACCTCGGCAACACCATATCGTCAGCAAAGGACAACACTTAGAAACATGGCTCTCAAATCACTGCTTTCGATGTTCTCGAACGATCTGGCGATCGATCTCGGGACAGCGAACACGCTCGTCTACGCCAAGAACAAAGGCATCGTCGTCCGCGAGCCGTCGATCGTCGCGGTCAACAAGATCAACAACAACGTCGAAGCGGTCGGCAAGGAAGCGAAGGAAATGCTCGGCCGCACGCCGGGGAACATCGTCGCCATCCGCCCGATGAAGGACGGCGTCATCGCCGACTTCGAAGTCACGGAGAAGATGATCAAGTACTTCATCGAGAAGGCCCACGGACGGCGTTTTCTGGTGAAGCCGCGCATCGTGATCTCGGTCCCTTCCGAGATCACCCAGGTCGAAAAGCGGGCCGTGAAGGACTCGGCGTTGCGCGCGGGGGCCACCGAGGTCTATCTGATCGAACAGGCCATGGCCGCGGCCATCGGCGCGGGGCTTCCGATCACCGACCCGACCGGCAACATGATCGTCGACATCGGCGGCGGCACCACGGACGTCGCCGTGATCTCGCTGGCCGGCATCGTCTATTCGCGCTCGGTGCGCGTGGCTGGCAACGAGATGGACGACGCCATCATTCAGTACATCAAGCGCAAGTACAACCTCCTCATCGGCGAGCGCACGGCCGAGCAGATCAAGATAGAGATCGGCTCCGCCTTCCCGCTCGATGAAGAGATGACCATGGAGATCAAGGGCCGCGATCTCGTGGAAGGGGTCCCGAAAACCCTCGTCGTCAGCGACGAGGAGATCCGCGAGGCCCTCTCCGAGACGGTGGCCACGATCGTCGAGGCCGTGCGTGTGGCTCTCGAGCGCACGCCGCCCGAGCTGTCGGCGGATATCATGGACAAGGGCATCATCATCGCCGGCGGCGGATCGATGCTCAAGAATCTGGACAAGCGCCTCCGGGAGGAAACGGGTCTGCCGGTCACGCTGGCGGAGGATCCCCTGGCCTGCGTCGCCCTGGGAACGGGACAGATGCTGACGGACTTCAACCTCTTGCGTAAGATCTCGATCGAATAGTTGCGCGGTCTCGAGGTCTCGCGGTTGCGTGGTAAAAGCACGAAACCCGGGACTGCGACAACATGGCTCAAAACCTGCTCACTAGGCGCTCAAACCATGGCCGCACCCGCTGATGTCATTCCCCGGCGCCCGACGCTGGTATTCATCATCGTTCTGGCGGCGCTCTTCTTTGTGATGAGCCGGAGCTCGCAGACTCGCTACATCGGCGAGACGCGGACGATGTTCGAGCGCAGCGTGATGATCCTCTTCGCGCCGGTTCCCAAAACCGTCAACTGGGTCGGTCAATCGCTGTCCGACGCCTACCACGGCTATCTCGATATGCGGCGCTCGGTCAACGAGAACCTG
>DATMNC010000103.1:0-10619 GCA_035569395.1 Thermoanaerobaculia bacterium | reverse complement strand
CCTTTCCGGTCATCGCCGGAACTGTGCGCCATGAGATTCCGATCGAGTTTCTCGATTCAGAGGAAGGGAGCGATCTCGTGCGCCGCGCCTGGGCGCGGGCGCGGTTGCGGTCACTGCTTGACAGCGGCGCGACGCCGGAGGAAGTGCTTGATCATGGCAGGCGATTCAACCAACTCACGCCCCGTACGTCGCTGCTCGTGCTCGAAACCTGGCAGGACTACGAGAACAACGGTCTTCCCATCCCGCCTGATCTGCGCGCGGAGAAAGAGGCGGAAGAGAAACAAGTCCGCGCGCAGGAGGAGGAGCGCAAACGCCAACTGGCAACGATTCCGAGCCCGATTCGTCTCGTTTCGAACGTGTCGGTCGATCTGACGCGGTCCGCATGGTTCATTACCGGGACCGTCGTTTCGGACAAAACGCCACTTCCGGGCACGACGGTGACCCTGAAGTTTCCGGACGGCCGGACTCTCGTCACCGTGACGGATGCCGAGGGACGATTCTCCTTCTCAGCATCCGCTGCTCCGACGGCCGTGACGTTGATCGCTGAGCTGGCGGGGTTCAATCGAGTCGAGCGAACGTTCGATCACCCCGCGAAGGGGATGCAGGTCCTGTTGCCTCTGACGGACACGATCACGGAAGCGATCACGGTGACCGCGACCGCGCCCGCGGTTTCTGAGACGATCAGTGTCGCCTCGAATGCCGGTTTTGCCAGGGATAGCGGACCGGCGCTAGCGAATCAAATCCTCGACACGATCCAACGCAGCATGACGCTGACCCAGTCGGACGAGCTGTCGCATAAGACCGCACCACAACGGCTGGCGATGATCGGCGACGTCATCGCCAAGCTGAAGACGCTCAACTCTCCCTCCGATCGCTTTCGCTATTACCTGACAGCTCGCTCCATCCTCGGCGGCGAAAAACTCTTCCAGGCCGAGGCGGCGCTGGCGATGCGGGATGCCTCGCCGGAACTGGCGCTGCGTGTTCTCACCGATCTGATCGAGGCCTATCCCGATGATGCGGCCACGCTACGCATCATCGGGCGCGTGCTCACCGGATGGGGTCACGACGATCTGGCGCGTCTCGTCTTCGAGCGCGCGCTGGAGATCTCTCCCCGGGAGACGCAGACCTGGCGCGAGCTGCTTCTTCTCGATGCCCGCGAAGGCAAGGAGAAGGAGCTGACCGAACTGCAGACGCGCTACACCGCGTATGACCGCGACCGGCGCATGGAGCAGACCGATGACTCGCTGCAGATCGAGATGCAGCGCCGCCGCTCCGGCACCGACCCGCGTATCGATCCCCAGGCGGAGTTGCAGGTGGAGGTGATGTGGGACTCCAACTACACCGACGTCGATCTTCACGTCATCGAGCCCGGCGGTGAGGAGGTCTTTTACAACCACATGCGCAGCGCCGCGAATGGCTGGCTCCATGCCGACGTGACCACAGGCTTCGGCCCGGAGACATACACGATCCCCCGAATGGCCAGCGGTCCCTATCAGGTCGCCCTTCACTACTACGCCGACGATGAGACACGCATGACCATGGAGACGCTCGTCCACGTGATCATCTATGTCCGCGGCCAACGCCAGGATCGTTTCATCGCACTGACGGGGAAGGACGATCGGGAGGTGGTGGCGACGGTTCCGTAGGTGAAACGACCAGTGGCAGTTCGACAAAGCTAGCCTGGTCGGGCATGTGGTAGATCCGTTGCGTGGCCTTTCTGTAGTCGCCGGGTTTGGCCCAGAAGATGTTGGGGACGAAGGTCTGCGGATTGCGGTCGTACAACGGGAACCAGCTCGACTGGATCTGGACCATGAGCCGGTGTCCCGGCTGGAAAACATGGTTGGCAGTGGGGAGAGCCCAGCGGTAAAGAAGGGGCGCGTCGGGCGAGATCGCCTGGGGCGTTTCCAGACTCCGGCGATAGCGGCCGCGGAAGATGTCGGCCGAGATCATCAATTGATAGCCACCCATCTCCGGCTGACCGGCCACCTCGTCCGGGTAGACGTCGATGAGCTTCACCACCCAATCCGAGTCGCTGCCGCTCGTCGAGGCGACGAGGTTCGCGATGGGCTGACCGCTGATCTTTACCGGCGCGGTTAGAACGTCCGATACGAACACCAGCACGTCCGGCCGGCCTGACGCCTCGCGTTGATCGTCGACGAGCCATCGGGCCCACCCGGCCCCCTCTTCGACGATGGGACGCGCGCGAAACGGCACCGGCTTGGCGGGATCGGAAACGTATTCGTCGTACGCAGCGGCGGTGGGCTTGGGGGCCGTGAAACCGAGCGCGAGACCGGCGCCGAGGTAGAGCGGCGTGGCTTTGACTGTACAGCCTGTGGCGCAGCCGGCCGGCCACGAAGGGAGACGGCGCCAGGTGTTCGTGCCGGTCTCGAACGCCGTGACCGAGGCGATGTCGGCTTTGGGTGCATCGTCCTTGAGGTAGTGATCCAGGAACGGGCGAAGGATCTCGCGCCGGAAGGTGAGGGCGGTATCGCTTCCGAAGTGCAACGGGCCGAGCGTGCTTCCTTCGCGGATCTCTTGACCGTGATGCCACGGTCCCATGACCAGGAACACCTTGTCGTTGTCGCGGTCCTTCGGTTTGATGGCCCGGTAGACGGCCATGGCGCCGTAGATGTCTTCCTGATCCCAGAGGCTGTGGACGAGCATCACCGGCACGCTCAGCGGCTGCGCGGCCAGTACGCGGTCGACGGCCTGGTCCCGCCAGAAGGCGTCATACGACGGATGCTCGAGCAGCTTTCTCCAGAAACCGACCTGCTCGAGGCCGCGGCGGCGCCCAAGCTCGCCGGCCGATCCGGCCCGCATGAACATGTCGTAGTCGTCGAACTGACTGGTGAACCATTTGGCGTCCCCTTTTCGTGTCCCCTCCTGTTCGTAGATATAGGACATGCCCTGCTCGCGGAAGGCGCCGTTGTGGAACCAGTCGTCGCCCATCCAGCCGTCGACCATCGGGTTCATCGGCACGGATACTTTCAGCGCGGGATGCGGATTGACGAGCGCCATCAGCGGCAGGAATCCGTCGTAGGAGATGCCGAGGATCCCGACCTTGCCGTTGCTCTCCGGGACGTTCTTCACAAGCCAGTCGATGGTGTCGTAGGTGTCGGTGGCGTGATCGACCGGAGTGGGGTTCTGCGGCCCATGCAGCGGCCGGTTCATCACGTAATCCCCCTCGGAACCGTGCTTTCCGCGCACATCCTGGATCACACGAATGTAGCCCCCCTCGACGATGACGTCGGTGGCGTTGTCGTAGCCGAAGAGATTCGGCCCGAGGTGCGCGCTGTGGGCGTGGCTGGTGAGCTCGTCGGCGTCGTACGGTGTTCGCGTGAGGAGGATGGGCGCGCGTTTGGCGCCGCGCGGCACGAGGATGACCGTATGCAGCCTGACCCCGTCGCGCATCGGGATCATGACCTCACGCCGGACATGATCGAAGCTGTCGTTGGAGGGGACGAGCTTCTCCGGCGTCTCGCTCGGGAGGGCAGGATATTTGGCCGCGGGCGGCGGCGTCTGTGCGATCAAGCCCGGTGTGGCCAAAAGGATCAAGAGGATCGAGAGTGAGAGTTGCAGACGAATGCGGGCGGTCAGCCTCATATCAGTTGTGTTCCTTTGCGGGGTGACGATCGATTGGAGTGGCTCAAATCATAGTCGTGATACCAAACCAGGTAAGTAACCTTTCGTTTCGGCTAATCGCAAGGTTAGGGTGCGGCTAATCGTAAGGTTCGTCGCCGCGAGACACGCATTGAGGGATACTGCGACGCACGGCAACGGCCGGCAGGTTCGCAGGAGAGATCTCATGCAGCTCGGCATCGTCGGACTCCCTTTTTCAGGAAAGACCACCCTCTTTCAGACCGTCACGAAGACGCATCTCGATCCTGCAGCGAGCGGGAAAACGGATGCACACCTCGGCATCGCCAAGGTTCCCGACGAGCGTTTGGACCGATGTTCGGCTCTCTTCCATCCGAAGAGCACCGTCAACGCCACGATCGAGTTCGTCGATGTGGCCGGACTGAAGAAAGGGGCCAGCGGCACCACCCAGTTCACCACCAGCTTCCTGTCGGCGGTGAAGAGCAACGACGCCCTGATCCAGGTGGTTCGCCTCTTCGCCAACGACGCCGTGCCTCACCCGGACGGCAGCATCGATCCGCTGCGCGACGTGGCCACCTTCGAGACGGAGTTCATCCTCGGCGACATGACCGTGCTGGAAGCGCGCATCGAGAAGATCCACAAGCAGATCGGCCGGCCGAATGACGAGCCGCTAAAGAAGGAGCTGCCGGTGCTCGAGAAGTGCCTCGCTCTCCTCCAGGCGGAGAAGCCGCTGCGGAACGAGGCTCTCTCGCCCGAGGAGATGCAGATTCTCAAGACGTACCAGCTCCTCTCGATCAAGCCGATGCTGATCGCCCTTTCCCTCGACGAGTCGCAGCAGCCGGTCATGAACGAGGAGGTCGGCCGCATCGCCGCGGCGAAGGCTGGACTGGGCACGCGCGTGGCCGCCTTCTTCGGCAAGATCGACATGGAGATGTCCGAGCTCTCCGGCGACGACGCCCGCGTTTTCATGGCTGAATACGGGATCCTGGAGTCGGCGCTCGACACGCTGATCCGCGAGGCCTATGCACTGCTTGGATTGCAGTCGTTCCTGACGGTGGGGGAGGACGAGTGCCGCGCCTGGACCATCCGCGCCGGGATGACCGCGCAGGAAGCCGCCGGCGTCATCCACACCGACTTCATCAAGAACTTCATCCGCGCCGAGGTCGTGCACTACGACGACTTCATCGCCGCGGGAGGATCGTTCGCAAAGGCGAAAGAAGCAGGGCATTGGCGACTCGAAGGGAAGGGCTACATTGTGAAGGATGGGGACATCCTGAATATACGGCACAGCTGATATGCGACAATCTGCCGTCCAATAACCCCTGAAAGGTCGAAAATCCTCCATGCGCGTCGTGCGGCTCGCTTCTGCTCTTTTCCTGCTATTGCCTGTGGTTCTCCTCGCCGGGGGCTTCTCGCGCGGTCACGATTTTCACTTGCCGACGGACGCGGAGAAGTCGCTGAAAAGCGAAGACGGTTCTCCGGCCGCGGTGCTTGACTGGGTGCGCATGGACGACGATACCGACGGCATTGAAGCCGAGTACGTGCGCATCAAAATCTTCACCGACGAGGGCAAGAAATACGGAGACGTCGAAGTGCCGTACTTCAATGCCTATCCGATGTTTGGACTGGTCACCGACATTTCCGCGCGAACGATCCATGCCGATGGGACGATCATTCCGTTCGACGGCAAGGTCTTCGACAAAGTGTTGTACAAGTCCGGCGGGGTGTCGGTGCGCGCCAGGACCTTCAGCCTTGCCGACGTGCAGGCGGGGAGCGTCCTCGAATATCGCTTCCTGCTACGTCACGCGGGAAACATCCTTACCGACACGTTCTGGGAGTTGCAGCGCGACATCCCTCTTCTTCATGCGAAGCTGACGCTCCGTCCATATCAGAAAGGCGATTTCCAGACGTTTTTTACATACGTCGGACTTCCGGCGGGGAAGGTCCCGGTCAGGAGTCCCGATCGCACGCACTACGATCTGGAGGTCGATCACATCGCGCCGTTTTCGCGGGAGGAGTATGCGCCGCCCGAGGAGGAGCTCAAGCCTCACGTGGCCTTCTATTACACGAGCAGTCACCTTCGGCCCGATGGATTCTGGAATGCACAGGCGCAGCAGTACGTGAAGACGATCGAGGCCTTCATCGGCTCGCCGGCCCAGCTTGCCGCCACCAGAGCGGCGGCGGTACCAAACGACCCGAAAAGTGCCGATGAGAAGGCTCGGAAGATTTACGCGCGCACGCAGAAGTTGCGTAATCTCAGCTTCGGCACCGACAGTTCGAAAACGGCCGCGAGCCGCAGCGCACATGACGTGCTGGACGCGGGTGCCGGATTCAGCGACGAGATCAGCCGGAGCTTCGTGGCACTGGCGCGCGCGGACGGACTCGATGCCGTGGCCGTGCGCGTTGCGCCGCGCAATCGCTCCTTCTTTAGCGACAAGATCCCTGACGGCGGTCAGATGAGTGGCGAGATCGCGCTGGTCATGATCGACGGAAAACCGGTCTATCTCGATCCGGGAACGCCGGGGGCTCCATATGGCGTGGTGTCGTGGGAGAAGACAGGCGTGCCGGCTATCCGCATGTCCAGGAACGGTCCCGAGTGGATCAAGACGCCGGCCGGCGCGCCGGCCGAGGCAGTCATGCAGCGCAAGGCCGATCTCCGGATCGAAGACGAGGGTTTGAAGGGGACGGTGACGGCCACCTTCACCGGACAGGAGGCGTTGATTCGCCGTCTGCGGGGAGACGATGAGGCGGCGCGCAAGAAGGCCATCGAAGAGGAAGCGAAGGGGTGGTTTCCTAACGGCGCAATCCTGAAGCTCGTGAAGGTGGATGATCTGTCGTCATCTGCCGACGCGGTCGTGGCCACATTCCACGTCGAGTTGCCGAACGTCATGTCCTCGGCGGGAACCCGCACGCTCGTCCCGCTGTCGGTATTCACTACAACCTCGAAAAATCCGTTCGCATCGAGCACGCGCACCCAACTGATTTACTTTCAATACGCGCGGAGCACGCGGGACGAGGTAACGATCACCGTCCCGCCGTCGATGGAGATCGTATCGCTGCCGCAGGCCGCGGAGTTGAGCGTGGGCGTGCTGAAGTACAGCAGCAACGTCCGGCAGAACGGCAATGACGTGGTCTTTCATCGGACCATGAACATCGATGCGATGTTCGTCGAGCGCCAGTACTACGGCGCGCTGCGGAACTTCTTCGCCGCGGTTGGCAACGCCGAACAGCAGCCGCTCGTGATCAAGAGAGCCGGGAATTGATTTCTTCACGGCTCGCTGTTGCGGCAGCCGTTCTCGCCGCCGCGCCGTTCGCGCGAGCCGCGCCCGATTGGGTGGTCATGGCCGCGCATACGTCCGCTCCCGCGTATGCGGCAAACGCCCGTGCGGTGATCCTATACGACTTCACCGCGGTTTCGGTCACTGGCGACACGGTTTCGACACGGCGGCGCCGCGTGATCAGGGTCCTGACGGCGGCGGGACGCGATCTGGCTGAAATTGATCTTGTGCTCGATCGCGCCACAAAGCTTGGTTATCTCCATGCCTGGAGCATCACCAACGGCGTGGAGAAGGATGTGGGGGAGCGCGACGCCATCGAGACGGCCGCATTCGGTGACGTCTACGACGATCTGCGCGTAAAGGTCCTTCGTATCCCCGCGGTGCAGCCCGGGAGCGTGATCGCGTACGAGTACGAAGAGAGCACGCGTCCATGGGCCATGGAAACGAGCTGGCATTTTCAAAGTGATGTTCCGGTGATCGAGACGACGTTTGCCCTGGCGCTGCCGGCAGGCTGGTCGTATGACGCGCACTGGTTTCATCACGATGCCGTCGCGCCGTCCACCGGCCCCGCTGGGGCGGTCTGGACTCTTCACGATGTTCCGGCGATCGGCGACGAGCCGCGAAGACCGTCCCTCAGTGCGCTGGCGGGCCGCCTCTCCATCAGCTTCGGCGCGAAGGCGGGCCGGTCGTGGAACGATATCGGACGGTGGTACGCGCTGCTCGCCGATCCACGCTGCGCGTCATCGCCGCAAGTGAGCGCGAACGTGCACGCTCTCACCGCGGCTGATGCCCTTGCGGTCGATCGAGTCCGCGCGCTCGGTGCGTTCGTACAGCAGCAGGTTCGCTATGTGGCCGTGGAGATCGGTATCGGCGGTTATCAGCCGCACGCCGCTGCGGATGTCTTCTCGAACCGTTACGGTGACTGCAAGGACAAAGTGACGTTGCTGCGCACGATGCTGCGCGAAGCGGCCATCGAGTCGTATTACGTGCTCGTCAACACAACGCCGGGCGTCGTCGATGCCGAGTTCTCCACCGCCGGCGTGTTCAATCACGCCATCATCGCGGTTCGCCTTCCGCCGGGAGCCTCCCTGAACGGCATTCACTCCGCGGCTCAACATCCGCGCCTCGGCACGCTGCTGTTCTTCGATCCGACGAGCGCCCTGGCGCCGGTCGGATATCTGCCGCAGTATCTGCAGGAGAGCCGCGGATTACTCGTGACCGCGGATGGAGGTGAGTTGGTCGAGTTGCCGGCCGCGCCGCCCGCGGCAAATCAGTTGCGGCGGCATGCGACGTTTCGTCTTGATGAGAACGGTACTCTCAGTGGCGAAGTCGAAGAAGTGCGCAGCGGCGAGATCGCCGCTGATTTGCGCGGCCTGCTGCGGCCCCTCAAAGCCAGCGCTCGCATCGGCGCGATCGAGTCCGGCATTATCAGTTCTTTCGGCGATTTCCATGCAACGGAGATGAAGATCGAGAACCTCGAACAGAGCGGTACCGACCTTCTGATTCGCTACAAGGTGGCCGTACCCGGCTATGCCAAGCGAACGGCCAGCATGGTGCTCGTTCGCCCGCGCGTCCTCGGCCAGAAGGAAGAGACGATCGTCGATGCCTCGCACCGCGAATACTCATACATCACCGACGGTCCTTCCCTCCAGACCGATGAATTCGAGATCACGCTTCCCAACTCGCTGCATCTCGACGAGCTTCCGCCGCCCGTGTCGCTGTCGAACGAGCTCTTGAGTTACGCGAGCAGCTCAAACGCCGCGGACGGGAAGCTGATGTTCCGGCGGCAATACGAGATGCGAGCGTTTTCCGTGCCGCCCTCGAAGCTCCCCGAGTTGAATCGCTCGTTCTCGAAAATCGCTGCCGACGAGCGCGGTAGTGCGGTGTTCACGGAAAAGCCTTAGGTCACAGGGGAGACACGGCGGCGCAGAGAGAGGGCAACTACTCGGGACCGGCGGACTCCTCTCCGCGTCTCCGCGTGAAATAAAGCGATACGATCCGCCCATGCGGCAAATCGTCGTTTGTTTCCTGCTCCTCGCCTCAGCGGCGACGCTCACCGCCCAGATAAACGACTCCGAAGTCTGGGTCGGTTCGCTGGACATGTCTGGTGGCCGCTTCGCGGTCTCGAATCTGGTGAACATTTCGAAGCACCCGGGGTACGACAACCAGCCGGCGTTCTTTCCGGATGGGAGGCTGGTGTTCACGTCGCAGATTGCGGTGCTCGATGAGACGGGGCATGCGGTGCAGGCGGTGATCCACGATTTCGCGAGTGGCACGTCGGCGCGGGTTCCGGGAGCGCTCGGGTTCAGTCCCACGCCGGCGGCGGATGGATCGCTGATGCTGCTGCGAGAAGGGAAGGTATGGCTTCACGAGGTCTCGGGGAAAGAGCGCGCGCTGACGGAGACGAGCGATGCCGGCTACTTCAGCCGGTTCGACGACCGGACCTGGGTGCTGTTCATGAACGACAAGCAGCGCCGCGTCGTCATCTACGATGCGGCGACGAAGGCGCTCGATACGATGGCGGTCGGCGCGGGGTCGGCGCCAATCCGCATTCCGGGCAAGCGGGCGGTGACCTTCGTCGCCGTCGAGCCGTTTCCCGCTCCGGAAGGGGAGGCGGTGAAGAGCGCGCCTCCGCGCAAGTTGTTTTTGCGGCAACTCGACCTCGGCAACCGGCTCGTGACGACGCTGACCGCGATTCCCTTCCCCACTTCGGGGAGCCACGTCTGGACGTCGCGAGGCACGTTGCTCATGGCCTCCGTGCACACGATCTACGAGTGGAACCCTGTGCATCCTGATGAATGGCGTCCGGTGGCCCAGTTCGATGATCCGGAGTTGCAAGGGCTCACACGAATCGCGCTCAGCCCGCGCGGCGATCGGATCGCGCTGGTCTCGACGCCGAGGGACGAGACGATCATCCGCGACTCGCGGGCGGCATCGAATGAGGCGCTGGACGCCCACAATGCGGCGGCATTCGCACAGGTACTGAAGGACGAGGTCATCGTCACCGCGGCGAGCGGGAAAGTGATTCAGGGCCGCGACGCGATGCGGCAGGAGATCGAGACGCGCTGGAAGGCGCAGCCGGACCTCGTGTTCGTCCGGACGCCGGCGACGATCGAGATCAGCCGCAGCGATCCCTCGGCATCGGAACGGGGAACATGGACGGGTCACGCAACGACAGCCGCCGGTCCGGCCGACTGGCGCGGCGACTACATGGCGGTCTGGCGGAAGACGGTAAGCAGTGCGGGGTTGCCGTCGTGGACGATCTCATCGGAAGTGTTCGTCGCACTCGATTGCAGCGGCGCGGGGTGTGCGGCGCGGTAGGCAAACGATGGGCGCGGGACTTGCGTTCGTGTAACGCCACTCATGCATCGACCGCTCTGCATCGTTGCCCTTCTTCTGATCGCCCAGGCCGCGTGCGCCGCCGGCGTGCCTGACTCGTCGCTCAAAGCGGGAGACGCATCGATCACTGTCCGCTTTTCTGATGAGGTTCCGCAAGCCTTTCGAACGCTCGTGGAAAACTGGGTTCACGATGCGGCGGATGCGGTGATGACGGTCTACGGCCGCTATCCTGTCAGGCAGGTGCTGATCAGGGTGGAGGTCGGGCGCGGCGGGCGTGGTGTGAGCAGCGGCAGAACCTTCGACGGGCGGCTGATCAGGGTACGCGTGGCGTCGGATGTGACTCGGGCAATCCTTCGCTCCGACTGGATCCTGACCCACGAGATGTTTCACCTCGGCTTTCCCGAC
>DATMNC010000102.1:0-60568 GCA_035569395.1 Thermoanaerobaculia bacterium | reverse complement strand
GCATGATGATGACGAAGGCTTCGGCGCCAAAGCGTTGATCGTCGGCAACGATCATCCGGCGCTGCGTCAGGCGGCGAAGCTCATCGGCTTCATGCCTATCGTCATCGCCTCACCGAAAGAGGCTCGCGACTATTTCATGCAGGAGTACCCGCCGGTGGTGATGCTCAACCCCGCCCAGATCACCCCGCCGCCTCTCGCCGATTTCGCCCCGATCATCTCTCTCACTCCGATCGACCGGCGAAAAGCCTTCTTCATCCTCTTCTCCGACAACCTCCGCACCCTCGACGGCAACGCCGCCTTCCTCTACGGCGTGAACCTGGTCGTCTCCCCCAAAGACCTCGGCGCCTTCCAACAGATCTACAAAGAAGCGTTCGGCTACCACGAGCGCCTCTACGCCCCGCTGACCGCGGCCGTGAAGGCGATGGCAGTGTAAGGGGGGTGTAAGGGGGGGCTGCGTCAAGAGCTTGCGCTTCCCTACATCGAGAGCCCTTCTCTCCCAGCGCATTTCAGCCGGCGATTCCGGCAAGGGGAGGATGCGGGTGAAGGGACGGTCCGACGGGACGTGGGTGGCGACGCGGAAGGCGTGACGCTCGTCGCAATCGTCATTCGTCGCACTCATCCAGTGCCGCTGACGCGGCGAGACGCCAAGCGCTCCGACCGAGAACTGCTTAAGTTTCAGGTGTTAACGGCCTCCGGGAGCGTGTTAACAGACTCCGGGAGTATTCACAGACTCTGGGAGTGTATTCACAGACTCCGCGAGTGTGTTCACAGCCTACGGGAGTGTTTTAGCTGCCTCGGGGAGCGTACGAACTCATCATTTTCGGGTGATTGGTGCAGATCGCGACGGCCAATTTGGGCCGAAGGTTCAAGGGGGCGTGAGCGAGCTCACGAGCGTGTGCCGCGTCAGTGGCACTGTGGCCACTAACGGAGAATCCCTCTCCCCGCACGACGCGGGGAGAGGGGTTCTCGACAGGTTGATGGGGCAGACGCCAAACGATCATCGCCCTCCCGACAGGAGCACTCCGTCGACGATGACGTCGACGACCGGCGTCACGCCTGGGGATCCGGCGATGGTGAAGGTGTACGTGCCGAGCTGGTCCTGGTCGGCGGGAGTGGTGCTGCGCAGCCTCCCGCCGCTGCGGACGCGCGCCTGCACCAGCCCAGCGTAGCCAGGTCCGAAGTAGTTGCCGAAGCGATCGCGCGGGGTGACCGTGAGCGTCCAGACGCCAGAGGCGTCGCCGGTTAGGGTGACGGCGGTGGCGGCCGAATCGGCGCGCGGCTTTACGTCCTCCTCGAGGCGCTCTTCGCGCACCACGTGGCCCGTGAGAGGCGTGTCCCAGTCGAGCATGGCCTCGAAGACGTAGGTGCCGGGAATGGCGGTGTCGGGGAACGTCGCGCCATAGAATCCCCGTCCCTGATCGGTGAGCGTAATGACGGCGACGTCCTTCGGCGTGGTGCTGTCGATCAGCGGCTGTCCGAGCGCCGCGATCTTGTAATCTAACGGCGTCAGGATGTCGCCGGTGGGGGTGATGGTATTGCCGCCCGGCACCTTGATATGCGACGCGTGAAGGATGTTGCCCATGCCGTCGGGTTGCCGCTGCATGCGGACCTTGATGGCGCCGGCCGGCAGGCCGGGCAGCGGCTTGCCGTCCCAGTCGACCAATACGTGGATGCCGAGCGAGTCGCCGGTGACCGCGTGGAGGTTGTCGAGCGTGAACTGATAATCGAGATCCTTCTCCAGAAACATCACGTTGAGAAAGTACGGCACGTCGGCGGCGCTCTTGAGGTCGCGCTTCACGCGCACGCTCCACGCGCCCGACTTGAATCCCTGGCTCATGTCAAAGGCCTGGATGGAGGCCTGCGCCGTCTTCTTCGACGACGTAGGAATCGCCGGCACGACGGCGCCCGGCGGATAGACGTCGAGGTCGAGCATCTGCCGCGCCGGCGGCGCCCACTGCACGGTGAAGACGACGCGCTGCGGCGAGCGGTCGACAGTTACCGGAACGACCGCGCTCGGACCCGGGCCAGTCAGCGTGTCCAGCACCCGCGTGGCCATCGACGCCGTGTTGCCTTTGAGGATGGCCACCAGCGTCATTCCGAACACGTCGAACATCGTCGATGAGGTGACGGCCTGATACGACTGGCCGGAGGTCTCGAACGAGATGTTGCGGAGCAGCGTGTCGTCAACCTGTGCCGGCGTTCCGAAGGCGATGGTCTGGATGGGGATGAAGCGTTTGCGCAGCTCCTGCGGCAGGCCGGCCACCGGCGCCAGGCCGAGGAAACCGCTGGCGGTCGGCGTGATCAGCGGTGCCGTGTTCTGGATGCCGTCGGTGATGAGGACGACGTTGAGATCATTCTTCGGATCGGCCTTCCACTGGCTCATTCCTTCGTTGATGCCGGCACCGATGGAGGTCGAGCTTCCCGGAGAGAGGGCGTTGACCTTGGTGATGATGGCGTCCCAGGCGTTGGCCGCCCCGCGCTGCAGGAAGAAGTTTGCCGGCGGATCGGCGCCGACGAGCGTCTGCGGCTGGGCGGTGGAGTCGAAGAAGACCATCCCCATGCGGTCGCCCGACCACTCCGGTCCCCCTCCCGGCGGCGCGTCGAGCAGCTCCCACTGGCCGACGAAGTTCTGTACCGCCGACTTGAGGATGTCGACCTTCTTCGGTCCGCTCTGAGCGCCGGGAGGAAGGTCGTTCATGCTGCCCGACTTGTCGAGCACGAGTGCCACGTCGAAGTTGTTGCGGCCCTTGTACGTCGCCGCGAGCGCCGGCGCCACGCCGTCGTCGTTCGGAATCAGGCTGGCCGGGGTGTCGCCGGTGTGTTTCGACACCTGCGAGCACTCGGCCATCGGCGCGGCCACGACGTAGGTCGACATCCGGTAGGCCGTGACGTCCTGTGCGCCGACGAAGCGCATGGGGATTTGCTTCTCGACGGCGAACGTGCCCGCGCAGAAGTCAGCCCCGAAGTTCGTTAGCGGCACGTAGGTGATGCGAACGTTGTTGCCGCCCAGCGCCTCGTAGGTCACCGAGTCTCCCGCCACGGCCACGGTGTCGCCGAGGTTGAGGGTGGTGCCGCCGTTGACCACGAGCTGCGAGCCGGCCGGAGCGGCGCTCAACTCGAGAATGACCCGCACCATCCCCGATTCCTGATTCGGGATGCCGCGGACCGGAATGTCGAGGATCCAAGCCTCGCTGGCCGCGGCCGTGGACGGCAACAGCAAGGATGCGAACGCAACTAACACAGAGAGAGCGACTAAGGCTCGTTTCATAGGGACTTCCTTTCGTCAAGAAATAGAGAGAGAGATTGGGCGCTGCCGGAAGCGCCCATTGAATGTGAACGAGCCCAACAATCGGTCGCGGACCGGCGGCCTGCCGTGTTCCAGATCACAAGGGGACGATGTGGGGCAGAACTCCTGTCTGCGCCAAACCGGCGAAGCCGGTATAAGAACCGCAGCCCCCTGCTTCAAGCCGGGGGTCATGGTGCGGCCCAGTTTGCGAGCCCGCTTCAGCGGGCGTCAGATTACGTCCACCGGTGCCGTGCATCGATCACGATGCGATGTTGTCGCATGAGTCTCTCGAAGCTCCTCCGTGTGGCACGGCGTATTCACCCATCGAACGCGATGTACCTCGGGAATGGTTCTGTCGCCCGCTGAAGCGGGCTCGGATACCGGGAACACCCTGAATCCCCCGACTGAAGCCGGGGCTACGGTTCTTAAGGCGGCTTCGCCGCCGTCGTACAGGCACTCCTCTCTCCGTCCGGCTGTAGACATCGACACCAAATTGACGGTAAATTTGGTGTCGATGTTTCCACGTACCCTGCCGACGCCTCGCTCGTCATTCTTCCTCTTCGGTGCCCGGGGAACGGGAAAGAGCACCTGGATCCGTTCCCGGTTCGAGGACGCATTCGTTGTCAACCTGCTGGCCTCGGAAGTCATGTTGCGCTACGAGCGTGATCCGTCAGAGCTCCGTGCCGAGGTGCTCACCCAGCCGCGAAGCCGCTGGATCGTCATCGATGAAGTGCAGCGCGCTCCACGCCTGTTGGACGAGGTTCATTTCCTCATGGAGGAGAAGGGCTACAAGAAGTTCGCGCTCACCGGCTCGTCCGCGCGGAAGCTGAAACGAGGTGCGGCCAACCTGCTCGCCGGCCGGGCCGTCGTCAAGAATCTCTTTCCCCTTACCACCGCGGAAATGAACTTCTCGGTTCCGGCCGCCCAACTCCTTCGCTTCGGCGCGATGCCGCTGAGTGTCAACGCTCCGGACGACGAGGCCCGCGAGGAGTTTCTTCGTGCGTATGTCACGACCTATCTCGCCGAAGAGATCAAAGCCGAGGGACTCGTTCGGGACCTCGGCAGCTTCAGCAGGTTTCTGGAGGTGGCCTCGCTTGCCGCCGGTCAGGCCACGAACATCTCGGGAATCGCGCGCGATGCCGGCGTCTCCCGCGAGACCGTGCGAGGGTATTTCGAAGTCTTCGTCGACACCCTCATCGGAAGCTGGCTGCCCGCCTGGCGGCCTCGCGCGAAAGTCAAAGAGGTTGCCCTCCCGAAGTTCTACTGGTTCGATCCGGGCGTTCTTCACGCCGCCGCCGGCGGTTTCGACCAGCCGCTCACTCCCGATTGGGATGGAGTCCTTCTGGAGCACCTCATCCATCACGAGCTCCGAAGCTACCTCCACTACGCCGGCATCAAAGGCTCCCTCGGCTACTGGGCCACCCCGAGCGGCAGCGAAGTCGACTTCGTCTGGTGGCACGGTCGCAACGTGGTTGCCATCGAGGTGAAGAACGACCGCGAGTTCCGCCGCGACTGGAAAAAGGGGATCGATGCCTTACGCGCGGGAGCGGCTGCGAAGGCCTACATCGTCTATCGCGGTGACCGAGAGCTGGAGCTCGACGGAACCCGCGTGCTGTCGTTGGACAGTTTCCTGCGGAGATTGCACGAGGGGGAGATCGTGGGGTGAGGGGAGGAGCAAAAGTGTGAACCTCCGGACCGAGTCATGCTAGGCGTTCGCTGCGAGTGACAGAGCTTGGAGAGGAATCGGTTCGCCTTGTTCACGATTCACCGGGGCGTCGGAACTGATAGGCCGACTTCTGCGTGTCGGTGCCCTAACGGTTGTAACCCTGCCTGTCTTCGATCGTCACTCCGCAACGGGTGACTGGACGGAGGCGATCGCTGCCTCCAATGCCGTGGCCAGAGCTGAGCTGATACATTCTGCGCTTAGCGCGCGGCGCGATGCGACAGTCGGACCGATTTCATCCGCTGCGTCGAACGGCCAAACGACGAAATCTACAAGGCCTCCGCCCTCGGATTGCTTCTCCATCCACGCTCGCGTAGACGCCCGCAGTGCTTGGCGTTCTGCAGGATCGGCGAAGATGAGGCGACGAACGTGGTGACTTCCAACCTGAATCGCTGTCTCAATATCGATCTTCGTCGCCTCTAACAAGGCTACG
Organism: Thermoanaerobaculia bacterium; assembly: GCA_035569395.1. Lineage (GTDB taxonomy): Bacteria > Acidobacteriota > Thermoanaerobaculia > Gp7-AA8 > Gp7-AA8 > JADGNZ01. The sequence goes on along the minus strand of DATMNC010000102.1, from coordinate 55,126 downwards.
GCATACGCCTCGGAGGCCGTCGTGCGCTTCGATCCGGCCTGCTCCCACAACCAGTCACCTGCGGCCGTGTGTAGGTCCACCATGTATGAAGTCTGCTGCCGCGCGGCAGCAACCGTGCGGGCTTCTTCGAAGCGATTCTCGGCTCGCCTGGGCCATCCCGCCTCCACAGCGACGTAGAAGCGATCTACGAGAAGCCCAGTGCGAAAATCTGGCTCTGCCGTGAGGGGCATGGCACGAACGAGTTCTCGGTCTGCCGCCTCATAGTCGTTGTCACGGAAGGCCGCGATTGCCGCGGCGTGCGCGACCTCGACCTGAAGCTCAGGATCACGGGAGGCGAGTGCGTACCTCGTCGCATTGCGAAGTAATCGTCGCCGCTCCGCGGTATCCATAGCGGCGTACGACGCGTCGACTGCACATCGCGCCTCCCACCATGGTTCCAGCGCGTCGCGTGCAGCGAGACCGGCGGTCAGCAGGTGCGGCAAAGCTGCATCGGGGCGGCCGCTGAGGAGAGCAGCTACGCCCGCGTCGTGACGCGCGATGAGAGCAGCCGTTTTGTTATTGCGCTCCTTATGGAGGTCAGCGGCTTCTCTGAACAGCTTCTCCGCGCGCAGGTAGTGCTTTGCCTGCAACCGCGCGAGTGCTTCCGCTTCGACGAGTGGGATGTACTGGTCAGTGAATTCTTCTTCTCGCCCAAGTTTGCGTGCTGCCGCGAACGAGCTAAAGGCCTCTTTATACTTCCCCAAGCCTGCGTTGGCTTGCCCAACGCAGCGCGTCGCAACCATTTGCATGTGACGTAAACCGGCGGCAGCCGCCTCGGCGACAGCTCGTTCGTAGTGAGCGAGCGCGGCACTCGCATCTCCACCACTCATCGCGAGGTCGCCGCGGGCGAGAGAAAGCACGACACTCCCGCTCACATCTCCGGCACGCTCCTTCACCGCTTCGGCCTCAGCGAGGAGCATCTCCGCCCGCTCCAGATCGGACGATGTGATCGTTTGCGCCAGATTCGTGAGTGATCGACAGAGCAGTATGTCGTCGGCAGTTGCTCGTGCGTGCGCGATCGCGGCTTCATAGAGCCCGTGTGCCCTATCGAGCTCGCCTCCGTATAGCGCCGCTACCCCACCGTTTATCAGGGATTGCCCGATGCCCCACGAGTCTCCGGCTTTCTCGCTCGTCTTGCGAAGTTCCGAGAATGCCGCTGTCGCTTCTGTCTGCTCACCGGCACGCGATAGCACGAGCCCCAAGGAATTTCTGAATCGCCTCCGCTCTGAAGATGGCAAGCGTCGAAGAAGCTTGGGATGGTCGAACAAACGGAGCAGTGACAGGTAAAAGTCATTCCAGGCACCAGGCTCAAGGGCTTCCGCGATGTCGACAAGCACATGGATCGCTTCACGCCACCGATCGAGCGCGAGGTACTCGAGTGCTAAGAGCAACGGAACGTCGGTGTGTTCAGAGTACGGTGTGAGCGCCTCAACCCAGCCACGCCGCCAGATCGCTTCATCTGTGCTGAGCAGGATGGCGCGCTCAGCTGCCTTCGCGGCTTGGAGGCTCCGTCTTGAGCCTTCGATGAGGTCGAGCCGGCGGAGAAGGGCGAGTTGCGCTTCCAGTCGATTCGGGGGAACAGTTCTGTGAGCCAGTGAGTATCCGCAGGCAGCGGGCTGGTGACGATGATCCCCAGCGCCTCCCGTGTTGCTCCGGCGAGGCGAGCCATGTCTCGTCGCCGAGCGGTGACAACGCGGGCGGCACTGCTCCCAGAAAGAGCTCGCAGTCTCCTGATGAGACCATCCGCGATTTCCGTCGCGGTATGGTCCTGGGTGCTGAGGTATTGGACGGTCCGGCGCAATCCTGTGAGTGCCGAATCATCGATACGAACTGGGAGGATCGAATCGTAGTCGCGCGTCTTGTCGGCACGTTTAGCGGCCCGGAACTCTCGGAGCGGCCACTCTTTGCGCACGTAGTCCTTCGAGATGAACGGTACGACGACGCGCGCCCCGCCACCGTAGATTCGTTCGAACTCACGCTCGTCCTTGCCCCAAAGGTCCACTTTGTAATCCGGTGAAAAGAAGACCTTCAATCCCTTCTCGGCTTTCAGCCGCCGGACCACCGTACCGACGATCCTCGAGTCTTCGCTCGCGTACGAAATCGCGATGTCGTACTGCAATCCCTTTTGCGTACGTCGGGCGTGCGTGCGTAACGTACCGCTGCGCTGCTTCTTTCGCATATCTGAGGTGAAGCATACGGATGCTCGCTTGCTTAGCAAAACGGGCGAGCCGCCGTTCTCACTGTCATACCTGCTCCTCGGAGTCGCAGCAGCGAACAAGCCGAGCTTTTTGTGGCGGCAGAAGATAGCGAGGCCAGGCCTTCGATATTGCTGCGAATAACTCACCGAGTGTTCCGGGCGTATTTTCTGGCGATGCAAGTAGCTAACTCATCAATGAGTTACAGGTAGCAAAAAAACGAAGGTCTGACCTCACGTTCTCGACCCTCACGTTCTCGACCCTCACGTTCTCGTTTCTCTTCGAGGCGTCTGGAATCCGAGGATGATGAGTTGGTTGGGGCCGCGGCGATTGTCGGCAGTGCTGTCACTTTCTCTCCCGCAAGCATCTGTCCACTTGACCCCATTTTTGCGTTCTCGGGAAATCGCTTGACGCACGGCGAGTTGCTGGCTGACTACGCGAGGCGCGGTGGTTGGACGGGATCTTCCGAAATAAGCATGAGGAATGGTTTGTAGCCCGCCGCCCACCATGGGTATCGCGCGCGCTTCACGCTTCTCCGGACCTCGCGCAACGCAGCGATTGCCGACGACCATGACATCACTTGGGCGTTAAGGTTGATGTGGTTGATGAGTTCTTCATCCGTAAGTGGTCCAGCAATACCCCGCGCATCTGTTTTCGCTTCATTGCTTAGGAGTTTGAGCCGTACGAACTGATCCTCTGGTGAATCGATTGCGGACAGCGCGAACCATGATGCTTTGCACCCCGACGTGAGATGGAAGAGCGATGACGCGAGTGGCACACCTGCCAACGTTACGATGCCGTATACCTCCGCACACGCTGCGTATTCAAACAACTCCTCATTGATTTTGACCACGATGGTTTCCTGCCACGTCGAATGGACCTTGGGGCGACGAGGGAATACCGCCGCGAGCTTCACAAGTCTCTCTCCATCGAAAGAGCTACAGCCGCGGGCTCCCTCTCGGGTGAACCAAATGAAAACGGGAATTGCAGCAGCGTAGTTCGACTCCAGCAGTGCACGGAGCTGCGGCACCAGAACATACTCCGTTGTATGTTCCGAGCAGAAGCCAATGCTAGAGGCCTCGCTCGGCGTCGGGTTCTTCTTGCCTGTATCCATGCGCCTATGATCGCGCAGATCAGTGATATGTGTAGGGGCGGCTCATAGATTCGCTTTCAGAATGCGATCCACACGCACGAAGCTGGGAAGGTGTTGTTTCAAGAGGGCCGGCTCCAGCTTCGCCAGTACCTCGAACGATCGCTTTCCTTTGGCGTAGGCGTTCGAGCAGTTGCGCGAGGCGTGCGCCAGTTGGTCGTGCACCTCGTGTCGATCGCGTTCTCCAGGTCGATCAGGGAGGGAGGGCATTCTCTTGCAAGCGGTTGCCGTAGTGCGCTCGCAGTGCCGCCCGGTCCGCGACGATCCACGTCTCCATGCACGTCGTCATGAAGAGAACCTGCTCATCGTTCGCTGTCGCGGGTCTGGTCCATCCGTCCCGTTTGTTCAGGTGATTCCAAGTCTGTTCTATATCTCCCGGCGGATCTTCGCTGTCGATCAACATCGCGATGTAGTCGCGTTCCTTTCGCTTGGCGAACGCGGTTCTGAAATCATCAAACGCTGAATTTCGCCCACCGCACGCGGTTAGCCGCGGGAGCCTTCCTGAGAAGCCCGCTTTTACCAGCAGTTTTCGAAAGCCCTCGCGGCAGCGAATCTGATCCTCCTTCGATTCACCGCCTTCGATGTAGAGACGTGCGCTCACCATCGCGTCCCGCCGATTTCGCCCTTCATCCAGAGCTGTCCGAGCCGGTACTTCTCCAGCCATTCGCGGAGATCGTCCGGCTTCAATCTCTCGAGCGTCGTCTCGCCGTGTTGCTTGGAACAAACGACAACCGCATCAGGAGTGTCCGTCATCGAATCCACCAGGATGTCCGAGTGGGTGGTGACGATGATCTGGGTCCTCGCTGATGCAGCACGGAGGAGGTCCGCCACCTTGGGAAGGATATCCGGATGCAGCCCCAGCTCCGGCTCCTCGATGCAGATGAGCGGTGGTGGATTGGGATCGCAGAGGATCGCCAGAAGGCAGAGATACCGCAGCGTGCCGTCCGAGAGGCGCGTCGCGGGAATCACATAGTCATCCTCGGTGAAGAACACCTGAACCGTGCCTCCCTGAATGAAATCTCGAAGTCGACGATTCCGTCGTAGAGGTCCTTGAGGTTCTGGAGAATTGCCTTCTTGGCCACGGGGAAGTGCGTCTTCACGAGGTTCAGAAAAAGGCCGAGGTTGGAGAAATCCTCTTCCAGGGCGTCGTTCCGCATGTCAGCCTCTTGGGGCTCGCGGAACACCGCATTCCGCCCGAACGCCCATTCCCGATAAATCCGGATCTGCTCGTAGTTCTGCGCAAGCCAGGCCAGCTCCGGATAGGTCTCAGGGTCACGCATCTTCGCGAGGATCGACCGGTCCAGATCGATCGTCTCGCGCGCTATAGGGCGCTTTCCATTGCCAGCCGTGTTCACCGAAGGATGGCCATGTTGGTAGTGGTAGTAGAAGGAAACGTCCTCCTGGCCGGCTCGCCTTTCCGCGTCCTCTACGCGCTCGTCGTCCAGAGAGAAGGACTGCGCCACCGAGCGAAAGGACACCACGTGCCGAAGCGGTTCGAGCCCTTTGGCACCTCTCACAACCCAGTCCACCGACGCCGCACCGTTCGGCTCACCTTTCCAGATCCATTCCGCCACGCCGCCGCCCTTGCGCGTCACCGCACGCATGTCTTTCGTGGCCGAGCGCATCAGGCTGACGGCTTCGATGAGGTTGGACTTGCCGCTTCCGTTGGGACCGATGAAGACGTTCAGAGCCTGGAGTTCGATGCCCGGATGTTCGGGGCCGAAGGATAGAAAATTCTTCGGCGTAAGGTGGTGGATCAACACCGGGTTGATTGGTTCAGACATCCTTCAAAGCTCCTCGGCTTCTGTGTCATCGGGATCGCCAGTTTCATCGAGCGCGAGTGTAACTTGCATGCGGCGCCACGATCATCGAGATTGCCGGGTTACCACATCGGCGACGAGGGGGTGCGGTACTCACGGAGGAGACTCCTCAGCCCCAATAGTATCCGAGGACTAAGTAGGGGAGAGGGGGAGCCGTCGCTTACCCGCATGACGCCTGTCGGATCAGGCGCGGAGCCTACCGATAGAGGCCTGAGGCCTGTTCAGGTGGGCGGGAAGCCTGCTGTTAGAGGCTTCAAGCCTGTTTGGGTGGGCGTGGAGCCTACCCGTAGAGGCTGTCAGCCTGTCGAGGTGGGCGGACAGCCTCCTCAGAGAGGCCTGGAGCCCGTTGTGGTGGGCGAAGAGGGATGGTGATCATGATCGACCAACCTCAATATCAGAACCGATGGGGGTCGATATCAGGATCGACCAACCTCAAGATCAGAGCCAAGGTGGGCGATATCATGATCGACCAACCTCGAAATCAACGGTTCTGATATCGAAGTGGTTCGATCCTGATATTGAACCCCCTTGGTTCTGATATCGAAGTGGGTCAATCCTGATCTTGAACCCCCCTGGGTTATGTCGACGTGGTTCGATCCTGATATATCGATCCCCCTCGGTTGTGATCTTGAGGTGGGTCGCCTTTGATATCGACCCCCATCCGCGGCCCGCACGAGGGGCTCTCCCTCGGTTTAGCAGTCCAATCACGCGGATAAGGAGGGTGCGGCTTGATATCGACCCCTCACACCTCCGCCTTCGGCTCCTGCGGAACCTCCCGCCCCCAACGCCCGTGCATCCCACCGCAGAACTTCTCGCGTTCCTCGGGGGTCATACGCTCCCAACGTTCGGCCATGCGGCGGCGGAACATCGAGCGGTTCATGCCGCCGCCGCGCATGCCGAAACCGCCGAACAGGATGCGGCAGAGGGCCAGCAGGCCGAGGGCGGGCCAGAAGGTGAGTTGCTTGAAGCCGAACAGATCGGGGAGCAGCCAGTTCCAGAGACGCATCACCACTTCGCCGCCGATGAAGGCGAAAACAACCATCCCCACGATTGCTGCCGGGGCGATCCATAAAAGCCGTTTCCTTCTCATGTCGTTGCTCCTTACGTGTTCCTGAATTCGTCGTAGATGCTCTGCAGGCGCTCGCGCAGGTGAAGCACCGCGTAGTGCTTGCGGGAGAGCAGGGTGTTGACGTTCACCCCGGTTTCCGCGGACAACTCCTTGAAACTGCGCCCCTCCAGCTCGTGGGCGATGAAGACCTCGCGCTGCTCGTCGTGGAGCTCGCTGATCGCGAGCTCCACCTCATCGAGCAGCACGTGGCGGACGTAGAGCGCGTCGGGGCCGGCATCGGGCGACGGCAGCAGATCCTCGATCTGCAGCATCTCGCCGTCGTCACCAACCACACCCTCGTCCGAGAAGCTCTCCGGCTCGTTCTTCCGGAAAAGATCGGTGATGCGGTTGCGGGCCACGCGAAAGAGCCAGCCGGTCACGTGCTCGATCGGCATCAGGAGGCGGTTGGCTTCCACCAGCTTGTAGAAGACTTCCTGCAGCAGGTCTTCGACATCCGAGGGATCGGGGACGCGCCGTCGGATGAAATTGCGAAGCCGGGATCCCTCTGCCGCGACGATTTCGGAGATGCGTCTATCGTTCTCGGTCATCGCGGTAAGGCTCGCCAGATCATTCATCCACTGCTGTAGACGAATGGGGGAGGCGGATATTGTAGGGATGTCGGTGGCGCGGCTGCTGGGTCTCGCGGTTACGCGGTCGCGCGGTGGGTTGCCGCGAGACCGCTTCACTACGAGTCTGCGCGGCAGAACGATAGAGCGAAGATGGTGGCCGAGCCTTGGGCAACCAACGCAGCCGGCCGTGCCGGCCTAGAATGACCAACCCATGACCCACATCGTCAACATCGCCGACCTCAGGGCCGCGGCTAAGAAACGCCTTCCGCGCGTCGTCTTCGACTACATCGACGGTGGCGCGGATGCCGAATGGACCATGCGCGAGAACGCGCGCGTGTTCGACGACGTGATCCTCCGGCCTCGCTCCGCCGTGGCCACGGCCAGCGTCGACCTTCGGACCACCGTCCTCGGCCACACCGTCGAGGTCCCGTTTCTGCTGGCGCCGGTCGGCAGCTCCCGCCTTTTCTATCCGCGGGGCGAAGAGAAGGCGGCGCGTGCGGCGGGGGAGGCCGGCACGATCTATACGCTCTCGACGTTGGCGGGCTGCGCCGTGCGCGACGTCAAAGCGGCCACACGCGGGCCGGTGTGGTACCAGCTCTATCTCGTCGGCGGCCGCGACGTGGCCACGGCCGCCATCGAACGAGCGAAAGACTGCGGCTGTTCCGCGCTGGTCGTCACCGTCGACACCCCGGTCGCCGGAAACCGGGAGCGCGACGTACGCAACGGCACGAAGGAGCTCGTCTCCGGCGCGCCGTTCACCATGTTCCCGTACATCTTCCAATTCCTGGCCCGGCCACGCTGGCTTGCCGCCTTCCTCGGCGACGGCGGTTTGATGCGCTTTCCGAACATCGTGCTGAAGGACGGCCCCATGCCGTACGCGGACGTCGGCGCGGCCCTCGAGCAATCGATGGTGTCGTGGGACGACTTCCGCTGGATCCGCGAGGCCTGGCAGGGTCCCATCGTCGTGAAGGGCGTGCACACGGCGGATGATGCCCGGCGCGCCATCGATCAGGGAGCGACGGCGATGGTGGTCTCGAATCACGGCGGGCGGCAACTCGACGGTGTCGCGCCGACGCTGCGCGTGTTGCCGGAAGTGCTCGCCGCGGTCAACGGTCAGGCGGAGGTCCTGCTGGATGGCGGCATTCGCCGCGGCAGCGATGTGGTGAAAGCCCTCTGCCTCGGCGCGAAGGCGGTTCTCATCGGACGTGCCTACGCCTATGGCCTTGGCGCGGCAGGGGGAGCGGGTGTGTCGCGGACCATCGACATCCTCCGCTCCGGCATCGTCCGGACGATGAAGCTGCTCGGCTCCGCCTCGGTTCGCGATCTCGATCGATCGTTCGTGAAGATGCCTGCCGAGTGGTAACTGCGGCGCTTCGCGCGTTGTCAGTTGTCGGTTGTCGGTTTTCAGTTGTACTTGGCAGAAATAAACCGACAACCGACAACCGATAACGCGCGAAGCGCCGCTACTCCAACTCCGTCGAATACGCCCAGGTCAGAATCGTTTCCGCCTGAACCGGCACTCCTTCCGACATGAACTGCCGGAACCGCCATCGCATCACCTGTTCCAGGGCAGCATCCGCGACGTCGGGATGGTCGTTGTTGAGACTGTGCGTCTCACGGACTCTTCCGTCACGGTCGATGCAGACATAAATACTCGCCAGACCCACTGCCTGACCTTCGTGGATCTTGGGCCAGACCATGGGAGCGGCGTCGAGAATGTGGGCTCGGGCATCCTGCTCGCTGACGAAGACGGTCTTCAACAGCGGATGCACCTCGGTGATCGTGAAGAGAGACTCGTCCGGCGCTTTCAGGACGTTCAGCTCCACGATTCGCGCCTCCGGCTGCAGTTCCCCGTCGATGTACGCCTGAACCCTGCGTGACACCTGCTTCCCCAAAAACGGGGCGTAGTCCTTGTAGTCCACACAATACCCCGGCATGTTGACACCGTCGAGCAGGCCATTCAGGAAGCAGTACGACGAGAAGACATCGTTCGAGACCGGGTCGATCCCAACCGCCGTCGCAAAACGGCGGCAAACCTGTTTGGTATTGCGCACCGGATTGTCGTCGGACGCCGTCAGGTCGACTCCCTGCAGGGGAGCGCCGGGATCGAACAGGCCATTCACCAGAGTCCGCAGCCAGTTCGGATAGTAGTCGCCCGTGATCTCCTCGTGGACCCGTCCTCCATTCACGATGAGCAGTTGCGAGAAGTCGGGAGAGGTCACCTTGCGCCGCCATTTCTGCGGCGATACCCAGAGCTCCTCGATGCGAGCGGTGTGCGCCCGATCCGATGGATCCTTGGGATTGAGGACCGTCGCCGTGAGATGAAAGGGGACGGATCCCGGCAGCGTCAGTTGTGATCTCTGTATCGCAAGCTTCGGCAATTCACGGAGGCCGGAAGTGGAGCCGGTCAGGGTGACAAGCAAACCGATGGCAACAACGAAGCGAAGAGCCTGGCGATCTCTGTGTTTCTGCGGTTGAACGGTTTGGGGTCTTGGCATCATCACTCCCCCGGGTGGTACCCCCGCTCGGTGTGGCCTTTGAGCTGGTCGCGGTAATAGTAGACGTTGCGCAGGTTGCCGGTGGCGTAGCGGGCGGCTTCGTCGTTGAAGTGGGGGGAGGACGGGTTGCCGCTCTCGCCGCCGGCTGTGACGGCCCGCGCGCGGACGCGCTTGCCGAATTCGACGACGGCGACGAAGCTGTTGCCCTTCGTGCCGTACCACTTCTTCGTCCCCGGATGCGCGCGGGCGTCGAAGGAGGCCAGCGATCCCCAGCGTGACGAGGCGAAGCCGACCGGAATGCTTGGTCCGGCATCGTCGAAGTGCGGCGGATCGATGTCGTCGTTGATCCGCTGGAAGCGGTTGATGTCGCCCCACGGCGTCTTCCAACTCCCGAAATCGGCGGCGAGTTTGTCGCAGGCGGTTGCGAGCGATTGAAGGCGCTGGATGGAGGTCGCCCGCGCCGCGGAGTAGTCGTCCGCGGTCATGCCCGCGTCGCGCGCGGCGGGCGCTACTTTCCTGCCGAGGTCCTCAGCCCAGAAGATGGCCAGGGATGTCGGCACCGAGGTTACGGACCAGCGGTGATCCCAATTCTTAAGAAGGGCAACCGGTTCGGAGAGCTTCTCGTGGAGCGGGTCGGAGGAGGGGAGCTCGTCGTACGCCTTCAGCAGAGGTGGTAGCAGCGTGTCGAACGCCGGCAGGTCGCTGTCGTACGCCGCGGCGATCAACGAGTCGATGGTGAAATCCTTCTTTCCCGGCAGAACCTTCAGCGCGTGGTAGCCGCGCGGGGTCTCCTCGATACCGCGCTCGACGTACACCGGATAGTCCGACCGCTTCGGACTGTACGGGCCGGCCGCCGACCACGGCCAGTTGTTGCTGTTGTACAGCCAGCCGCTGCGGGGGTTCAGGAGATTCGGCGTCTCGTCGACGGAGAGGACGCCGTGCCAGGCCGTGGCCGGATCGCTGCCGTCCACCGGCTTGGTCCAGTCGAAGCGCGTGTCGCGCCGCGGGATGAAGTTGGAGTGGAAGTAGGCGATGTTCCCGCGGGCATCGGCGAAGATCGTGTTGTTCGAGGAGTCGGTGTGCAGCGCCATCGACTTCCGGAACGACTGGTAGTCCGTCGCCTTGGTCCGGATGTACGACTGGATGAGGGCGTGCATCGGATCCTGCATCAGCCGGACGCTGATCCATTTGCCGTCAGCCTCGCGGACGACCGGGCCGTGCAGCGTGCGGTAGACGGTGAAGCTCTTCGTGGCCATCCCGGCGGTCGTCTTGTACGGGATGGTGATCGTGCTCGTCTTCAGCGCCTTTTGGTCCTTCCCGTACTTGTAGACGAAGGTGTCCCCCTTCTTCGTCACCGTCTCCGCATACTCGTCGATGTTGTCGACGCCGCTCGAGGTGTGCATCCAGCCGGCGTGGGCGTTGAATCCCTGGTAGATGAAAAATTGGCCCCAGGTCACGGCGCCGTAGGCGTCGAGACCCTCTTCGCTGACCATCTGCAGCTCGGAGCGGAAGAAGAACGAGGTGTGCGGATTGATCAGCAGCAGGGCGTGATGGGAGGCGGCGTTCGACGGGGCGATGGCCACGCCGTTCGATCCCGTCGGCTCCACGAATTCGCGGAGATCCGCGGTAATGGCAGTGCCGGGAGTCTTCTCGTAGAACGCCTGGAGCCCCTTGAGATTGACCTGTTCGATGTCTCCGCCGATGCTCCCCTCGCTGAACGTGAGCGCCATCCACGGCTCGAAGTGCGTGATCACCTTCGGTTTCACCTCGGGATGCGTCGACAGGTAGTAGTTCAGTCCGCCGGCCCAGGCATCCATGAGCGCTTTCAGCCACGCCGGGCTCTGGCGGTACTTCGCTTTCATGTCGGCGGGATCGATGAAGAGCTTCATCCGCAGGTCGCGATAGATCTCGCCGTCCCCCTCCGCTTCGGCCAGCCGTCCCATCGACAGCAGGTAGTTCCTCTCGATGCGATTGAAGTCGTCTTCGGCCTGGGCGTAGATCATCCCGAAGACCGCGTCGGCGTCGGTCTTGCCGTAGACGTGGGCGATCCCCCAATCATCCCGGATGATCTCGACGTTCTTCGCATGCTGTCCCCATGCGGCGGGGGCGGCGTGCGCGGCGAAGGGGAAGGCTGCTACGACGAGAAGGATGAGAAGAATGTTTTTCACGGCGCAATAGTACCGGTCTCGGGGTCTCGGAGTTTCGCTGTCTCGGGCGGGAGCGCCGTCGACACGCCTCCTGCGCGCCGGCCTTAACTGCAACAAAAAGGGCGCCCGAGGGCGCCCTTTTCGGAGTCTCGAACGGAAGAGATTACTGCTGCTGGACGCCGTCCGGGTACTGCGAGAAACCGCCCTGCTGGTAGATGATGTCGCAGTCGAAGTTCGTGGTCGCCTGTCCTACCCTCGCGTCGGCCAGGCCGTCGCGGCCGAACGAGAGGATCGAGTACGTCTGCGCCGCAACCGCGGCACTAAAGTCCTGGTCGGCGTTGTACACGAAGTTATTGCCCCAGCCGTCCTTCGGGGGAAGCGATTTGCAGTAGGTCGGCGAGAGGATGGTCGTCATCGTATCGTGGTTGAGGGTGACCGCGGGGAGCGTGATGGCGCCGGCCGCGTTGTACTTGTTGACGTCGGTCGCGCGCGCTTCCCACGACGTGGCGATCGTACGGATGTCGGCCATCGTCCGTTTCTGCTTGGCGCGCTGCATCGCGGTCAGCAGGTTTGGAATGGCGATTGCGGCGAGGATGCCGATGATCGCGACGACGATCAGCAGTTCGATGAGGGTGAAGCCCTTCTGGTTCTTTTTCATCATTATACTTTCTCCTTCTCCTTAAGTGCCTCTGGTATCGCAAGCGAGATGCCGATCGGCGACGATATCTAATGCATTGAAACAATTACTGTTAGGTCGATGGGTCAGATCTGTATCCATCAATTGTTGACGGTTTCATGCGGTCGCTCCTGACAAATTGTGTCAACGGTTTGGCGGGCGCAACCCCTTCGAACGTGATGCCCTGCATGAGCGCGTCGCCATTGTTGAACCAGCCGACGCGAACCCGTTCGGCCAGCCGGCGAGACGCCAGCGCTCCGTGATAACACAAAGGGCGCCCCGAGAGCGCCCTTGCCGGAATCCCGAATGGAACGAGCGATCACTGCTGCTGGACGCCGTCCGGGTACTGCGAGAAACCGCCCTGCTGGTAAATGATGTCGCAGTCGAAGTTCGTCGTCGCCTGTCCTACCCTCGCGTCTGCCACGCCGTCGCGGCCGAACGAGAGGATCGAGTACGTCTGCGCCGCAACCGCGGCACTAAAGTCCTGGTCGGCGTTGTACACAAAGTTATTGCCCCAGCCATCCTTCGGAGGGAGTGACTTGCAGTACGTCGGCGAGAGGATGGTCGTCATCGTATCGTGGTCGAGCGTGACGGCGGGGAGGGTTATGGCGCCGGCCCCGTTGTACTTATTGAGGTCGGTCGCGCGCGCTTCCCACGACGTGGCGATCGTGCGGATGTCGGCCATCGTCCGTTTCTGCTTGGCGCGCTGCATGGCGGTCAGCAGGTTCGGAATGGCGATTGCCGCTAGGATGCCGATGATGGCGACGACGATCAGCAGTTCGATGAGAGTGAAGCCCGTCTGGGTCTTTTTAGTCATGAAGCCTCCTGGTAGCGGGCGCTAGCGCAAAACAGATGCCGATCGGAGGCGATACCCAACGCATAGAAACAATGATGGTTAGGTCTCTTAATCAAATCTTAATTACCCATTTTTGACGTTTCCGTGCCGTTCTTTTGACAAATAGTGTCAACGTTGTGCCGGTGCGTCGGACGCAAAAGCGAATCTACGGGTGATGCGCTGCATGAGAGAGACGCCGTCGTTGAACCAATCGACGCGAACCCGTTCATCGATCGAATGGATACCCTGCGTCTGATACCAGTCGGTGGGGAAGGGCATCAGGCCGTAGGCGGAGATTCCGCGGGCGCGGAGGAAGCGCGAGTCGTTGTACGAGGCCGCCAGTATTTCGCTGCCGGTGCGCGTGCCGGGATACTGCCCTCCGGCCTCGGCAGCGATGACGGCGAACATCGGCGTATGTCGTGAGCTGATCGGCGCCGGTCCGCTGGTCTCGAGCACGGTCTCGATGGTCACCCCGTAACGGCCGGCGAGGCCGCGCAACCAGGCGATACGCGTGTTCGGGTTCTCGTCGGGCAGGTTGTAGAGATTGACAGGCATCGTGACGCCGCGGGCGTCGGACTCGATCTTCCCGGGCCAGACCACGTTCTGCGTCAATTCGCGATAGCCGCTCGCGAGGAGCCAGAACTTGCCCGATGCAATCGTGCGCGTGATGTCGTCGAGAAGCTGTCCCTGCGTGAGGCGCAACGGCGTGAGATCGTGCAGAAATTCACGCACTTCCGGCAGAACGCGCTCGGGATCGGCGGGCGTGATGAACGGCTCGAGCGCGAGGCGCAGCGCCTGCATCGACTCACGGTCACGCCCGCGAAGCAGCAGCTTGACGGTCATCTTCGTGCCTGTCTCGATGCCGAAGTAGGCTACGCGCTCCTTCGTGGTCTCGGTGATGCCGCCTTCGTTGAGGGCGTACTGGATGCCCTCAAAAATGTCAGGGCGATGTTCAATCAGCCAGGCCATACCCTTCGCTCCGCCTTCTTCCTCATCGGCCGTGGCCAGGAAGACGACGTCGTGCTCGGGCGTGCGGTGCATCCGGGCCAGGTCGGTAAAGGCCAGCAGCTCGCAGATCCCGATCCCTTTCATGTCGAGCGTGCCCCGCCCGTAGATCTGATTCAGATGGACCTCGGCCGCGAAAGGGGGGCGCGTCCAGCCGGTTTTCGGGGCGGGAACGACATCGATGTGATTGAGGAGCAGAAGGCTGCCGACATGCTGTTTACCGGCGATGCGCGCGTAGACGCTGGCCCGCCCTGGTGCTGACTCGATGATCTCGGCGCGGATGCCGTCCTTTGCCAGGATGGCGGCAAGAAACCGCGCGCCGAGAAGCTCGTTGCCAGGCGGGTTGGAGGTATCGATGCGGACGTACTGCTGCAGCAGCACGACCGCGGGAGTGATCGCGGCAGGCTTCGGAATCCATAGCTGCGAGTCGAGCTCCTGCTTGGTGCGCGCGTTGTACCATTGCAGCCCCGCGATGAACGCGAGGCCTGCGAAGATCAGCGAGAGCGGCAGAGACCAGCGTCGCATCAGCTCGAAAGGATATCCCCACCCCGTAACTGGTTTTCGCCGGACGTCGCCGGCACGGCGGCCTCGAGGTGCGTTCCGCTCGCATCGGCGACGACGTGGACAGCCTCTTCATATGCCGGAACGTCGTACGAGGGAGGCTTTGGCCGGTAGACGAGCAGGATTCCGAGCAGCACCGCACCGGTGATGAGCGTGATCAGCATCCCGACGCGCACCATCTCGTTGCGGTACTCCATCTCGATGTGATGCTTTCCCGGCGTCACGATGATGCCCTGATACGCGATGTTGGTGACGACGGCCGGCACGCGCATGCCGTCGACGAGGATGTTCCAGTACTTGTGCGGTGTGACGCTCATGACCAGGAATCCCTGGCCGAAGCTTTCGACGTCGATCGTGGCGGTATTGGCCGTCTCGGATAGGCGTTTGATCACTCCCTTCGCCGGAACGAACGACGGCTGCTGCACGAATGCGACGCCACTGGAAAAGCTCGAGTTGCTCAACTGTTTGACGAAGTCTTCGCGGCCGCGAATGGTGACGATCTGGTCGGCGAAGTAGTAGCGAGGATAGTGCGGCCCTTCCTCGAAGGTGACCGGGAGCGAGTCCATGAAGTTGCCGTGGTTCCGTTTCTTCTCGAGATCGAAGTCGCGGTAGACGGCCCGGTACCACGCGTTCGACATGGCCATGAACGGCTTCCACCAGTCGGCCCGGCCGGAGCGTTTGACGTCCCAGACGGAGTCGGTCAGATCGACAGTCGTCAGAAGCGCGGTCTTGTCGTAGTCGCGCTCGAGGACCGTGCGCAAGCCGGCGCCGGCCGGCGTCATCGGAAAGAGGCCGTCACGGACCACCCAGTAGACGGCGGGGCCGGTGGAAAAGTACTGCTGCGCGGGCTTCTCGGTTCCATACCAGTCGGCTTCATGGAAGATCCGGAAGTCCTGGTGATTGCGCGGGACGGTCCGCGCCAATGGCGGTGGATCGAAGAACCTTCGCGGCTCCCTCGGGTTGAGCTCCCACGTCACGTAGGCGAGGTCGACGGTCACGAATGCCGCCGCGGCAGCCAGCCAGACGCGCTTGTGGCGCTTGCGCACCGTGAAGAGGAGGCCGATGAGTATCCCGCTTCGCGCCGCGGCGATGATCCAGTCGGTTCGTGACAGGACGACCGCGGCCGTCGCCGCCGAACCGGCAGTCAAACTCCATGCCTTACGGATCGAGGCGATGTCCGTCGCTTTACTCAGGAGATTGAAGAGCCTCGGGTAAAGCGGCGTGAAGCCGGCGATGGCCAGGACAGCGGCGACGAGCATCGAGGCCGCGGCAAATCCGAGGGCGCCGCCGCGAACGTCTTCGTCGCCCGCCAGCATCCGGTCGAGCATCTGCGAGGCGAAGAGGATCATGGCGAAGACGCCCATCAGGATGAACTTCTCCGGATAGCGGATCGACGTGGCGATGCCGGCGTCGTATAGCCAGCGGAGCAGCGGCGTGTGCCCGCCGAGGGCCATGATCGATGAGAAGGCGAAGACGATGAGAACGAAGCGCCCGCCGCGTGGCCGGGCGAAGGCGCCCCCGATCGCCAGCGCGGTGACGGCAATGCCGGCGTAGATGCTGAAGAGAAACGGTGATCCCATCCCCGGATACAGACCGCCGCCCCAGTAGTGCATGACGTTGCCTATGGAGATGTGCCCGAGGACGTTGGGGTAGATCAGCTCCGCAAACTTCGCCCAGGGCATGCTCCAGGCGCTGACGAGGTCGAAATCGAAGGGTCTCGAGCGGGCCGAATCGCGGACGTGATCGATCGCCGGCAGGATCTGCGCCGCGCCGAGAAGGAAACCGATCGCAGAGATCACGGCGATCCAGAGGACGCGGGTGATCATCTTCGAAACGCGCGGCCGGCTGTACCAACCGCGGTACAGCGCATACATGCCGATCAACACCCCGGTCTGGGCCACGGTGGTCGGTTCGGCGACCAGAAACTGCAGGCCGAGAAACAATCCGGCTGCGGCGAAGTCGCGGAGGGTGTGCCGCAAGAGAAATCGCCGGACGAAGAGACACGTCAGCGGCAGCCAGGCCGCGCAGAAAAGAATCGGCAGAAGGTTTACGTACGAGAGATAGAGCCCGCCCAGTCCGAATGACAGTGCACCGAACCATGCCGCGGGCGGACGCAGCCCCATCGATCGCAACAGGGCATACATCCCCAGAAGACCGATATAGATGTGGATGAGGATATGAAGGCGATAACCGAGGTCGTAGCTCGGCAGGAGGATCAGCCAGGTAAGAGGATAGAAGACCTCGTGCTCGGGATTGGCGGCGATCGGCTGGCCGGCGGAGAAGTAACGGTTCCAATAGGGAAACTCGCCGTGCTGCACGATCTCGCGGAGAACCTGCTTGGTCGGATAGTAGTAGCGCGTCAGGTCGCGCATGTAGAGCTGATTGACGCCGAAGAGAATGTCGGCGAACGAGATCGTGGCGATGAGAAAGAGCAGACCGAGCGCGAGAAGATCGGTGCGCCGGCTGACCGGCGGAAGTGTGACGTCATTCACGGCGGGCGATTGTAGTCGACTCGCAAGGATGGCCATTTACGCTGTGTTATTCTCGCCCGCCCATGCCGCACCACGAGAAGAAAGTCGTCGCCGTACTTCCTGCGTACAACGCCGAAAAGACGTTGCAGGCGACGTTTGACGACATCCCGCAGGAGTGGGTCGACGAGATCCTGCTCGTCGATGACCGTTCGCGCGACCGGACCGTGGAGCTGGCACGCCAGCTTCCGATGCGCGTCGTCGTCCATGCGCAAAACCGCGGTTACGGCGGCAACCAGAAGACCTGCTACCGGACGGCCATGGACGAAATGGGCGGCGAGATCATGGTCATGGTCCATCCCGACCATCAATACGACCCGAAGATCATCCCGCAGCTCGTGCAGCCGCTGCTGCGCGGCGAGTGCGAGGCGGTGTTCGGATCGCGCATGCTCGGCGGCCGCCCCATGGAAGGGGGCATGCCGAAGTGGAAGTACCTGGCCAACCTCTTTCTGACGATGGTGGAGAACGCCACGTTCTACATCTTCCTCTCCGAGTATCACTCCGGCTTCCGGGCGTATACGAAGCGCTATCTCGATGCCATCAATTTCGAGGCGAATTCAGACGACTTCGTCTTCGACACGGAGATCATCGCCCAGGGCGTTGCCAAGGGGATGCGCATCCGCGAGGTGCCGATCTCGACGCGGTACTTCGACGAGGCGTCGCAGATCGGTTTCTGGCGCTCGGTGCGGTACGGCCTGGAGATCCTGAAGACGATGGCGCTCTACAAGCTGCACAAGAAGAAGATCTGGTCGCACCGCATCTTCCGCGATCCGGTGCCGCGCGCCGCCATCAGAACGGCCACGACGTAGGCGGCAGCGCCGCTGTTCCTGACGAGGCCCACGCCGGCTCCGCCGAGCAGTAGAGTTGCTCCGCAGAGCAGAAGGTTTGATGCGTAGAGCAGAAGGTTTGGTCCGCAGAACAACAGGTTTTGATCCGCAGAACAACAGGTTTTATCCGACAGATCAACAGGTTTGCTACGCAGAACAACCGGTTTGATCTCACGGAACAACCGGTTTGATGCGCGGAACAACCGGTTTGATCTGACAGAACAACAGGTTTGATCCGCGGAACAACCGGCTTGATCCATCAGATCAACTGGCTTGATCCGACACATCAACTCGTATGATGCGTAGGATCAAGAGTTTGATCCGAAAGATCAACCGGTTTGATCCGCGGGATCAAAAACTTGATCCGAAAGATCAACCGGTTTGATCCGCGGGATCAAGAACTTGATCCGAAAGATCAACTGGTTTGATCCGTGGGATCAGGTGTTTCGATCAACAAAACAGACGTTTTGATATGTAGAATCAGGAAGTTAGCCCTCATTTCTCACAAGCCACTCGCGACTCTCGACGAGTAACAGGGTGCCGACGATTCCACGGAGAGTGTGAGAAATGCCGGTTAGCTCGCACCCCATCAGAACGGCCACGATGTAGGCGGCATCGCCGCTTCGTTGCGGGCACGAGCGATCGCGCGCGGCGGCAGCGGCAGCCCGCCGACGGCGCGCGACATCGCGCCAGGCTGCTCGAAGTAAACCTCTTCGATGTAGCCGATGCGCAGGCGCGTTGTGAGCGTCGGTGGCGATGCCAATGAACCGAGGGCGAACATGAGGATCACGCCGAGCGCGACGAACAGCGTGTTGCGTTTCGCCGTCAGCACCGTCGCGGTGAGGACGATCGCGAACGGAACCGCAATCGCCAGCGGCCTGGCGATCAGATGGAGCAGGTTCGGTGCGACGAGGCCGTCGCGCAACAACGGCAGCGCCAGCGTCGACCAGGGCGCGGCGAAACCGCGGTCAGGGAAAGGGAACGTCATCGTGAGCGGTACGACGGCGGCGACGGAGGCGCCGAGAACGATCCATTCGATGACGGAGGAGACGGCGAAGGCGAGTGGAAAGAGCAGGAAGGGGATGGCGGGAACGAGATAGCGAGGCCCGACGCTCCAGCCGCCGTGCCAGTTCGGGTATCCCGAATAGAAGATGATCAGCGCAATCGGGACGACGGCGAGCGCGACAAACCCTTCGGATGAAAGCACGCGGCGCGCCCTCGGCATTGCCACGATCGCCGCCAGAAGAATCGGTGCGAAGAGGAACAGTCCCCGCGACGGATCGAACAGCAGGTGCAGCAGCGTCGCTGGATCAGGCAGTCCGATGCCGAAGAGTCCCTCCCGCGCCATCGACCGGAATTGCGCGTTGCGCTCGTTGGCGGAGGAGAGCGCGAAGACGCTGCCGAAGAGAAGCTTGTTGTAGACCGCCAGCGCGATTGCGAAGGGGAGCCCCCCGGCGATGA
The DNA here is from genome assembly GCA_035569395.1 of Thermoanaerobaculia bacterium. Lineage (GTDB taxonomy): Bacteria > Acidobacteriota > Thermoanaerobaculia > Gp7-AA8 > Gp7-AA8 > JADGNZ01. The sequence goes on along the minus strand of DATMNC010000102.1, from coordinate 35,707 downwards.
CGCGCGGCGCGCGACGCCATGCGCACGCCACCAGCACCAACCCGGCGATGGCACACGGATACTCGGAAACCGTTGCCAGCCCGATCAGCGCACCGGCGGCGTAGTCCTTCCGATGGACGAACAGCAGCGTCCACGCTCCGAAGAGCGCCGCCGCAGTCAGCACGTGGGAGAAGTTGAGGAGGCCGTACGCGAAGAGCGGCGTGGCGAACAGGAGCGCCAGCACCATCAGGCCGATCCGTTCCGGACTGGCGCCGAGCTGTGCCGCGGCCTTCCTCATCGCCCACGCCAGGAACAGCAGCGGGACGGTCGCGGCGAGGAGGCGCATCGCGTTCGCCGTCATCCGCATCGTCGTCGCCGAGGGGGGACCGGCGATCAGGCGCGCCACCGCGTACGCCGGCAGTCCGAGGAGCGCTGCGCCCGGCGCCTTGTTCGAGTAGACGTGGCCATCGACCTCCGACGCATCCTCGAACGCGTTTCCGCCGAGGAGCGGCAGGAGGGGAGTGATCTCAAACGTATGGTGCTCCACGAGGGAGGCCGCCGTCGCCCACCGCGTCATCTCATTCGGCGAGACGAAATGGGGAAAGATGGGGATGACGACGATGGCCAGGAGGGCGTAGAGGTAAGGCGTCGACCGCACGGAGGCATTGTGCACTGAGTGCGCCCTACGAACGAAGGAGGTAGGGATTTCTTCCCCCGCTGGCCCTCTATACTGGACAACCATGGAAACCAACGAAGTCTCCGCCTCGCGGCCTCACGCGAAAACAACGGCCGCTCCGCGGGCTCCGGGATCGATTGCCGATGCGGCAGCGAGCGGTTTCGACACGATTTACGACGAACACGCGCCGTTGCTTCGGGCGATCGCACGGCGCAAGTTCAATATTCCGGATGCCGAGATCGATGGACTCGTGCACGACGTTTTTACATCGTTTCTGATCAGCGTCTCTCGTGTGCGAGACCCTCGTCCCTACCTCGTCGGCAGCATCTGCAACGCTTGCCGGAACTACTGGCGCCGGCGGGAACGCGATGACTCGCTTTTTGTGGAGATCGACGAAAACGAGGCGTGCGATGAAGATGTTCAACGGGACGTGAGCCGCACGTTGACGCTGAACGCGGCCCTCTCGCGAGTCGGTGATCGGTGCCGCAATGTGCTGGAGCGGTACTACCTCGAGAGCGAGTCGACGGCCACGATCGCCGAGGCGATCGGAACGACACCTGGCAACGTCCTGTACATCCTCCATACGTGCCGAAAACGGGCTCGCGCGTTCCTGGGTGAGATGGACCCTAAGCGATGACTCACTACTCCGACGACGAACTGGCCTGGCACGCCTTGAAACCGCGCAGCGACATCGCCGCACATCTCGACGAATGTGCTGCATGTTCGGTGCTGTACGGCGATGTTCAGCAATTTGACGACGCCCTCTCTTCGGTGGATACGTGGACGCAGCCTCGCAATCTCAGAAGCACCGGTGACGCCAGTCGCGGTCATCTCCGCGAGGTCGCCTGGCGGCTGGCGATGGAGACGGAGGAAGCGGAAGGCAGCCTCGGGCAACTTGTTGCGAACCCGCTCCCGTTCATTTGGAAGGACGTCTCCCGGAAACGAGGTTTCCGAACGGCTGGTGCCGTGCGCGTTCTTTGCCTCGCGGCAAACAGCGCGTGCGAACGCGACCCGCTGCATGCGCTAAACCTTGCCGACGCCGCGGTTGCGATCGCGATGAGTTTCAACGACGCCGAGCACTACCTTGGGATCACAGTGCATCAGCTCCTGGGACATGCGTGGAAGGAGCGAGCCAACGCTCTCCGCTACCTCGGGCGCTTTCCCGGCGCGCTTGATGCGCTCGATCAGGCCAAGCGGGCGTACGAGCGGGCAGATGCCAAGCCGTTCGATCTGGCGGTGCTGCTTTACACTCGGGGAGCTGTCTTTTCTCGATCAGCGCGTCCAGTCGAAGCGGAGAAATGCGCCGACGAGGCAGCCGAAATCTTTGCGGCTACGGGTGATCGCGTGCGGTACCTGCACGCGCGAATGCTTCGGGCGACCGTCCGGTACTCGCAGCTGGACTTTGCGGGCGCGCGCGATGACTATCGCATCCTTCTGACCGAAGCGCGGGATGAAGGTGACGATCTACTTAGCGCTCGGCTTTCCGCCGCCGCCGCCAGATGCGATATCGAGATCGGCGATGCCAGGGCCGCGGAACCGGCTCTTCTTCAGGCGTTGTGCGTATTCGAGAGCAAAGGCCTGGAGACTGAAGTCGCGCGCATCCGCTGGGCTCTCTCTCGCGTACCTCTCGTCGAAGGCCATTTCGAGATTGCGATTGCGAAGCTCCGCGCCTGCCGGATGGAAGCCGACCGTCTTGGCCTGGTGAATGTCGTCGCCTACGTCACACTCGATCTTGTCGAGGCGCTCGTCGCGACAGGTGCGAAGCTGTCAGAAGTTCAGAAGCTCTGCCGCGAGCTTTTTGCGACGTTCAAAGCCTCGGGGATGGTTAACGAGGCGCTCGCGGCGCTTGGGTATCTGCGCGAAGCAACACGCGCCCGCACGATCACGCCCGAAAAAGTGCGCCACGTCCACCGATTCCTGTTGCGCCTCGAAGACCAGCCGATGCTTCGCTTCGATCGGCCTGAAGGTCAGGGTTGACTCTATCGGTTCACCTTTTGTTAGCGTCATCAAAGAATTTCACCGCCGTCGGTACACCTTAACCGAGGGCGCCCTCGTCATCTCGCCGGTACCCGCCGGCTCTTGGAGGGCTTATGCGACGCGTGACGTTTTTCGCGATCCTTGTGATCGCCTTGGCAACGCCAACTTTCGCGAACACAGGGACATACGAGAAGAGTCGATCGCCGGTTCGGTCGTTCCTGAGACTGCTCGTGAAGGCTTTAGATCTTGAGCATATCTCTCTGCCGCCTGGATAAAACCGAAGGTCCTCTACGGTTGAAGGTTGACCGTAGAAATTCATCAGACGCTCCGATCCGGGGGTAGGGAATCCGTCTGCGCGATCACACCTTGACCGAGGACATCTTTCGGCCGAGCAGGCGAAGCCCTGTTGCCGAGGGCCGGTCGTTCATGAATCGTCAGATTCCCTTTGCGGACAGGCAACGCTTCGAACGTGCGCTAGAAAGCTACCTTCACGGGTGCTTCGCGCGCCGTTCGGCCGCGCGCGTGTCCGAGTTTGCCGATTCCCTCGGTGTCAGCCGTTCCTATCTCGCGCGCGTCTTCCCCTCCGTTCTGGGGCAGACGGTGCGTGAAGCGTTGCGCGCGCGCCAATTAGAGGAGGCGGAAAGGCTCTTGCGAACGACCGCTCGCTCAACACGCGACGTCGCGCTTGCCGCGGGCTTTGGAACCCAGATGACATTCTTTCGCGTTTTCTCTACTTCCAGAAGCATGACCCCCGAGCAGTATCGCGAAAAGTGGACGAAATGATAGTGGACGCGTGCCGTGTGCGCGACCTACCGTGCGACGAAGGACCAATTGTCGCTCGGAAGAAACCGTATGCGTTGCCCCATCCCTTTGCCCTTGCAGTACCGTCGTCTTCTCGCGCGAGTCGCTGACGCACGCCGCGTACGCCGCGCCGCGGCGGGACAGGCTGACCTTTCGCCTGCAAGACTGGCGTCGATCAATGCGGATGCACTGAGTTTCTTCGCAAATCTGCCGCTGCGCCCACGGCTTGAAAACCTGTTTACCGACGCCATGCTGGCCATGGAAGAAGCACTCGGCATGTGCGAGCTGGAACGGGATAAGAGCCGGGACACAACATGGATCGAGCCGCAGATTCGGATCATCTACGAGCAGGTGAACTCGCTCATGAAAGCGTTGAGCGATTGAAGACTTTTGTGGCGGCTGCCGGCGAGCTACCACCCGTAATTGCGTAACCTGGAGAGGAAACGATGCGAAACGGATTGAAGGCATTTCTTGTCGCGGTTGTGTTGATGTTCCCTGTCGTGAGCGCCGAAGCGCAGCAACCCTCTGCGCCCCCGGGCGAGAGGCTGGTGAGAATCGCGCCTTGCCGCCTCTTCGATACGCGGGTGGATGCGCCGGCAAACGCCGCTGAGGAAGCCGCACGTCAGGTCGACGTGGCTTCCACACGCTGCGGCCGGTTCGTACCCTCGGTCTCGACAGCGTACTCGTTGCGGATCACGTCCTATGACCGCGCCAGCGATGGCAAGACTCCGACGCAGGCAGCGGGCGCGCAGGCGGCACCGTCGCGTCGTCCGGCCGGGCCGCCGATCACGTTTCCGGTGCCGCACGGATCGCACATCACGGCCGATCTGGAAGGCTATTACGTTCCTCCCAATACGCCGGTCGATCCGACGCTGGAGAGCCTCTCGGAGGACGGTACGGCCGCGAGCGCCCGCCCGTCCATGTCGCCGCAAGCCCTATCAACGGGCACGCCCCTTCGTCCGAAAGCGGAGGTACTGCACGACGGAGCCGGGGGCGAGATGTATCTCGATGGCTCGCGCGTTGGCAGTGTCGGCGTCTTCGGCATTGCCTCCTCCGGGCGTCCATGGGTCCAGTTCATGAGCGGTCTCTCCGACGGCACGGACGGACTCGGTGTATATAACTCGAATTACTCCGAGCTGATGCGCGTCAGTTCAAACGGTCCCACGAGATTGATTCAGGGGTGGTCCTATATCAGCGGCCGGACGGACTACCGCGAAACGGTAAGCATACCGAATAACAGCGTTCACGAGGTCACGATCGTCGACCCGCGCGACTCCGCGGGTGGGGCAACCAATCGCATCGTATTCTTCGATGCAAAAACCCCCTCCGAATCCGGCTCGCCGCAGATCACCAAGTTCCGTGCCTATACATTCGGCAGCACCACGCAGTCACACATCAATTTCGACTCGCAGATCGTCGACCACAACAGCAACCAGTACTACTACCGGGCGTTCTCGTTTTTTGATCCGGGCGGCGTAGGCAAAGAGACGTTTTGGCTGAAGGCTGCAACCAACGGCGGCGCCTTCGATAATACCCGAGCCGACATGTATGTGAGCGGAAACGTCGGTGTCGGAACGACCGCTGCAAGCGCAAAGTTGCACGTCGAAGACATTAACAACACAGAGCTGCTGGTGAGCGCAGTCGATGCCTCGGGAACCGGCCATTCCCCCACCATGACCATCATGCGCAAAGATAGCAATCACGTGCAACTGGCGAAATACGGGTTCACACTGGACCCGATTGACGGCAACAAACTGAAAATCCTCTACGGCACGGCCGGAGCGTTTACGAACACGCCTCTGGCGATTGATACGGCCGGCAGTGTCGGCATCGGAACGAGCAGCCCCGACGCCCGTCTCCACGTGGCCGGAACCGGCCATTTCACCGGCATGTGACGGTGGACGGCATCATCAACGCGAAGTATCAGGACGTCGCGGAGTGGGTTCCCTCCGACGGCGCCCTGCCGGCCGGCACGGTCGTCGTCCTCAACCGCCTGAAGACGAATGCGGTAGCACCGTCGGCGATAGCCTACGACACCGCCGTGGCCGGCGTCGTTTCCGACCAGCCCGGCGTTCTGCTCGGTGTAGCCGGCGACAACAAGGCAAAGATCGCCACGACCGGCCGCGTGAAGGTACACGTCGACGCGAGAACCCATGCCGTGAACATCGGCGACCTGCTCGTGACCAGCGACCTCCCCGGCACCGCGATGCTTTCCGAACCTCTCGACCTCGGCGGCGTGAAGATTCACCGGCCTGGAACGATCATCGGCAAGGCGCTGGAGCCGCTGCCAAGCGGCCAGGGAGAGATACTCGTGCTGTTGTCGCTGCAATAACGGGTAGCGAGAGAACCGCATGAATCCACGAATCGCTTCGACAACATCCACATTCACTTCACGACCACTACTGTTGTGGGTGTGCGTGATTCTGATCAGTATTGCGGGCCCCTCCTTCGCCGCCAATCGGCCGACGATCAGTATTACGCCGACGGCAATTACAGCGGAGGACGTCACACCGGGCACAGATGTGGCTTTCTTCGGTGTCGGGCTCGAGCCGAAGGGCTATCACGTTGAAGTACGCCGGTGGTCGGCCGTCGTTACTGACACGGCGCACGCCGGAACAGCAACGCTGACGCTCGATACACCCGTGACGTGGAACGTCGTCTGGATTGTCGCGGACCTCAGAAACGGCCACTACGCCATCGCATCGACACCTGGTTTTCCGGCAATCACACCGACGCGGCCCAGGTACCGGCTGAAACGTGACGCCGGCGGCTCGGCGAACCGCATGGGCTATTCCAGGCCTTTCGTCGACGGTCTTTATATTGAGGCAGGAGGGGCGTGGGTCGTGCGCGCCGGCGACGGTGATGAACGTGATGCCGACGGGAAGTCCGACGGCGAAACCACGATCGACCTCCAGCACGCGACGCCGTTGCTAGCGGGCTCGCAGACGCCGCGCAACTTCAATCCGGGTGGAACACTCATCGTGGTCGACGTCTCTCGACTCGATGTGCTGACGGTGTCCATCGATGCATCCATGATCGCGGGGGCGCGATGATGAGACGCCTGGTCCGCTGTCTGACGAGCGCGATTCTTCTCGCGTTGAGCACGACGCTCATGGCCCAGCAACACCCGAATGTGGCCAGAGGCTTCGATATCGGCCGCTCCTACCAGATGAACGGCATCGACAACGTGAACCTTTTCAACGGCAGCCTCACCGTGACCATCCCCATCGGACAGCGCTACCACGTCAACGGCGGTCTCCAATATGGGTTGACATTGGTATACAGCGGAAATGTCTGGGACACGATCCAGAATGATGTGTTGGCCAATGTCACCTACCCCAACCGGCGCTCCAATGCCGGTATCGGCTGGCTGCTTTCCCTTGGCAGGCTGTTTCCGCACAACACCTTCCCAATACAGGAAAGCTTCTTCTGGAACTACGAAAGCCCCGACGGGGCTCTCCACGGGTTTCCAACCCTCGCCGATCAAACCACCGGATCCTTCTTTACCACAGACGGTTCGTACCTGCGGCTGACGATCAACGGCTCGGACAGGACGGTCGAATTTCCGGACGGGACCTCGCAGGTCTTCAAGGAATTGAACCCCAGTGACGGAGACATCGCGAACCTGGAGCATGACGTACGACAACCAGACCCTCGGCAGCGGCAACCCTCCCGGACGAGGGAGCACATTCAGCCTCTACTACGTGCCTTTGCTCACGGCGATCACGCTCCCGCCCGCCGGAGGCGTATCGCAGGTTTACTCCATGCGCCGCACTGACGGCACGACCTACTACGACATCAGCACAGACTCGAATATGAGTAACGGCGCTCTTCGCGGGCTGCAATTGCCGACCAAAGGCTGGATTGAGTGGGACTACGCCACTTACACCTTTCCCGGCGCAAGCGAAATATCGGTATCGCGAACATTGGAGGTTACCCAGCGGCGTACCCTCGCCGCCGACCGCTCACCGTCGGAAACAAAAATCTGGACGTACGGCCGGGCACAGAGTACAAAGCAATCCTGCACGTTCAACGGCCAGCTCTTTGAACTACCGGCCGAGCAGCTCGTAGCCTCGGTGACCTCTCCCGAGCTCGTCACGACCGTACACTACTTCTCGACGTTTCAAACCCCCGGCGTCATTCTCTGCGCTCTCACGTCTCAGTTCAACCCCGACCAATACGCCCTGCCGTTCTCCGCCGCCGTCAGCGACACCTTCAACGGCGAGCAACGCTTTCTGTCACAGGAAACCTACCTTGGTACGCCGTCGATCCTGACCGCTCCGGGCCAGTATCGCGCCACCGGAGGCACGTTGCAGCGGTCCGAGTGGACCCTTTACCGCGCCGACATGCCCGGGATGGAGGATTCGCAGGTTCCAGAATCATCGCACGCCCCAGAATCAGCGCACGCCACGAAGTACGACGACGACCTGCACTGCGAAGCCCCGAACAACCGCCCCTGCTACGCATCCGTGACGAGATACGGGCCTGACAGTGCCGGCCACTATCGCCAAGCATCGACCGGAGGCAACTTCGACTCCGGAAACTTCGCCACCTCATTCACTAATTACACCCCCAGCCTCACCGGCGCGTGGCTTCTGAACCTCTTCACCGAGCAATGCAACGTCGAGGAGAGCGCCGTTCGCGGAGCGATGCCCACACAAAGTTGCGATGCTCTGGCCAGCTCTCCGACGAATCTCGCCCCGCCCTTCGTCAAGCAGTATTGTTTCGACGGCAACGGCTTTCTGACCCGCCAGCGCACCCTCGCCGGTACGGCGGCCGGTCCTCACGACCTCCTCGCGGTTTTCGCCCAGCAGAACGGCAACGTCACGCAAGAAGACTACTTCGGGGGTGATGGCCAGACGCTCGACACCGGAAGCGTCTGTAACGTGTCCCTGCCGACACCGTCGGAATACCAGATTCTGCACACGTATTCGAACGGCTCGCTCGCCCTGTCCAATCACCGCCCGGCAAGCGGAGATCCGATCATTTACGACGCGAACAACACCATCGAGCCTAATACCGGCCTGGTGAGCGTCTCGACAGACCAGTCCGGCCTTACGACGACCTACGCCTATGACACCCTTGGCCGGCTGACGCTGATCAGCAGTCCCGGTGAGGCCGCGGTCAGCGCCACCTATACAGAGGCAACAGGGAATTCCCCCGCAACAGTCGTGCTGGAACAGGCTTCACTCGACGCTGGCACGAGTCGGAGTACCACCATTTTCGACGGGCTCGGGCGCGTGGTCGAGGAACAGCGGCTGATGCCTTCCGGTACGGCCCGGCGGCAGACTATGTACACCGGATCCGGCTGGACTGAGCGCGTCTCTCAATGGGAAGCCACCCCGTCACATTTCACGGTCTTCTCAGATTTCGACCCGTTTGGACGGGCGAGGACGATTACGGCGCCCGATCAGACCTCCTCGACCGCCACGAAGATGACGTATTTCGGAGTACGGAGAGTTGAGCGTAGCGTCAGCGTCGGCGAGACGCTGACGGGCGGATCGGTCAGCCAGGGGTTGGCTACGACCGCCGAGAGTTACGATCGCGCGGGAAGACTGATCAAAGTCGACGAACCGGATGGGATCAGCACCGCCTCCTACGGCTACGATGCCGCGAACAGGCTCGTCAGCGTGACGATGACCGATCCCGTCACAGCACATCAGCAAACGCGGGCGTTCTCCTACGATGGCCGAGGCTTCCTGACGAGCGAGCAGCATCCGGAGAACGGAGCGACGTTTTACAAGAGCTTCGACAGCCGTGGACACGCCGGACGCAAGCTTGCCGGCTCCACCCTCTCGCCGTTCGATCTTCGATACGAATACGATTCCCTGGAACGGTTGAAGACCGTCTATCAGCTTCTCAACCGGATCGATCCTCCCAATCCCGGGCAGGACCTGATCCAGCCCGTGAAGCAGTTCTTCTTCGCAACTGCAAATGACGGCGCGAATAATAAACAGGGCAAGCTCGAGACCGCGACCCGAAAGAACTACCTTCCGTCGCCGCTTGGCACGACCGACGTCAAGGAAACGTATCAGTATGCCGACAGCGCCGGCCGACTCACGAATAAAACCACCGAGGTGACCGGGCCAACAGGCACCATGCAGAAGTACGCGCAATCCTACACGTACAACGATGCCGGCCTCTTATCCACCATCAACTACCCAACCTGTCCCAATGGCAACTGCGCCACGTCGACCTCGATGATCTCGTCCATAGTCCCCACCTATCAAATCGGACTGCTCCGCACCATCCCCAACTTCACCGACGCCGTCACGTACGACCTCAATGGCATGGTGACCGGGATCGTGCATGCCGGGACGGCCCAGGTAACCGACGCGATCGCTGTCGATCCAAACAGATTGCCACGGCCTGCCCGCATCCAGTTCAATACCTACGATCCCTGCGCCAGCCCACAGATCAGCCTTCCGGCAACCCAGCAGGTCACTTCCGGTCCACTCAATCTTCAGGCAACGATCCTCAATGCACCATCCACACCGCTCACATGGCAGTGGCTCTTCAACGGCACGCTGATCGCTGGCGAGACCGGATCCCTTTGCTGCACCGCGGCGGCCTCGAATGGAACTTATACCGCGCGCCTGATCAACAGTTGCGGCAAGGGCGAGGCGTCAACGGTGGTATCGACATGCAGCAGCCCGACGGTCACCGTCACTCCGCAGACCTCCACCTACTCCACCACTCCCATCACCTTGACGGCAACGCCGTCCGGGTGCCAACCGTTCACCTACCAATGGTATGTCGGCGACTCCGGCGTTACGACTACTTCGACCGGCACGAACTCCTCATCCCTGACGGTCTCCCCCGCCCTGACCACTCACTACTGGGTGCGCGTGACAAACGGCAATGGAAGTGGGAAAAGCAATACCGCCGTCGTCGCCGTCGCTCCTCCAACTCCTGGGCCGCTGACGGCAACTTACTCTGCCGCGCAGAACGCGGTCAATGCCAGTTGGGGAGCGTCCTCGGGCGCGGACCACTATGAGCTTCAGCGCCTCGACCACGGAGTCTGGACGCCATTCACTGTCAACGCGCCCGGTGTGCAGAACAGTTTTACCCCACCCCTGAACACGATCACGACGTACGTCTTCCGCGTCCGAGCCATCGACTCCTCGGGCAGCGGGGTCTCGGCGTGGACCGCGAATGACCTCGCCACCACCATGTCGTTTACGGCCCTTCAGGCGAATGTCACCACGGTGGCCTTCGACCACTTTGAGCAGATCCGCACCGCCATCAACGCCATCCTGGCCGCGCAGAACGGCGCAGCTCTCACCTGGCGGCAGATTCTGGACAACGCCGGTTTTCCCGGCGTACCTGTTCCTGACCACAACGTACCGATCTACTCGGCCCACATTCGGGCACTGCGCAGCGCCATGGACGCAGCCCTCGCCAACGTCCAGGTCGCAACGGGCGCCTACACCGACAGTCTGACCTCGCCGACGCCGATCAAGGCGATACACATCACCCAACTGCAGCAGCGGGCGCAATAGGCAGGGAGAAGATCATGAAAACGATCGCACACGTTCTTCTCGCCGCCATCGTCACCTCGGGTTTGCTGGCCATTCCCCTCCATGCCGAGGAGCAGGTCCAGCGTTATATCGTCGTCCTGAAACAGCGTTCGGGTGCCGTCCCCGACGTAGCCAGCCTCGGCGGGAAAATCGAGCTTCGGCAGGACGACCAGCTCGTCGTCACCATCCCTCTCGGAGCGCTCGCCACCCTGAAGGCCGATCCAAAGATCCGCTACGTCGAACGGGTCGGAGGTACACCGTCAGACGACGAGTCGCCTCTCATCGGCGCCCCCTCCGACCCGCGGCCTGGTCCGTCGAGCCAGACCGCGCGATTTACTCCGCACGCGTTGGGCAGTCTGGCGTGGGACTCAGGAGCCTACGCCTACGACGGCGCCGGCAACATCGTCTCCATCGGCACCGACAACTATCTCTACGACGGCGTCCAAAGGCTCCACCAGTCGTCGACGCAGGGGACGCCGGAGACGTACACTTACGACGGCTTCGGGAACATGAAAACCAGAACGAACACCATCATCCCTACGGTACAGCCCTCAACCAACCGTTACGACGGATACGGCTACAACGAGGTGGGAGCCGTGACCTCGGACGGTTCATATGTCTTCACCTACGACGCCCTCGGCCAGCCGCTGAGCAAGATCTACAACGGCACCAGCTCCACGCTCGAGTACTACATCTACACCCCTGGCGACGAACGGATTGGCGTGCAGCGAGGCGGCTGGTGGACCTGGAGCGTCCGCGACGAGGCTGGCAAGGTGTTGCGCCAGTACAAGAGCTCCTCCACGAACCCCTCCGCCCCCGCCCTCTGGCTGGAGGACTTCGTCTGGCGCGACAGCCTGCTCCTCGGCTCGCAGCGTCCCGTGGAGATGGGCGGACGCCGCCACTTCCACCTCGATCACCTCGGCTCCCCCCGCCTGATCACCGCCGACAACGGCCAGATGGTGTCGTATCACGACTACTACCCCTTCGGCGACGAGCACTCCCCCGTCTCACAAGAAGTCGCCGGCGGCTTCGACCGCGAAGATCCAATGAAGTTCACCGGGCACGAACGGGATTACGCGGGCGGAATGGGTGGGGAGGATGGGCATGCGATTGATGACATGCATGCGCGGTATTACAACCCTACCGCGGGGCGCTTTCTGATGATGGATCCTATCCTTCCGAAGAACGCGATGCAGTCGCCACAGATGTGGGACCGCTACGCGTATGCCGCCAATAACCCGGTTAATCGAAATGATCCTGATGGGCGCCTGGTTAGACTGCTCGGCACTAGCGATGAGCGCCAACAAGAGTTAGCACTGATCAAGTCAAATTTACGCGAGGAGGATCGCAAGTACGTCACCATGGATAAGAATGGCGTCCTATCGGTCGATGCAAAAGCGAAGGGTGGAGTCGGGCTGTCGATGCTCAGGGATCTCGCTCGCAAAGATGCGCAGACTGTTGATGTCAGGTTCAGTTCCACGTTCCAAGCGAAGACCATCGCTGGTCCCGGAAGGCCGCGAACCTTTGATATCCAGGCAGCTGCTGGCGGGGGTGCCACAGTCCCCGCCCGTTTTTCTATGAGTGGTAATATCGAAGTGACGGTTGATCCGCGCGGCAGCATAGGTACCGGCGCGTCCGCTGATCTAGTTATGGGTCACGAACTCATAGGACATGCATGGGACTACGCCATCAAAGGTACAACGTCGGAGCGAAGCGCGGTCACCACAGAAACGAATCTGCTTCTCCAGCGTGGATTGCCACCGGTTCGCCCTGTGCCGAGCGACCAGGAGCACCCATGAAGCGCGCAGGAGCTTTGATAGTGCTCCTGACGGTGAATGGTTCGTGTGGCCAACGTTCTTCCGGCGTGACGTTGAATGTTATCGCCGCAGAGAGAAATGCGGTGACTGTCGGCGTTAGAAACGACACCGCCGGTGATGTCGTTCTGTTGTCACCTATTGCACCGAGCCGTCTAGTCGATGAGGGGCAGTGCAGATTAACACTGTCCACTAAAATCGATCACCAAATACGGCCGTTTGCCTTTGCTCCTACGCTGGTCGTGCTAGCTCGGGGCGGTGAAATGCGGTTCCGCAGCATTCTTGATCCCCTCCTTCTCAGCGGCGGATGTTCGCGCTGGAGCGTCTCTGCTGAATACGCCTATCTAAGCAGAGACGAAGTCGAAGGGTTTCGCGGAAGGACGTCAGAAGACTTCCGACAATACGTGCTGAAGCACCAACAGATCGCGACGGCGACGGTGACGCTCGCAGTTCGGGATTGATGCGAGCGAGCTATTAATGCGGTCTCAGCGTGCATCTCGAAGTGCCATCCGGGCATCGCAGGAAGCCTGCCGCGACGGGGTGTCACTATTCAGTAAAGGGGGGTCCACTCGACAGGAGTCGAGGTCGCACCGGGCGATGCGAAGCGCTTCGTCGGTCAGTTCGCGACGGACATTGGGAAAGTCGATGGCGGGCAGCGTGCACGATTGCGTCTGGACATCTGGCCAAGCGAGAGCTCATTTAAAAATCGCGATCCTAATCAGGAGCTCTACAGCGTGCCCGTCCTGTTGCGCGTGAGCGATTGTGTTCCGTCGACCCAGGCCGCGAGATTCACTCCCCATGCGTTGGACAGTCTGGCGCGGGACTCCGGAGCCTACGTCTACGACGGCGCCGGCAACATCGTCTCCATCGGCACCGACAACTATCTCTACGAGGGCGTCCAGAGGCTCCACCAGTCGTCGACGCAGGGGACACCGGAGACGTACACTTACGACGGCTTCGGGAACATGCAGACCAGGACGAACACGATCATCCCTACGGTACAGCCTTCAACCAACCGTTGTAGATCTTGCTCAGTGGCTGGCCGAGGGCGTCGTTAGGTGAAGACGTACGAACCGGTGACAGCTCCACGCTCGAGCGCTACATCTACACCCCTGGCGACGAGCGCATCGGCGTAGAGGGCGGCAAGGTGCTGCGCCAGTACAAGAGCTCGGCCACGAACCCCGCCGCCCCCGCCCTCTGGCTGGAGGACTTCGTCTGGCGCGACGGCGTGCTCCTCGGCTCGCAGCGTCCCGTGGAGATGGGCGGACGCTACCACTTCCACCTCGACCACCTCGGCTCCCCACGTCTGATTACCTCGGACAATGACCAGATGGTGTCGTATCACGACTATTACCCGTTCGGCGACGAGCACTCGCCAGTCTGGCAGGAAGGCCAGAGCGTCGGCGGCTTCGACCGCGAAGATCCGATGACGTTCACCGGCCACGAACGCGACTACGCGGGAGGGATGGGTGGGGAGGATGGGCATGCGATTGATGACATGCATGCTAGGTACTACAGTCCTTCATTGGGACGTGTTTCCTCCGTCGATTCGAAATTGGATCTCGAAATACAATCAAGGCGCCGCAATGGTGGAGTCGGTACTGCTACGCGCTTAATAATCCGTTGGGGTACACAGACCCTGACGGCCGCGAGGTGACAATCACGATCAAGCGAGACACATACACCAGCGACTCCGTGACATCGACGATCACAGTCGTCAGCGATGTGAAGGGCGTTAGTGGCTTCAATGGTTTCACACTCGAGACGACGCATGCAGGCGACAAGGGCGACAAGGATCCAATTCCTGCGGGCACTTATGACGCTTTCGTTCGCACTGACCACGACCCACAGCGAGTAGAACTAGAGAATGTGAAGGATTTCATTAGCGTGCAGATTCACGTTGGTAATACGAAAGACGATGTGGAGGGGTGCTTCGCCGTGGGTAAGACGCGATCTGCGGATCAGGTTAGCGAGAGCAAAGACGCGATAAAATCGATTCTGGCAGTGATCGACAACGACAAAAGCGGCGTCATCAAAGTAACGGTCGTCGGTAGCAGCACCAAGCCGACGGCAACACCGACAAAGCCATGATCGCGATCGGAAATCGTCGCACTGCTATCATTCTTCTGCCTCTGCTGGTCATGTGCTCACTCTCAGGCGCAAGGCGGAAGTGCAGCCCAGCATCTGACAATTGGAGGACTTGCACGACAGGATCGTGCGCGAGTTGCGCGTGCATTGGGCAGATTGTACGCGTAGGCGCCGCCGCACCGAACTCGGCTCAGGTCGCAAGTCTTGTTCTGTCTGTGGAGGCGGGCGGCGAATGTCAGACCGACTTGGCTGTATCTATTCTTCCCACTCTCAGCGGAGGTGACTTGGAAGATTTGAAACGTGCAATTGCCTCGACATCAGAGCAATCGCCAGTGATGTTTCTGCAGGAGATGGAGAAGCATCATGTTGAGGAGCGGCGCATAACATCAATCGTTCGAATGCTGCCGCTTTCCTCGATTGATAATCAACCTAAGAGACTGCGGATTGTTCGCGGACGAATTGCCGCCCTCCGAGGTGTTATGGACAGACGTTTGAAAGGAGTGCGTGACGTTGCTGTGGAAGCTTTGACAAAGCTTGAACAGGAGCTGCATTGACGGAAGCGACCGCGCGGA
Organism: Thermoanaerobaculia bacterium; assembly: GCA_035569395.1. Lineage (GTDB taxonomy): Bacteria > Acidobacteriota > Thermoanaerobaculia > Gp7-AA8 > Gp7-AA8 > JADGNZ01. Next base: position 20,280 of record DATMNC010000102.1, on the reverse strand, counting down.
GAGCATACGAGGTTCACGCATTTTCCTTTTGCTCAAGTCTCAGCATTTGAGCGTAATGCAGCGCTTGCCAACTTCCAGGTTGCAACGGGCGCATACACCGACATTCTGACCTCGCCGACTCCGATCAAGGCGATCCATATCACCCAACTGCAGCAGCCGGCGCAATAGGCAAGGAGAAGATCATGAAAACGATCGCACACGTTCTTCTCGCCGCAGTCATCATCTCGGGTTTGCTCGCCCTTCCCCTCCATGCCGAGGAGCAGGTCCAGCGCTACATCGTCGTCCTGAAGCAGCGTTCTGGTGCTGTCCCCGACGTGGCCAGCCTCGGCGGGAAAATCGAGTTCCGCCAGGACGACCAGCTCGTCGTCACCATCCCCCCCGGGGCGCTCGCTACCCTGAAGGCTGATCCAAAGATTCGCTACGTCGAACGGGTCGGAGGACCACCGTCAGACGATGAGGCGCCGCTCATCGGCGTCCCCTCCGACCCGCGGCCTGGTCCCTCGACCCAGACCGCACGATTCACTCCCCATGCCTTGGGCAGTCTGGCGTGGGATTCAGGCCCTTACGCCTACGACGGCGCAGGCAACATCGTCTCCATCGGCACCGACAACTATCTCTACGACGGCGTCCAGCGGCTCCACCAGTCGTCGACGCAGGGGACACCGGAGACGTACACTTACGACGGCTTCGGGAACATGCAGACCAGGACGAACACGATCATCCCTAGGGTACAGGCCTCAACCAACCGTTACGACGGATACGGCTACAACGAGGTGGGAGCCGCGACCTCGGACGGTTCGTACGTCTTCAGCTACGACGCCCTCGGCCAGCCGCTGAGCAAGATCTACAACAACGACAACTCCAAGCTCGAGTATTACATCTACACTCCGGGCGACGAGCGCATCGGCGTACAGCGAGGCAGCTGGTGGATCTGGAGCGTGCGCGACGAGGGCGGCAAGGTGCTGCGCCAGTACAAGAGCTCCTCCACGAACCCAACCGCCCCTGCCCTCTGGCTGGAGGATTTCGTCCGGCGCGACGGCCTGCTCCTCGGCTCGCAGCGCCCGGTGGAGGTGGGCGGTCGCCGCCACTTCCACCTCGACCACCTGGGCTCGCCCCGCCTGATCACTGCCGATAACGGGCAGATGGTGTCATACCACGACTACTACCCCTTCGGAGACGAGCACTCGCCAGTCTCACAGGAAGTCGCCGACGGCTTCGATCGCGAAGATCCAATGAAGTTCACGGGCCACGAACGTGACTACGCGGGAGGGATGGGTGGGGAGGATGGGCATGCGATCGATGACATGCATGCTAGGTACTACAACTCGACTTTCGGACGGTTTATGTCAGTTGATCCCTCGCTCGACGCCAGCTATGCAATACACAACCCTCAAATCTGGAATCGTTATAGTTACGTTCGGAACAGTCCAATCGACAATACTGACCCAGATGGGCGCCTGGACGCCCAGCAGATAATCTCTGCTGTTGGATCGGCGATGCTCCTATCGAGCCCGATGTTCCTGATGTCTTCCTATAACGACGCCGCCGTGGATGCAATCCTTCCTCCTCCTCCTCCTCCTCCTCCTCCTAAGACCGATGCTATCCAACCAACTTACGCAGAATTTGCCATTCTGGCGCCATTAGTGCCGGAAGGAACCTCCGCGCGAACGGAAGTCAATATCGCCGAAAGGGCAAACGAGATCCAAAATGCATTACCTGTGGCAACGCGACGCTTTACGACGACTGCCGTTGCAAGGGTCGCGAACGCCGACGGTAGCACTGGAATCATGGCTGCCACTAACGAAAACGCATTTCGGCCAGCCCAACGTCCCGCGTTGCTATCCGGCGAAACACAGTTTCCGGTCCTGGTCATGCAGAAGCCACCATAATCCACGCAGCCCGTGCAAATGGTCAAACCGTGCAGACCATCGCAGCAAGTAGGCCAATTTGCCCTTCATGTGCTAGATTAATCGCTCAAGCTGGCGCCACGGCGTTGAGTGCGTTCAAGAAGGTAGTTGAGGTAGCCAGCGAAATCGGAGTACAATGACGAAGTCCTTTGACCCTCAGCATCTCCATCGCACGCTTGAACGGCTTCCGCCTTTTAACCGCGTTGCTTTCGCCGCGAGCTGTTGTGAGCGGCTGCTACCCAACTATGCTGCATTCGCGGCTGCCGCTCACTGGGGACATCCGAGCATTTTGCGCGACGCTCTTGATTTCGTATGGGCATCGCTGGAGAAAGGGCACGGTGACCCTGAGCACGTAGAACGGCTCATAAAGCGCTGTGAGACGGTGATTCCACACACGGATGACTTCTCTCTAAAGTATACGTCGGCTGCGGTGGACGCGGGCACCGCGGTCATCGAAACTCTTCAATCAGTTCTTGACGGTGTTTCGCAGCATGTAGTGGATGTAGCGACATTTTGCCGTGATACCGTCGATATGTTCATCCAAGAACGTGATGGCCTCAAATTGTCAGACCCTGACTTTGAAACCAAGATCGCTCACGACCCCTTAATGCTTCAGGAGCTGAGTCGTCAGGCCGACACGCTCGCGGAGTTATCTGGTATTCCGAACATGAATCAATTTTTCCTGAAACGGCTTCGCGAGGAGTGTCGAGCGGAAGGTATCAGCAACATCGGTCTTTCTGCGTGATCTTGGAACTGGCACCTATCTCTACGACGGCGGGCGGCAACCGCTTCGCACAAGTCGGCAGCGCTGGCGTTTTGTGTAAATCTGGACTCACTGCGCGGTGTTGTTCGTCGCTTGTTCGAGCGCGCCAGCTCAGTCACTTCAGGTTCCGCATGAGGGGACGCATGCGGTGCAGGAAGAACGGCTGTGTGAGTGCGCACGAACGTCCAACCTCGCGAGCGACGAAGCGCGACGGTCTCTGGCGTCTACGTCGTAGGGCCGGAGCATCAAACGTTCTACGATCCGAACGAACCCACTTGTCGAACAGACGCACAACCAGAGGCGTGGATCGAGTTCGTACCCGGTGTAACGAGTGACGAGCTAACGCGACTTCTGAAGACGCCGGCAGGGTCAGGGGCTTCGCGCAGAGCGTGACTTTCACAGGTGAGCTGTATGGCCCCGGCACGGTCGCAACCGACGCCCCTTCTTTCTAGCCACTTCTGGCGTTCGCGAATCCGCACTCGCAATCGACGGTATGGTCACCTTAACGGCTTTCGGACGAAGCTCGTGGTGAGTGCTGTCCGTGGCGTGAAGAGCGTGGCGGAATCGGTCGCTTGGGATCGGCCGTCTGGTCGCTCGACACCATCAACGCCGGTTGTCGAGCATGCAGAAGTGATCTCGGAACTTGTTAGAGCGGACGGGTACTTCCACACAAGCCTCGATCAGTCGCTGCGAAAATGCCGGTGCTGATAAATCACACCCGAAGTGGTCAGCGAATCCTACCGGCGTTTCTACGGCAGGAGCAGACGGCTTTATTCAGGAGAATTAAGGTGTCAGGCCTTCGTTTTTCTGCTCAGTTCCTGACCATAGCGTACCCATCTACGCGCCCACAGTCAGGCCCTACGCAGCGCCATGGACTAATTCGACATCACGCTGAGTAGGCTTCGGCCAGCGGATCAGCGCGATCGTGTACGTCCAGAGATCACGCGCGTCGCGCGGCGATTTCGATGACTCGGTGGCACGGTGACCGCCGCGTCGACACCGAAGATGCACGTGCGCTGCCGGGTGAGGAAGAGAAGGGGGACGTTGATGATGAAGCGTCAAACGCTCATCCCTGGCTAAGTTGAGCATTTGTAAGGAGTTGAGTCGATTGATGTGCGCGGAAGGATGGCTACGCATCGACGATTCTTCGCTGCGCATCGAAAATCCGTCGCTACGCATCGAAGATCGTTCGCTGCGCATTGAAGATCGTTCGTTACGCATTGAAGATCGTTCGTTACGCATCGAAGATCGTTCGTTGCGCATCGAAGATCGTTCGCTGCGCATTGAAGATCGTTCGCCGCGCATCGAAGATCGTTCGCTACGCATCGAAGATCCTTCGCTGCACATCGAAGATCTTTCGGTGCGCAGCCAAGCACCCTTCGATGTGCAGCCATGGATGGTTCGCTGCACATCAACGATTGTTTGCTGCGCATCGTCGATTCGTGACTCGGTCCCCGGGGACGGAGTGCGGCGTACGCTCCGGCCCGCCAGCGCTACGTCGAGGCGCTCACTCGTTCAACCTTTCCCGCAGCTCCTCGCTCACGTCCACCCCCTCGGCCTCGCAGGCGCTGGCGACGGTTTCGAATGCTTCGCGGCGGCGTCCTTCACGCAGCAGGTCGAGGACTCCGGCGGCGATGATGCCCTCGAAGAAGCGTTTGCGGTCGATGTCGGTCGGGAGCACTTTCTTGGCTGACCTGCGCAGTGTGCCAAGGAGGTCGTTGACCTCGGCGTACTCCGGGCCGATCGTGCGCTGCAAATCTTCCTTCAGCGTCCGGGCCAGTGCGGGCGATTTGCCGCCGGTGGAGATGGCGATCTGGATCGAGCCCTTCTCGATGATGGCCGGGACGATGAACTCGCACAGGTGCGTGACGTCGACGACGTTCACCGGAATGCGGCGCCGCCGGCAATCGCGCGCTACGCGGGCGTTCACACACGGATCATCGGTGGAAGCGATGACGATCGAAGCGCCCTCGAGATCCGACTCCGTGTACATCTTGCGATGCACCGCCAGCACGCCAGCCTGCTCCCACGCCGCGATCTCCTCGGTGATCTCGGGGCTGACGATCGTCACCCGCCCGCCGTAACGCATCATCGTCTCCGCCTTGCGCGCGCACACGGATCCGCCGCCGACGATCAATACCGCGCGATCCTCGATGTCGATGTAGATGGGGTAGTAGGGGTAGTGTTTCTTCATGGGTTGCTGAGTAGCTGGGTTACTGAGTTGCTAGGTTGCTGGGTTGTTGCGGCGGCGTTGCAAATGGAACAACTCAGCAACCTGGCAACTCAGCAACCCAGCAACTCAATAAATCGGGAACCGATCGCACAGCTCCTTCACGTCCTTCTTCACTTGTGCGATGACGCCGGCATCACCCCGGGCGTCGAGAACGCGGGCGATCAGGCCGGCGATCGAAACCATCTCCGGTTCGCGCAGCCCTCGGGTTGTCACGGCGGGCGTGCCGATGCGGATCCCCGAGGCCACCATCGGCTTCTGCGTGTCAAAGGGGATCGTGTTCTTGTTGACGGTGATGTTCGCCGCCTCCAGGAAGTTCTGGCCATCCTTGCCGGTGATCCCTTTCGAGAAGACATCGGTCATGAAGAGATGGTTGTCCGTGCCGCCGCTGACGATGCGGAAGCCGGCATCGCCCACCGCCTTCGCCATCGCACGGGCGTTGCGGATGATCTGGGCCTGGTACTCCTTGAACTCCGGCTGCAGCGCTTCGAGAAAAGCGACGGCCTTGGCGGCGATGATGTGCACGAGCGGTCCGCCCTGGATTCCGGGAAAGAGCGAGCGGTCGAGGTCTTTGGCGTGCTCCGCCTTGCAGAGCACCAGCCCGGCCCGCGGGCCGCGCAGCGTTTTGTGCGTGGTGGTGGTGACGAAGTCGGCGTGGGGGACGGGGGAGGGATGCAGTCCGGCGGCGACGAGACCGGCGATGTGGGCGATGTCGGCCATCATCAGCGAGCCGCTCTTGTCGCAAATCTCCCGGATCCGTTGGAAGTCGATGACGCGCGAGTACGCCGAGGCACCGCAGATGATGAGCCGCGGTTTGTGCTCCTCGGCGAGGCGCTCCATCTCGTCGTAGTCGATCAGCTCATCGTCTTTTCTCACGTGATAGGCGACGACGTTGAAGTCGCGTCCAGAGTACGAGAGCGGATGACCGTGCGTGAGATGGCCGCCGTGCGAGAGGTCCATGCCCATGATGGTGTCGCCCGGCTTGAGGACGCTGAAATAGACGGCCATGTTGGCCTGCGAGCCGGAGTGCGGCTGGACGTTGGCATGCTCGGCGCCGAAGAGTTGCTTGGCGCGCTCGATGGCGATGTTCTCGACGATGTCGGTCGGTCCGCAACCGCCGTAGTACCTCTTTCCCGGATATCCCTCGGCATATTTGTTCGTGAAGACCGAGCCCATGGCCGTGAGAACGGCGCGCGACACGTGATTTTCGGAGGCGATCAGCTCGAGAGTGTCGTTTTGCCGGTCGGTCTCGAGACGGATGGCGTCGGCGATCTGAGGATCGACGACGTCGAGCGCCCGCTGAAGGAACTCGTGGCCTGTGGCGGCGCTCTGCCGCTCGTGAATCGTCGTAGTCATGCGGCGATCTTACCTGATAATCGCGGTGCGATGACTGTGCGTCCGCGGCTCTTTTTCCTGCTCCTGCTCGCTGCTTTCTGCGTGCTCGCGGCGACGCTCGGTTTCTTCTTTTTCCGCGACAACTTCTCGACCCACTATCCGATCAAAGTCCTCTCCGCGGCCGCACTTCGCGCCGGAGAGGTTCCTTGGTGGAACTTCGCCGATGGCGGAGGACAGCCGCTGGCGGGCAACCCGAACACTCTGACGTTCTATCCCGACAATTTTCTCTACCTCGTGCTGCCACCGCACGTGGCGTTCAACCTTCACTTCCTGCTTCACCTCATCCTTGGCTGGCTGGCGATGCGGGCATTGACCCGCTCGCGGTTCGCGGCGTGGTTGTGGGTGCTATCGGGCGTGGCCATCTCGGCGCTCTCGTTCTACAACCTCATCACGGCGATTGCGCTCGTTCCGCTCGCGTTTCTCGGCGCGGAGCGGCGGAACGCAGTCCAACTCGGTCTGGCATTCGGACTGCTCGCGTTGGCGGGCGAGCCGGTGATCATCGCCGCCGCCGCGATCGCCGTTCTGATCCTTTTCACACGGAGACGCGGAGAGGCGGAGCCTGGGTTTACTCCCTCCGCGTCTCCGCGTCTCCGCGTGACCATCGTCTCCCTTCTCATGGCCATCAGCATTGCTCTCATCATTGCCGCCCCGCAATTGATCGCGTACAGCGAGATTGCATCTGAGGTGGAGCGCGCGCGCGGCTACTCGGCGCGGACGGTGCTCAACGCGTCGTTTGATCCGCGGCGGCTGCTGGAGCTCGTGGCCGGTCCGTTCGTCCGCATCGACGCGCCGCACCTCTTTCCGACGTTGGTGATCGGATTGATCATCATCCCGGCGCTCTTCCGGCGGTCGCGCTACACCATCATCGCCGGGCTGATGTTTTTCTTCGCGCTCGGATCGTTCAACCCTCTCGTGCGTGCAGCAGTCGAGTCGATCAGCGCGATTCGCGCCGGCAGGTTCCCGGAGAAATTCGCGCTGGTGATGTGCGCCGCGCTGGTGATGCTGGCGGCGGAGTTTTTCCGCGAATCGAAGACGCCGCGTACCTGGACGATCGTCACCTTCGCGCCCTTGCTGGTCTGGATGGTTTGGACCGTTCCGATCGACCGGTTCGGCCCCTACCGCGCAGCGCCGCAATCCCCGCGGCGCGTATTCGCATTGCCGATAGCCGGTGGTCAGGCCATCGACCGTGAAAACTATCGCGAGCGCGCGCGCCGCTTCGAGCCGCTCTTTGGTGCAACCGCGGGACTCGAATACGTCCTGAACCGCTCCGGCGACGGCATGCACTCACTACTCAGCCGCATCGCCGCCGAACGTTTCGCCACAACCAGAAATCGAGCCTGGCTGCGCCTGGCCACGGCCCCGACGGCGGTGACCCCCGAGGCGATCGCGGCGCCGACGATCCCGGATGCGGTGAATCTGATCGAGGCAGGCGCGTCGGCCGTGGCACCGCACGCGTTCCGGTCCGCGCCGGGCGCGCGCGTAATGCGGGTCGCGCGCGACGGACAGACGATCACGATCGACGTTGCCTCGTCCGGTCCCGCGCTCATCGCCGTCGATCAGTCATTCTTCCGGGCCTGGTCCGCGCGCATGGACGACCGCGAGCTCGAAACGGCGCCCGTCAATCTCGACCGCCTGGGCGTCCTCGTCCCCGGCAGCGGAACGGTCACGCTTCGTTTCGGCCGGCATCGCACTGCTGTGATTGTGGCGTGGGTCTTCTCGTCACTCCTGGTGATTGTTCTCCTCGTTGCGCTGCGCATCGAAAAAATCGATCGCCGCGCCGGCGAGGTAGAGCGATCCGGCGATGACGATCGACCGATAGCGTGATGCCAGCGCGCTCGCGATTGCGCGCTTTGGCTCGGGTTCAGCTTCAGCGTCGATTGACATGCGGCGCGCGATCTCGACGAGCTGTGTCGCCGGCGCGGAACGTGGTGGGTATGGCTCCGTGGCGATGATTGCATCGAACATCGGAAAAAGCGCGGCAGTCACATCATCAATGTCCTTCTCGCCCATGATCCCGAAGACGAGCAGGCGGGGCGAGGTGACGCGCGCAGTGATGAACGGCGCGACCGCTGTAATGGCGTGCGCGTTGTGCCCTCCATCGATCCAGATCTGTTTGCCGCCGTGTTCGATTCTCTCCAGCCGTCCTCGCCAGCGTGTGGCGGCGACGCCGCGCTCGATCGATTCCGGCGTGATCTTTGGCAGTCGCGCCATCAACTCCTCGGCGGCACGCACTGCCAGCGCCGCGTTGCGCTCCTGAAATGCACCGGCCAGCGGCGTGGCATGCCGCTCGGTCACGACGTGAAACGGATTGCCGAACTTGACGGAGCGCTTGCGAAGAACCGCGAGAACAGCCGAGTCGTCGTTCGAGGTCAGGACGATCGCTCCGCGGTGGATGACGCCGGCCTTCTCCGCGGCGATCTTGCGGATCGTCGTGCCGAGGAACTCCATGTGATCGAACCCGACCGGAGTGATGAGAGCGGCTAGCGGGCGCACGACATTCGTCGCGTCGAGCCGCCCTCCCATCCCCACCTCGAGCACAGCCACATCGCACCGCGCCTGTGCAAAGGCGATGAAGGCGATGAGGGTGAGCGCTTCGAAGTAGGTCGGGACGATGCCCGCGCGGTCGGCAGCAAGGTGAAGCCGGTCGATGGCGTCTGAGAGAGCGTCGTCGTCAATCATCGCGCCGCCGATCGTCCATCGCTCGCGCAACTCGACGAGATGCGGCGATGTGTAGAGTCCGGTGCGGTACCTGGAAACGTTGAGGATCGAGGCGAGCGTCGACGACGTCGACCCTTTGCCGTTCGTACCGGAAACGATGATGGAAGGACAAGCGCGTTCGGGACGGCCGAGCTGGCGCAGGAGGGCGCGCATGCGGCCGAGGCCGGGGCGGATTCCGGAGCCCTGGAGCGAATCGAGCCAGAGCAGGGCGGCGGTGGTCACGGGATCAGGAAGCCGCTTCGCGACGTTTGCCCGTGAATATGTGCAGGAACCGCGAGAGCGCCGGCTTCATCTCCGCGCGCGGCGTGATGAGATCGACCATGCCGTGCTCGACGAGGAACTCGGAGCGCTGGAAGCCTTCGGGGAGGGTCTGCCGGATGGTCTGTTCGATCACGCGCGGGCCGGCGAAGGCAATCAGCGCCTTCGGCTCGGCGATGTTCAGGTCGCCCAGCATGGCATACGACGCCGTCACGCCGCCGGTGGTCGGATCGGTGAGTATCGAGACGTAGGGCAACCGCGCCTCCGCCAGGCGTGCCAGGGCGGCGGAGATCTTTGCCATCTGCATCAGCGAAAGAATCCCTTCCTGCATGCGCGCACCGCCGGAGGTCGAGACGATGAGCAACGGCTCCTTCTTCTCCAGCGCGCGCTCGGCGGCGAGGGTGATTTTCTCGCCGACGACCGATCCCATCGATCCGCCCATGAACGCGTACTCCATGGCGCAGATGACGACGCTCATGCCGTCCAGCTTCCCCTCGGCGCACAGCACGGCGTCGCCTTTTCCGACGCGGGCCTCGTAGACCTTCAGCCGGTCGCGGTAGCGCTTCGTGTCGCGGAACTCGAGCGGGTCGGCCGAGCGGATGTCGCCGGCGAACTCCTTGTACTTGCCGTCGTCGAACAGAATCTCGAAACGCTCCCTGGCGCTGAGGCGGAAGTGGTAGCCGCACTTCGGACAGACGTTGAGGTTCTGCTCGACTTCCTTGCGGTAGACGATCTCTTTGCAATCGTCGCACTTGACCCAGAGACCCTCCGGGATCGCTACCTTCTCGACCGCTTCCTTCGGCTTCTTCTCTTTGCGGAACCACGCCATGGCCCGGACTCTAACGCAAATCGGCGGCGAAGCGGAAGGACGCCACGGCTCTGAGCGGCAGTACGTTCGTCCCGCCGCTGTTGGCGTAGCCTTGGGCAAGCAGCGCAGCCGGCCGTGCCGGCTTAGATCTCCCGGAAGATGTATGGCCGAAGCACGTCGAGGTTCTCTTCGAGCTTGGTCACATCGAGAAATCGAAGCGTTGCGGCGATCGACGAGAGAAGCGAGTTTCCATCCTGGGGCGTATAGCAGAAGCCGACGACTTTTCTCGGGCTCGGAACGGTCAGCGTCGACATCGGAATGACGGTCTGCGAAAGGATGCGGCCGAAGTAGCCGTGGTCGCGGCCGAAGGAGAAGATCTGGTTCACCGAACGCTTGTTGGTGCAGGCGATGCGCGAATTGGAGCGCAGCAGCGACTTGACCTCCTCGAGCGTCGTGTCGTGACGGAGGTCGAGGTCGAACCAGAGCGTGTGCATGTACTGCGTGTTGATCTTGATGGCCGAGGAGAAGAGGTTGAGCTTCTCGCCGACGGTTTGGAAGAGATGGTAGGCGTCGCGGGCGTGATGCGTCCCGAACTCGGGATCGTCGTGCTTCCCTGCCTCGGGTGCGGCGACGAAACCCTTGGCGTCGCTGACGTCATTCGCCCGGCGCATGCAGACGAAACGGCCGGCGGCGAGGTTCACCTTGCCTTCGCGCGTGGCGATGGTCTTCAGGAGGACGGAGATGTTGTGGGTGTTGCAGGAGACGATCTGCACGAAGCGCTCGTCGGGAGACTGCACTTCCTCGTTGATGCCGCGGGCGTAGGGCCTGCCGAATCCGAACTCCGACCCCTGAGCGAGAAACCCCTTCGGGCCGCTGCAGCGGTTGTAGTACTTCGCCTTGTTGTCGTTGCCTGCCGGCGTGCAGTCGACGACGACTGTGGCGCGGTCGAGCGCTTCTTCGGTGGTGAACGAAACGCGATGTCCGAGGCGGGTGAACTCGTCACGGGCATCCTCGTCGACCACCAGCTTGCCGCCATGGTTGATGAGATGTTCGACCATGGCGCGGTCATCGGACTTCGGCGTGCGCTTGTGGAAGGTGACCTCGTCAATGCCCCATTTTTCCTTGAAGTCGGTGAAGAGTCCGATCAACGGCTCCCCGATCGTGCCGGTCCCGACGACGTGAACGATGTTCTTTTTCGACATTGCTGAGCTCCTCGGAAAAAAGCGCGCGGATTGTAACAGGGGTGGTTGACACGGAAGCGATAAGGAGGCATTGTTTTTCTGTCATGGCCACCCTGATTCTCGAGATTCCAGACGACCGCCTCGATGAGTTGAAAAGGCTCGCAGAATGCGAGGGTTTGAGCGTTGACGAGTTCCTGATTCGAGACACCAAGCGGATGCCGTCTGGATCTACGGCTGAGTTCTGGAATCGGCTGAGGAATCTTCCGCGTGTCGACATCGGCCCTTCGTCTGCTGACATGATCCGCGAAGGACGCGAGGAACGTGACCGACAAATCGATGAATGGCTCAGTCGTCGTTGACACGTCGCTTGTCGCCGATATCCTGACAAACGTTCCGAACATCGCGGCAGCCGTGGAGAACCGGGGTGTAACGGTCCTTCACGCGCCACACGCGCTCGACGCCGAGTTTCTGAACCTGCTTAGAAATCTGTGGTTGCACAGCCGGATCAGCGGTCGTGAAGGGGCGCGTCTTATCTACGAGTTCGATCAAATGATCCATGTTCGCCACTTACACGACGCGTTTCTTCAGCGCGCTTGGGAGTTGCGTGACAACGTAACCGCGTACGACGCACTCTTCGTCGCCCTTGCCGAGCACCTCGACATCCCCCTCCTCACCCGCGACCGTCGCCTGGCCCGCTCCTCCGGTCACTCAGCCCGCATCGAATTCATCGAATAGAATCCGCTGCCCATGGCCACCAAGCCCGATGCCGGCGAGAAGTTGATCGCTTCGAACAAGAAAGCCTTTCACGACTACTTCGTCCTGCAGAAGGCCGAGGCGGGCGTGTCGCTGACCGGCACCGAGGTCAAATCGCTCCGCGACGGTAAGGCCAATATCAAAGACTCGTACGTCATCTTCAAAGGTGGCGAGGCCTTTCTCTTCAACGCCCACATCTCGCCGTATTCGCACGGCAATCTCCAGAACCATGAGCCGGAGCGGAATCGCAAGCTGCTGTTGCACCGGCGCGAGATCGAGAAACTCCGCGAGCAGGTCGTCGAGAAGGGCCTGACCGTCGTTCCCCTTCGCCTCTACTTCAAAGGCGGCAAGGTGAAAGTCGAGATCGCCGTCGTACGCGGAAAGAAGCTGTACGACAAGCGTGAGACTGAAAAACGGCGCGAGCTCGATCGCGAAGCAGCCGTGGCGATGAAGCAACGTTGATGAGCCTGTGTGGTCAGATAGCCACAATCGTGACTCTCCAGCACCACAGAATCGGAGCGGCTCGGCGTTTGCTCGAATGGCGCAAGTCTCTTTCAAAACAGTGTGTTAGGTTCCATTTAGTGGGAATTTAGGTGCATGGCACCTCGCCTGCTCTTAACGCGCTTGGACATGTACCTAAAGCGCAAGACGATCAACACGAAAGTCAGCATCTCCGGCATCGGCCTCCATTCCGGCATCTACACCGAAGTCGAGCTCTATCCAGCGCACGCGGGCAGCGGGATCACCTTCGTCCGCGCGGACCTCGGCCTGCGCATTCCGGCGTTGCAGGCATCGACGACGGCCCTCGATCACGCCACCACCGTAGGCCGTGACGACGTGTCGGTGGGCACGGTGGAACATCTCCTCTCGGCCCTGATGGCGTACGGCATCACCGACCTCGATATCCACATCAACGGCCCCGAGGTTCCGATCATCGACGGAAGCGCACTGCCATTCATGCACCTGATCGATGCCGCCGGCGTCCGCGAGCTTGCCGCCGACATCCGCGTTCTGCGCATCACGGAGCCGATCGAAGTCGTCGACGGCAACAAGAGCATCCGCATGACCCCGTCGAGCCGGCTGGTCGTCAAATACAAGATCGATTTCCCGCATCCGACGATCGGCAGGCAGACCTTGCAGTTCGATTTCCACAACGACAACTTCCTGAAGAAGATCGCCCCGGCGCGGACTTTCGGGTTCAAGCACGAAGTCGACAAGCTCCGCGCAGCCGGTCTGGCGCGCGGCGGCTCGGTCGAGAACTGCATCGTCCTCGACGATGGCGGCGTGATGAACGGCCCGCTCCGCTTCCGCGACGAATTCGTACGCCACAAGATCCTCGATCTGGTCGGCGATCTGGCACTCATCGGACGCCCAGTGGTCGGCGAGATCACCGCGTACAAGGCCGGTCACGCGCTCCACTCGCGTTTCGTCGAGAAGATTCTCCGCGCGGCCGAAGCCGAGGATGGGGTGCCCGCGGTCGCTGCACGATCGCTCGAGAGCTTCGCCTAGAAATCGCGGCAGAACGATGAAACGAAGATGGTGGCCGAGCCTTGGGCAACCAACGCAGCCGGCCGTGCCGGCCGTCGTGTGGTAAAACAACCACACAGTGCGTGCGCTTGTCTTCGCATCCGTCTTCTTACTGCTTGCGGGAGCCGCGCTTGCGGCCGATCCGGCGATTGAGTCTCTCTCTGCGAAGTCGGTGAATCGGCAGGTCAGCGTCCGGTTCACGATGGCGCATGCGTTTGATCGCGAGCAGACCATTCAGGGCCTTCAGAGCGGCGTTCCGACGACGCTCACGTACATCGTGGAGATCTTCCGCGACCGCCCGCACTGGTTCGATGAAGGGATCGCCCGGTCGCGGATCGAGGTGGTGGCCACCTTCAACTCGCTGACTCGCGAGTACCTTCTGAACTACCGCCGCGATCACAAGCTGATCCGCTCGGAGACCTTCAACGATCTGGCATCGCTGCAACGGGCCATGACCACCATCGAAGAGCCGAACCTCTTCGACATCGGCAAGCGCCCGCCCTACAAGCTCAAGGTGCGCGTCAAAGCGGACCTCATGCGAGGCTGGCTGCTCTACTTCATCCCCTGGGAGTTCTCGACGCGCTGGAATACGGTGCGCGTGGCCTCGCCGCCGGAGCTGGCGCGATGACGGTTCGGGCTCTCCTTCTTCGTTACCGCAAGGATCCCCGCGTCATCGTCACGGTCCCGCTTCTGATCCTGACCGCGACGAGCCTGATTTACTACGCCGTCCAGAAGGCGAAAGAGCTTTCGCCCGAGGCGCTCAGCAGCCAGGTGCTGCTGTTCGTTCTATGGAACATCAACATCCTCCTGATCTTCGGCATCCTCTTCGTCCTGCTCCGCGGTGTGGTGAAGCTGGTGCTGGAGAGGCAGCGAGGGATCCTCGGATCGCGCTTCCGTACGAAGCTGGCCGTGGCATGGGTGGCCACCTCGCTCATCCCTGTCCTGATCCTTTTCTTTTTCGCCACGGACCTCTTGCGAACGTCGATCGACCGCTGGTTCAACGCGCCGGTGAGCCGCATCCTCACGAACGGCGAAGCGATTGCCAGGATGGCGGAGGATCAATCGGCCACGATGGCTGCCGCCGCGGCGCGAGAGATTGCCGCCAGCGGCGTGTCGGGCGATCCGGCGCAGCTCGATTCTGTGCTCAACCACGTCCAGCAGTTTCACAGCGTCGACATGGTTGGCCTGTACCGCAACGGCATTCTCGTGCGCGTGGTGGCCGATCCGCGTGCGCCGATCCATGAAGTGTCGGAGCCGCCGAAGAAGTTCTTCGACGATGTGGCCGCGTCCGGACGGGCCACGAAGATCGACGTCGGCGCGAGCGGAAAGTGGATCCGCGCCGCGACCAGGGTCGGTGCTACGCCGTACGTTGCCGTCGCCGGCGTCTTCATCCCGGCGGCGATGAGCCGTCTCATCGATGAGTCGATCGTGCAGCACAAGAATTTCGAGCAGCTCAATGCGCAACGGCCGACGCTGAAAGCCTCGCAGACCTCGCTCTTCCTCGCCGTGACGCTGGCCATCCTTTTCGGGACGCTCTGGACGTCGATCTACGCCTCGCGGCGGATCACCATTCCAATCAAAGCGCTCGCGGAGGCGACCGGGAGACTGGCCGAGGGCGGCTATGGGCATCGCGTCGCCGTCGCGGCCACGGACGAGGTCGGGCGCCTCATCGAATCGTTCAACGACATGTCGACGCAGCTCGACGAGCAGCGACAGGCGCTGACGCAGGCGAACCGCTACTTGTCGACGGTGCTCGACAGCGTCTCGGCCGGCATCCTCGCCTTCACCGACTCGTTCGAGCTGCTCAGCATCAATCACGCCGCGCTGCAGATGATGCAGATCGAGGAACCGTCCGCGAGCGCGAATCTGGGCGACGTACTGACGGGCGACCTCACGCCTCTCTTCGACACGCTGCGCGAGCTCACCGCCCGCGGCGGTCGTGCACGCGAGGTGACGCTCATCCGCGGCGGCGAGCTGCGCTATCTCGAGGTGTCGGTAGCGCGCCTTTCCGGTGGGGGAGACGAGGGGTGGGTCGTGGCCATCGAAGACTCGACCTCGCTCGTGCAGGCACAGAAGCTCGCGGCCTGGAACGAGGCCGCCAGGCGCATCGCACACGAGATCAAGAATCCGCTGACGCCGATTCAGCTTTCTGCCGAGCGGATCGCCCGCAAGTTCCGCAACGACGATCCCGACATGGCCCGTACGATCGACGAGGGGACGAAGACCATCGTTTCCGAAGTCGCACATCTCAAGCGGATGGTCGACGAGTTCGCCCGATTCGCGCGGATGCCCGCGGTCCACCTGCGTCATGCGCAACTCGCCGAGATCCTACAGCAGGCGGCGGGGCTGTATCGCGATGTGAAGCCGGGGGTAACCGTCAGCGTTACCGTCGAGAGCGACATCGAGCTGCTCGTCGATCCGGAGCAGATCCGCCGCGCGGTTGGCAATCTTCTGAAGAACGCGGTGGAGGCGACGGAATGCGGCGAGGTTCGCGTCTCGGCCCGGCGCGCACCTCATCGCGTTGTCATCGAAGTCGCCGATCCCGGCCGCGGCGTGCCGGACGCCGACAAGGAGAAACTCTTCCTCCCATACTTCTCCACGAAAGGCCGCGGCACCGGTCTCGGCCTGGCCATCGTGCACCGCATCGTGAATGACCACGACGGCCGCATCTCCGTCCACGACAACCATCCCCGAGGAACCCGTTTTGAGATCGAACTGCCGGCATGACGCACCTGAGATCGAAGCCCTCCCTGGGACCGCGGGCGTCTCGCCCGCGTTTGAACGACAGGCAGGGAGAAAGGTCACAAACACAGTGTCCGAGGAACAGCAGCGCGAGACGCGCGGGCGGGACGCCCGCGGTCCCAGGGGATGGTACTCGCGCGGCTACCTGCCACACTTTGATCACCCCGGCCTAATTCAATCCATCACGTTTCGACTCGCCGACGCACTCCCGCAACACGTAGTCGACGAATGGAGGCGCGAGCTCGTCATCGACCGCCACACCCCCGCGAACGATCCAAGAATGATCGAGCTCCGCCGCAAGATCGATCGCTATGAAGATGCCGGCCACGGATCGTGTGTCCTTCGAGATCCACGTGCAGCAGGCATCGTCGAGAACGCATTGCTGTTCTTCGACGGGGAGCGCTACCGGCTCATCGCATGGTGTGTCATGCCGAATCACGTGCATGTGATGATCGAGACGTTTGAGGCATTCGGGGTGCCCGCACTCTTTTATTCCTGGAAGGCCTACACCGCGAAGGAAATCAACAAACTGCTCGGAAGACGGGGGCAGTTCTGGTTCGAGGAGTTTCGCGATCGGTTCATTCGCGATGAAAGGCACTTCCACACATCGGTGGCGTACATCGAGAACAATCCTGTTAAGGCTGGGTGGTGTAGGGTGCCGGAGGAATGGGTGTTTTCCAGTGCGGCCCAAAATACTGATCATCGACGACGAAGCTTCGATTCGCAAGACACTCGCAAACGTCGCGGAGGAGGATGAAGGGCATCAGCCACCTGATCCCGAAGCCCTCCCTGGGACCGCGGGCGTCCCGCCCGCGCTTGAACGACCGGCAGGCGGGAAAGAGATAACAGTGTCCAGTGAACGACAGCGCGAAACGCGCGGGCGGGACGCCCGCGGTCCCAGGTAGGTGATGGCAAAGATCCTTATCATCGACGACGAAGCTTCCATTCGCGAGACGCTGGCGAACATCCTGGAGGATGAAGGGCATCAGCCGACCCTCTGCGATTCCGGCGAGGCGGCCATCGCGCAGTTCGCGCGCGAGGAGTACGACCTCGTGTTTCTCGACCTCTGGCTGCCGGGCATCGACGGCATGGCGGTGCTGGAGCGGCTCAAGACCGTCGGCGCGCCGCCGGTGATCGTGATCTCGGGCCACGGCAACATCGATTCCGCCGTCCGTGCCACGCGTCTCGGCGCGTATGACTTTCTCGAGAAGCCGCTCTCCCTCGAGCGCGTGCTGCTGACGGTGAACCACGCGCTCGCCGACCGGAAGCTGCGCGACCAGGTGCGCGACCTTCGCCAGCACTTCACGCTGGAAGAGCTTTTGATCGGCGAGAGCGACGCCATGAAGAAGCTCGACGAGCAGGTCCGCTCCGCGGCGCCATCCAACAGCCGCGTCCTCATCACCGGCGAGAACGGCAGCGGGAAAGAGATCGTCGCCCGGACGCTGCACCGTCTTTCGCAGCGCGCCGAACAGCCCTTCATCGACGTCAACTGCGCGGCCATCCCCGAGGAGCTGATCGAGTCGGAGCTCTTCGGACATCGGAAGGGAGCGTTTACCGGTGCCATCGACGATCGCAAGGGGAAGTTCGAGCTGGCCGACGGCGGCACTCTTTTCCTGGATGAGATCGGCGATATGAGCCTGAAGACCCAGGCCAAGGTCTTGCGTGTGCTGCAGGAGCAGACGTTTCAGAAAGTCGGCGGGCAGCAGACCATCAGCGTCGACGTGCGCGTCATCGCGGCGACGAACAAGAGTCTGGAGACGGAGATCGCCGCCGGCAGCTTTCGGAGCGATCTCTACTACCGCTTAAACGTCGTGCCGATCGAAGTGCCTCCGCTGCGCGCGCGCGGCAACGACGTCACCCTTCTGGCCGAGCACTTCCTTCGCCGGTTCGCCGCCGAGACCGGCACGCCGAAGAAACGCCTGTCGTCAGGAGCGGAACGGAAACTTCTCGGCTATCCCTGGCCCGGAAACGTGCGGGAGTTGCGAAACGTGATTGAGAGGATAGCGATCCTGATCAAGGGCGAGGTCGTCAAGCCGGAGGATGTGCGGCTCGGTACGGCCAGCGCCGTGCTTGGGAAGATCGATACCCGGCTGACCTTGAAAGAGGCCCGTGACGAATTCGAGAAGCAGTACATCCAATCACGCCTGCGGGAGTTTGGCGGCAACGTGAGCAGTACGGCGAACGCCCTCGGTGTGGAGCGCTCGAATCTCTACCGGAAGATGGAAGCCTACGGCATCCACGTGAAGCGTTCGTAGGAATAGGGAAGAGTGTGATCCCGTTAGCGGGCGAGATGACGGCTAAGAGCTTGACAGCGTCCCAACCGCTGACTACCCTTCGCCGTCGTTCGCGGGCATAACTCAGTTGGTAGAGTGCGACCTTGCCAAGGTCGATGTCGCCGGTTCGAGTCCGGTTGCCCGCTCCAAATGATGATGAATGAAGGGCCGCGGAGACGCGGTCCTTTTGCTTGAAAACAGGGTGCGCCGCGCGACGGAAATGAGCGCATTCGCGAACCACGCTCCACTGTTATCCTATGTAGATGGCCAGAACGATTGAAGCGGAGTATCTCGCCGAGCAGAACGTGCTCAAACTCACCGAGCCTCTCACAGGCGTGCTCGATCACACCAAGTTGGCTGTCGAGATCAAGGACTCGTCGACGCCTCAATCGCAGCAACCGTGGATGGCGCTGGCCGGCTCTCTCGACGGGCATTCCGGCCGTGAGGTTGCTCGTTTGGTGAACGAGGCTTTCGGGAGAGAGATTGAAGTTTGATCGGCTGGCGTTTGATTCAAACGCCGCCATCGACCTGCTACGCCAGGATCGGCTCTCACCGCCGCCGTTCCTGGAGGCCTCCGCCCTCGTGATGCCTCTTTTTGTGTTGGCTGAGCTTCGGCTGGGCTTTTCTCGAGCGAACCTGAACGAACTGCTCGATGATCTCGTCGCAAGCTCGACCATCATCGCTCCCGATGCTGCCACAGTCGATCACTACGTGGTTACACGAAATGCAATGCTACGTGCGAGAACGATTCCGTCGAGACGGGAAGCGCAGGAAGGGCTGAGCCACGACATCTGGATCGCGGCGCTTTGCCTTCAGCATGGCCTGCCTTTGCTTACGAATGACCGGGATTTCAACGATGTCGACGGATTACGCGTCGTTCAGTGGTGAGGCTACATCGAGCCGGTTCGTCGCCGCGGGAGAGCAATGTCCGGATCGTGGCCTTCAGGAGCGGGACGTTCACGCTCTGGCGCTGCGTCCGGCGTCTGTGATGACCGTCTCCGGGTAGAGCTGTTCTAGGGAGAACAAGCCGCGGGTCAAAGCTCTCGTAGTGATCCTTCGCTTTTAAGGGCCTTCAAATTTCGGACGCTTGGATCTTAACGCTAGAATCGTCATATGCCAGATGGAGAGATTGTTCGCGTTTACTGCAATGCTTGTTTGCAGATGACGAAGCATGTCGTTGTCGCAAAGCGAGTCTTGGAAGATGAAGCAGAGGGGCGGGTGATCTCGGTCGACACTTTTGAAATGGGCGAGTGCTGCGGGTGTGAGCAGGTCTCGCTCCGTCACACTTCGGAATATCCATCAATAGGCGCTGAACCCGAAGTGAGCATGTATCCGCCGCGAGTCGCAAGGCGGACGCCGCGTTGGCTCCACAAACTGCCGGACACCGTTCGAGGACTGATGGGGGAGGTGTACACCGCGTTTCATGCTGACAGTAGGAGACTCGCGGTTATGGGTGCGAGAGCTTTGATCGATGTGCTTGCCAGAGAGCAGGTTGGCGATCAGGGTGACATGAGGAAACAACTGAAGGCCCTACACGCCGCCGGATTTATCAGCGACAACAACCGCGATGACTTGGCGGCGGCCTTCGATGCCGGCTCGGCGGCGGCTCACCGTGGGCATGAGCCAACTAAGCGAGAGGTGGAGCTCGCATTGAACATCGTGGAGAACGTTATCGAGAGTGTATACACCTTGGGCGGGACGGCAACTACGCTTCGAAAGAAAACG
>DATMNC010000101.1:0-24853 GCA_035569395.1 Thermoanaerobaculia bacterium | reverse complement strand
CCCGAGACTGCGCAACCCCGAGACCGCGCAACCCCGAGACCGCGCAACCCCGAGACCGCGCAACCCCGAGACCGCGCAACCCCGAGACCGCGCAACCCCTCCGCAGCGACGTACAATTCGGACCCCTTATGCCCGACCTCGCCTCCTCCGCCAGGCAGCGCATCGTTCTGATCGACGACAGCGCGAACGATCTGCAGGTGACGCGGCGTTTTCTCGAGCGGCGCGGCTTCGACGTTTCGGCGGCGACCTCTGGTGAGCAGGGGTTGGCGTTGGCCCAGGCCATCACGCCGGCCGCCTTCGTCGTCGATTATCGGATGCCGGGCATGGACGGCTTCGAGGTCACGCGGCGCATCAAAGCCGACCCGGTCCTCCAGACCATTCCGGTCCTCATGCTGACCGGAGCGGACACGGCCCAGGCAGTCGTGGAGGGGCTCGAGTCGGGCGCCGACGATTTCGTCACCAAGGGCTCCGACACGGAGATCCTGCTGGCCCGCCTGCACGCGCTGCTGCGCATGAAGCGATACCAGGACCAGTTGCGCAAGTTGAACCAGCAGATCACCCGCGACCTGCAGATCGCGCGGCGCGTTCAGGAAGCGCTCGTCCCCAGCGGCTCTTTTCGCGCCCCGCGGATCGAGATCCGCTCCGCGTACATCCCGAGCGAGACTCTTTCCGGCGATTTCTACGACTACTTCCTGCAGGACGAGTTGATGTACCTGTTCGTCGCCGATGTCTCCGGACACGGCCTGCCGGCATCGATTCTGGTGGCCCTGCTCAAGAGCTATATCCACACCGAGACCAACGCCAACATGTCGTTGTCATCGTTCATGTCCAATCTGAACGACTTCCTCTTCAGCGTTTCACTTCCGACGCAGTTCGCCACGGCGCAGCTCTTCCGGATCGACAGTACCGGAAACCTGGTCTACTCCAACGCCGCGCATCCGCCGTTCCTGCTTTTTCAGCGCAGCATCGGCCGTACCGTGATCCACGAGGCCCCCAGTCACCTCCTCGGCGCGATGCCCTCGATGTCGTTCGAGGAAAACCACCTGCAGGTTTCGCCCGGAGACACGCTCTTCGTCTATACCGACGGCCTTACCGACCGGCGCGATTCTTCGGGAGACTTCTATTCGCTCGATCGCATCGTCGCCCTTATGGACAGAGGGCGTGACTTTGAATTAACCGCACTCTATGAACTGATTTATGGAGATGTATCGGCGTTCGCGGCTACCGACGATTTCCGTGACGACATCGCATTTATCGTTACGCGCTTCCATTGAAGTATAATGGTCGGGACCATCCGTTAGCGACTCTCTCGCTATCCCGCAACTCCTTGAATCCTTTTGGGATGCCCAACCATCGATGCGCACCACAGTAGCCACCAAACTTGGAACCGTATTCGGTTTTAGCCTTGTAATCCTTGTCGTAATCGGGTCCGTTGCGTTTTATGACACCAGGAATCTGGTCGCTGTCACGGCTGCCCGGGCAGAGGCGCGGCAGTTTCTAAGGGATCTCGAGCAGCTCGTGGCCAATCTGCGGGGAGCCGAGAACGAGCAACGGGGGTATTTGCTCACGGGCGACCCCGCCTACCGCGTCGAGTATCAGAAGTCGACGGCGACGTTCGCTCTCTTATTCGTCGATCTGAAAGTGAAAGATCCGGCTCTTCGCGCCCGCGTCGAAGCGCTGGAGCCCCTCGTTACCGCGGTCACCAGCGAGCTCGACCACGGAATGGCATTACGCGACAAAAATGGAATCCAGGCAGCCATTGCCGACGTCCGCGAGGGCACCGGCGGCAAGGCCATCGCCAGGATCCGTAGCGCCGTCACCGAAATCGAAGCGCTGGAAAAAGAGGTCCTGGACAAGCGCACCGCCGAAGCCGCGGTCACGGCCACGCGGACGTTCAGAACCATCGGCTACGGAACTCTCTTCGCGCTGATCGCTGTTTCCATCGCCTCGGTGGTCATGTCACGCGGCATCACCCGTCCCGTACGGAAGCTCGTCGCCGGTACGGAGCGGATCGCCGCGGGCGAGCTGTCGAGCCGCATCACGGCGGAGAGCCGGGACGAGATCGGCGAGCTGGCCGGCTCGTTCAACCGAATGGCCGAGTCGCTCGAAGTGCGCACGCGCGCCATGAATGAAAGCGGCGGCGCCATCACCGGAGGCATCCGCGTCATGACCAACGGCAGCGACATGCTGCTGGTCCGTTCGAAGGAACAGTCGCAACTCGCCGAGCGCTCCGCGCAGTCGCTGGTCAAGGTGCGCGACATCACCGAACAGGTCGTCCGCACCGCCGAGGGAGTCACCTCGCGCACCGAGGACTCGGCCACGCGCGCCACGGAACTGCGCGCATCGAGCGAGGAAGTGCGCACCATCATGACCCATCTCTTCGAGTCGGCCGCCAAGACCTCCTCGTCGACGACCCAGATGTCCGCGGCCTCAGTGCAGATGTCCGCAATGACCTCGGCGCTGGCCTCGGCGGGTGACGAGGTACTGGCCTTCGTCTCCGAGATGGAAGCGACCACCAACGAGCTCGGCTCCGCCGCCCGCTCCACCGCCGATCTCTCGCGCCGCGCGCGCGAAGAGGCCGTGGCCGGACGTTCCGCCGTCGATGAGACCGTGGCCGGCATCGAGCATTCGCGCGAGCTCACCGAACGGGCTGCTGACGTGATGGGCGATCTCGCCACCCGCGTCGGGCAGATCCGCCAGATCCTCGAGGTGGTCGGGCACGTCACGCAGCGCACAAACCTGCTGGCGCTGAATGCCGCCATCATCGCCGCGCATGCCGGAGAGCAAGGCCGCGGATTCAATGTCGTGGCCGAGGAGATGCGCGAGCTGGCCGAACAGACTCGCAAGTCGACCAACGAGATCAGCACCATCGTCAACGGCGTGGCCAGCGCATCGCAGGCCGCCGTTGCCGCGATGCAGGAGGGCGTCGACCGCGTCCGCGGTACGGTCGATCTGGCCCGTAACGCCAGTGCCTCCCTCGGACGTATCGTCGATACGTCGACCTCGTCGTTCGAGATGTCGGAACGCATTTCGGCGTCATTGCAGCAACAGGCCTTCGCCACGCGCAATCTCCACAGCACGGCCTCGAAGATGAGCGATCACATCAGCGAGAGCCGGCGATCGATCGAGGAGCAGGCCCGCGCCGCGACGCTGCTCGCTCAGGAAGCCGAGTCCGTTCACAACATCGCCGCGCAGGTGCGCTCGGCCAGCGAGCATCAGTCCAACGCCGCTCGCGGCATCGCCGAGGCAATGGAGCAGATCGACGTGGACGCCCGCACCATCCGCGACATCGTCCGCCGCCAGCTCGGCCAGTTGGAAGAAGTGTCCGGCGCATCGAGCTCGATGAGCGGCATCGCCCAGAAGAACAACGCCCTGGCCGAGGAGTTGACCGAGACGGTGCGCACCCTGGCCAGAAGCGCGGAGAAGTTCGAGCAGGTGGTGGGGAGGGTGGGGTCGTAGGTTGTCGGTTGTCGGGGTTGCGGGGTCTCGCGGTTGCGCAGTCTCGCGGTAGTTCGGCGATGCGGCGCTGTCGTCGACCCAGACACCGCGAGACCGCGAAACCGCGCGACCACGCGACCCGATAACGACACAACCCTCAACAATCACCTCACCGGCAGCGCCTCCGTTCGGTGGGCGTCGAATGACTGCAGTACCCCCACGAACGCATCCGGCCGAACCGACACATCGCCCGAGTAGGGATCGGCAAGGGCGAAGACGATCAGTACGGCCCAGGCCAGCGTCCCGGCCAGAAAGGACGTGATGAGCGTCTGCACCCAGGCGTGCTCCGTGCCGATGAGATAGGTGAAACCGATCATGCCGATCCCACCGACGACGAGCAAACCCCACATCATCGGCGGGATGTCGGCGGCGCCGGCATGGACGCGCATCCGCCGCTCGCGCCCGAGCTCATTGAGCTGCACGACGGATTCGTGGAAGAACGCCGCCTGCGCCGGGTCCGCCGGATTGACGTGGACGGCGTAGTAGGATCGCCAGAGGCTCTCGTATTTTTGCGAGGTTACGTCGCTCCCGGGCTTTTCCGCGGCCATGGCCGGCCACTCATCGTGGATCACCGACTTCGTGTAGTCGTAGAGCTGGTTCCGGATGACATCGCCACCCGGCAACTCGGCGGCATCGCGCCACAATTCCGAAAGCCTCGTGGCCTCGCTGGTGGCCGTGCTCTCCGCCCACTCGAAATGCTCCCAAACGATGACGACGGTGAACGCGAGGTAGACGCCGTAGACCAGTCCGACGAACCCGTACGTGAAACCGGTGAACTCGTTGTTCTGCCGCAGCGAATGCGGCGCCCAGCGGCGCACAACGAGAACGCCGATCGCCGCGACAATCGCGACCACGAGCACAATGACATCGCGCACAACCGGTGAGTCCATCGCACTCCCTTCTGGCTGTATGGGTGGAGGGACAAATGTAGCAGATGGGAGGGAGGGATCGCTACTGTTTGGGGTTACGGGGTATCGGGGTCTCGCTGCATGCGGAGCCGCGGGCTCCCTCTGGATGGTGCAGCTAGAGCGTCTCGTCGAAGATGCGCTCGATCTGCAACCGAAGCTCGGGTATCCGCTCTACAACGATTCGCCACACCAGGTCGAGGTCAACACTCAGGTAGTCATGTACGACAACGTTACGAAACGCGGCAATTTCGCGCCACGGGACTTCCGGGTGACGAGTTCTCAACTCTTTCCGAAATGCGCCTTACGGACTCACCGAGAAGTTGGAGGTTATGGAGAATTGCGTCCTGCTTCTCAACCGATGCCAAACGTTTCACGGCCTTCCGCGGCCGAGGCATCGACACGTCGAATGCGCTCCACGATGTCGACGAGATAGAGAACGTCCGACTTCACAACGGAACTGCCTGGGCAAGAACGTCGTCTTTGATCACTCGATGGAGCCACGACGGCGCAGCTACGTCAACCCGGCGTCCCAGCAACTCCTCCAGATCGGCGATGAGTCCTCCGGGAAACCAGGGCGGTGTGTCGTCTCCAATCTCGATGAGGAAATCGACGTCGCTATTCGGACCGGCATCACCGCGTGCGACCGAGCCGAAGACACGGATACTGGTTACGCCATGCTTGGCGGCTATCCGCAGAATGTCGTCTCGTTTGCCGGCGAGGATCTCGTCGATTCCCATCTCACTCTACAAGAACCGCGGATACTTCCGCGGCATTGCCTCGTGCAGCAGCTCGTACACGCACTCGAAGATCGTCTCGCGGTTCGGCTTGGACCAGTAATCGCCGTCCGATCCGTACGCGGGACGATGCTCCTTCGCGGGGAGTGTGCGCGGCTCGGAGTCGAGCCAGTCGTAGCCGCGGTCGCGCTCCAGGACGTTCTGCATCATGTAGGCGGTGGCGCCGCCGGGGACGTCTTCGTCGATGAAGACCACGCGGCTGGTCTTCTTCAACGACTCGACGATGACGCCGCGCACGTCGAACGGCAGCAGGGTCTGGACGTCGATCACTTCCGCATCGATGCCCACCTGCGCCAGCACCTCAGCGCTTTCGAGTACGATCCGCAGCGTGGCGCCGTAGCTGACCAGCGTCACGTCTCTCCCCTGCCGCATGACCTCGGGGACGCCGAGGGGGAGCGTGAAGTCGGCGATGTTCGAGGGGAGCTGCTCCTTGATGCGGTAGCCGTTCAGCACCTCCACCACCAGCGCCGGGTCGTCGGAGCGGAGCATGGTGTTGTAGAAGCCAGCCGCCTGGGTCATGTTGCGCGGGACGCAGACACGCATGCCGCGCACCAGGTTGATGATCGCCGACATCGGCGAGCCGGAGTGCCAGACGCCTTCCAGCCGATGACCGCGCGTGCGGATGATCACCGGGCACTTCTGTCCGCCGCGCGTACGCCAGCGGGTCGTGGCCAGATCGTCGGAGAGGATCTGGATGGCGTAGAGGATGTAGTCGAGGTACTGGATCTCCGCGATCGGGCGCAGACCGCGTAAGGCCATCCCGATGGCCTGCCCGACGATCGTGCATTCGCGGATGCCGGTGTCGGAGACGCGGTAGAGCCCGTACTTTTCCTGCAGGCCGGCGCAGCCCTGGTTTACGTCGCCGAGCTTGCCGACGTCTTCGCCAAGGGCGATGAGGTTCGGATAGCGCTGGAGCGCCGCGTCGAAGCAGGCGTTGATGATCTCCGAGCCATTCTTCTCGGTCGCATCATCGCCATACACAGGCTTGACCTCGGCCACATTGAGCGCCGACTCGATGCCGCTGCTATACAGCTCATCGTCGTACATCGCCGCGACGGCGAAGTCGCGGTCGCGGCGATACTCGGCGATGCGTCCGATGATGTCCTCGCGGCCGGTCGCACGGCCTGCGATGAGCGCGCCAGTCAGCGCCTTCATGACGTCGCGGCGGAACGGCGCCTGCGTCCGCTGCAGCTCGGCCTTGATGGTATCGATCTCGGTTCGATCGGGCGCGATTGCGGCCAACTCCTCGATGAATCCGATGACCGTCCTCACCTCGGCGTCGATCGGCACGCGATACGCGTCCCAGGCCCGGCGCTGCGACTCGCGCACGAGGCGAAGGTCTTCCTTCTCCAGACCGTCCAGCTCATCGGCCGTAGCGATGCCCTGGCCGATCATCCACTCGCGCATCTTGCTGATGCAGTCGAATTCGATCTCCCAGTCCAGACGCTCCTTCGACTTGTAGCGCTCGTGCGATCCCGAGGTCGAATGCCCCTGCGGTTGCGTCATCTGATCGACGTGAATGATGGCCGGCACGTGCTCCATGCGCACGATCGACGCGGCGGCGATGTAGGTCTCGCACAACGCCGGGTAGTCCCAGCCGTGCACGATGTAGATGTCGTATCCGATCTTCTGTTTCGGATCGCGCTGGAAGCCTTTGAGGAGCTCGGAGATGTGACCCTTCGTGATCTGGAACTCGTTCGGCACGGAGATGCCGTAGTGGTCGTCCCAGATGGAGAGGAGCATCGGCGCCTGCAGAACACCGGCGGCGTTGATCGACTCCCAGAACATCCCCTCGGCGCAACTGGCGTTGCCGATGGTGCCCCAGGCGATCTCGTCGCCGTTGCGCGAGAACTGCGTCATCCCCTTCAGCTCCTCGATCTCGCGATAGAGCTTCGAGGCATAGGCCAGCCCGACCAGGCGCGGCATCTGCGACCCGGTCGGAGAGACGTCCGCCGATGTGTTGTACGTATCGGTCTGATTGCGGAACGAACCGTCGGGATTGAGCAGGCGCGAGGCGAAGTGGCAGTTCATCGAACGGCCGCCTGACCACGGATCGTGCTCGACGTCAGCGCTCGCATACAACTGCGCGAAGAACTCGTCGAGCGTGCCGATGCCGGCTGCCAGGATGAAGGTTTGATCGCGGTAATAGCCACTGCGCCAGTCGCCCTTCCGGAAGGCGCGGGCCATGGCCAGTTGCGCGACCTCTTTGCCGTCGCCGAAGATGCCGAACTTGGCCTTGCCCGTCAGCACCTCGCGGCGGCCGATGAGGCTGGCCTGCCGCGAGCGCCAGGCGATGCGATAGTCATCGATGATGCTCTCGCGCGTGAATTGCGTGCGGATCGTTTCTGTCTGTTCAGGTGTCGCCACGATTTGTAAGTTTATCCTGACCGCGAGCGAAGCGAGCGAAGTCAGGATCTCCGGCGGCGCTGGCCGGACGTTAGCGCTTCACCACCCGCCCCGTCCTCGGATCGAGCCGCAGCGGCGCATCCGGAAAGTCGCCGATGTCGATGCCCCGCCGAGGATCGTGCAGCGGCTTCATGGCGTAGTCGATCCTCACCGGCTTCGGCTCGTGGCGCGCGTAACGGTACAGGTCGCGGTAATTGCGCTGAAACCTCTGGTAACGGCCGTAAATCCCCGCCGCGCCGGCCAGCAACGGAATCGCCAGGACCGCCACCGCCCACCATCGCCTGTCGAGCGCGAAAACGTAGAGCGTGAGCGTGACGGGAACGAGGTAGAGCCGCGGGAGAAAGGTCAGATGCGGGACGGCCATCACGTAGCGGGCCAGCTCGTGTCCCTGATAGACCGTGAACATCGACAGATAGATGACGATAGCGCACCCGATATACGCGACGAAGGCTACCCGCGCCCGCCACCCGCGCATGGCCACCAGCGAGAAGGCGAAGACGACGTATCCGATGATCCCCGGCGGCGCCCACAACGTTTCCCGCCAATAGCTCTCGACCAGGCCGGTAATGGTGGGAACGATCATGTCGAAATGAAACTGATGCGTATCGGCCGCCGAGCCAAGGGGAACGACCAGGCTGCGCAGCCCGAAGTAAACGAGGCCGATGGCAAGCGTTGGAATGGCCACGCGCAGCGCGTCGCGAATCTTCAGCCGTCCGATGGCGACGAGCAGCAGCAGAAGTGGCAGCGTCATGGCCGCGCTCTCTTTGAAAAAGAAGGCAACGCCGAAGACGAAACCCGCTTCCATAAACCAGCCGCGCGCAATGAGCACGAGACCCCACGCTACGAGCAGCAACACCGAGGCATCGAAGGTGTTGGCGAACCAACCGCCCACGATGACCGCGCCGGCGGAGAAGAGAGTGGCGAAGACGAGGAAGAAATCTCGGCGGGCATCGCGTCCCGCCCAGGCATCGAGCGCACGCAGAAGCAGCGCCACGGCGCCGAGGATCATCAACATGTTGACGACACGCAATAGAGGCCAGGCAAGGTCCGGCGGCAGCGCGTGGATCGTCAGCGCGGCGATGATCGTCGGAATCGGACGCCAGAACGGCAGCGGCGTCTTCACGATCATCGCCACGAGCTGCCCGGCGCTCTGGTGCGCATCGCCAAAGATCACCAGCGCACTGGTCTCATCCCAGACGTCAGCGATGAAAAGCCGCGACATCGCCGCGATCCAGAGGAGGACGACGACGTAGGTTGCCAGACGCCAAACGTGATTTCTTTTCTCTGTGTCCTCTGTGCCTCTGTGGTTGTCAGCTTCTTGCATCGAGTTCCCGCACTGCTACGTTGAGCATCTCTGCCACGCGAGCGGCGTCCGGACTCTCGCAGTAGATCCGGATCATCGGCTCCGTCCCCGACTTCCGAAACAGGATCCACGAGCCGTCGTCGAAATTCAGCTTCACGCCGTCCACCTCTTCGCGGTTGGCGAACCCAGGGCCGAAGGCGGAATCGAGCGCCCCGGCGACGACGCGGTCGATCAGCCGCGCGCAGACCTCCATCGGCCGTTTGAGATCGCGCCGGTCGTAGAAGAGCACACCGAATTCCGCCTCCATGTCGTCGACGATCCGCGACAACGGCTTGCCGTAGTGCGCCACGCACTCGGCGACGAGGAGGCCGGAAAGGATGCCGTCGCGCTCCGGCAGAAAGTGTCCGAAGCCGATGCCGCCGCTCTCCTCCCCGCCGATGAGGATGTCGCGAGTGAGCATCAGATCGGCCACGTACTTGAAGCCGATGGCCGTCTCGTGGAAGCCCGCCCCGAGCGCCTTGGCCACCTTCTCCACCAGCCGCGAGGTCGAGAAGGTCTTGACGATCTCGCCGGACATCTTCTTCTCGCGGACCAGATAGAGCGCCAGGAGGGCGATGATCTTCTGCGGCGAAACGAAGGCACCGTTCTCGTCGAGGATACCGAGGCGGTCGGCGTCGCCGTCGTTGCAGATGGCCAGGTCGAAGGGGGTCGGGGGACGGGCTGCGGGAGCGAAACCCGGCGTTCTCTTTTGCTTCGATTCCCGCATGGCATCCATCGACGCGCCGAGGTTGTCGGGAATCGGCTCGGGGTTCACGCCGCCGAACGAGGGATTGACCTCGCCGCGGATCGTGGCCACGTCGACGCCGAGGATGCGCGACGGGAGGCCGGCGGAGACGCCGTACATCGGATCGTGCAGGATGCGCGGCGTGGCCGCCTTCTTCACATCGAGCTGCGCTTGCAGCGCGGCCACGTAGTCGTCGAGCAGGTCGGATTCCTCGATCGAGCCGCCGGCGCGTGGCGACGACTGTCCGAGCGCGGCTGCGATCGCGGCATACATCTCCGGGAGGCCCGAGCCGCCGTACCACCCTTTGAATTTCAGCCCGTTGTAGTTCGCCGGATTGTGGCTGGCCGTGACCATGACACCGCCGAGAAGCTTGTGGCGCCAGGCGGTGAAGGAGATCGTTTGGGAAGGTGTGGGCGCCTTCGACAGCACCACGCGGAAGCCGGCTGCCTTAAGGGTCTCCGCCACCAGCGCCGCAAACTCCCGCGACAGAAAGCGCCGGTCGAACCCGACCACCAGCGCATTCCGGTCGATCCCGTCCGGCGGCTCCAGCGTCCGCGCCGCGACGGCGATGGCCTCGCTCACCCGGCGTACGTTGTCGAACGTGAACCCATCCGCGATGACCGCGCGCCATCCGTCGGTTCCGAAGGTGATTGGCTGAGGCATCGGACGCATTCTGACATGCTGCGCGGCCGGCGCTATCGCGCGTTGTCGGTTGTCGGTTGTCAGTTGTCGCGCGGCTGCGATAACCGACAACTGATAACCGATAACCGACAACCGAGACTCAAACGCTCCGAACAGATACCATCTCCCCCATGGACCCCACCACCCGCGCTCTCCTCCGCCACTTCCTGGCGGCGCTCGCCTATCGCACGCAGAAGGCGCTGCGCGATGCCCCCGAGTCGTTCGCCACCTTTCAGGCCGGCCAAGGGGTGCGCACGCCGCAGGATTTGTTACGTCATATGTCCAGCGTCCTCGGATACGCGCGCACGTTCATCATCGGCGGCTCCTACACGGCCGAGCCACTTCCCGACATGCCGAGCGAGATCGCCCGCTTCCACGAAATGCTCGAAGACCTCGGCGCGCGCCTGGCCTCAGGAGCAACGTTCTCCGGCACGACGCCGGAGTCGATTCTGCAAGGCCCATTCTCCGATGCCATGACCCACGCCGGACAACTGGCCCTCCTCCGCCGCCTGGCCGGATCACCCGTCCCTCCGGAGAACTTCGTGAAGGCCGACATCCACTCCGGCAATCTCAGCGCGGACCAGGCCTCACCCGTGAGCCCCGACAGCAATTGGGATCCGCGCGGCGGTGCAGCGGGAAAGAGGGGAATCGTCGCCCCCCTGGGACCGCGCGCGTCCCGCGCGCGCGTTTGATTCTCGGCATCCTGTAGCGTTCAGGCGCGGGCGAGAGGCCCGCGCTCCCAGGGGCTGACTGTGAGAAACGCACGCATTCGTCGCGAGCAACAGAACGTAGGTCGGACTCTCCAGTCCGACCGGAGCTTGCGCGGCTTGTGGCAGAAGCAGCGTCTCGACTACCGATCTCCCGAGCACCGGTCGGACCGGAGAGTCCGACCTACGTATCGCCTCTCACGAAACGAGATCGGAAGGTCGTCCATCGCGAAGCTAAGTGTTCACTGTTGCTTGAAGATGCCACCCGAGAGAACCGGATGCGGTGCGGTCGACGTCGCTGGCGCCTTGACGACCGTGATCCCCTTCCCGTCTCCAACGATGGTCGCTCCATGCCCCTCGGCGACAGCGGGCGCGATCGTTGTTGTGGTAACCGGCACAATCGGAGTCGGTGTCGCAGCGAGCACCTGCTCGCGCGCGCCCGGAGCGCCGAGCATCGGATCGGGCGCGCTCTGATCGGCCACGGTCCCCTCGTCGATGACGTCCGACTTCCGCTCGACGCGGTTGGTCGCGGCCACCTCGGTTCCGAAGAGCCCGCCGTAGCCCGCTGTGCTGTGCCGCCTCTCCGAGTAGATCGAAAACGAGGCGATCACGATCGCTACCGCAAGCATCGTGATCGCACAGTTCCTGATCGTCAGGATGCGGCGCCGCTGCCGCCGGTCCCGGATCGGAACGATCAGCAGAGGCTGTCGTGAAGGGAGCATGTCGTAGGTACTGCGAGGGCGCTGCCAGGTCTGGCTTCGCCGTTGTCGGTTATCGGTTATCGGTTGGCACGAACAACCGACAACCGATAACCGACAACGCGCGATAGCGCAGTGTTACCCTACCCCCATGTCCTCCGTCACCTTCACCGAAGTCGCCAAGCGCTACGGCGACGTCTCCGTCATCGAGCATCTGAACCTCGATGTGAACGATCATGAGCTGATGGTGCTCGTCGGTCCCTCGGGATGCGGGAAGTCGACGGCGCTGCGGATGATCGCCGGACTGGAGGACGTGAGCGCAGGGACGATCTCGATCGGCGGCCGGGTGGTGAACGAGCTGGCACCGAAGGACCGCGACATCGCCATGGTCTTTCAGAGCTACGCGCTCTATCCGCACATGACCGTGCGCGAGAACCTCGAGTTCGGACTGCGCATGCGCAAGGTCCCCGCCGCCGAGCGCGCCAGTCGCGTGGCCTCGGCAGCCGAGATTCTCGGCATGTCGCAGCTACTGGATCGGAAGCCGAAGGACCTCTCCGGCGGACAACGGCAACGCGTCGCCGTAGGACGCGCCATCGTCCGGCAGCCGGCCGTCTTCCTCTTCGACGAGCCGCTCTCGAATCTCGACGCCAAGCTGCGCGTGCAGACGCGCGCGGAGATCACCAGGCTTCAGGCCACGCTCGGCACGACCTCGGTCTACGTCACGCACGACCAGGTCGAGGCGATGACCATGGGACACCGCATCACCGTCATGCGCGACGGGAAGATCCAGCAGGTCGGCACGCCGCGCCAAGTCTACCAGTCGCCGGCCAACGCCTTCGTGGCGCAATTCATCGGCACCCCTCCGATGAACCTGATCCCCGCCACCGTCTCCGGCGGCCTACTGCAGGCCTCATCGTTCACACTCCCTCTGCCGGCGAAGTTCAAAGGTGTTGTCGCCGATGCCCAGCGCGTCCTTGCCGGCATCCGTCCCGAGCACATCCGTCACGCGTCGAATGGCGACGCACCGATCAACGCCAACGTCGACGTCGTCGAGCCGATCGGACATGAGACGATCGTCTATGCCAGCGCCGGCAGCGAGAAGCTCGTAGCCATCTTCGATCCGGCCTTGACGCCGCGCGCGGGCGAAACGATCGTCATGACGGTCGACAGCGAGGCCATGCACCTGTTCGACGCTGTTACCAACGAAAGGCTTTAACCACAGAGGCACAGAGAACACAGAGGTTTTTTATGTTTTTCTCTGTGTTCTCTGTGCCTCTGTGGTTAAAGCCTTTTTTTAAACAAAATGCGCGGGCGCGCCTTCGGACGCGCCCGCGCGGGGATTACTGCACGAAACGGCTCCGCGTCACTTTGCCGGAGTCGTTGGTGACGGCGGTGTCACCGGGGGCACCGGGGCCGTCTTGGCCTTGCTGCTCCGTCCACGTTTGCCGAGGGCGCGGCGCATGTCGGCGACATGCGGAGCGAGATCGGCAGTCTCGGGAAGCTTGGCCAGCCGTTGCGCAATGGCATAGGTGGCGAGTGCTTCAGTCCCCGCCTTGTGCCTGGCCGTGACGACGCTGTGCCGTACGAATTGAGCCAGTGCTTCCAGCTCATCCGCGAACGGCTCATACGCATCCGCATACCGCAACAGGTCGCGGAGCTGTGCCGCATCGGCTCCCCCCTTCCGGACGAGTGCCTCGCTGTTCGTCACCGCCACCGCCGTCAGTTCGACGAACTGCGGCGGAACGGAAGCGACGCTGACCAGCTTCTGCGTAGCGCCTTTCGAATCCGGGATCACCAGATCCGGGACCCGATCTCTCATCGCGCGAACCTCCGCGACGAGCACTTGCGCGGCATCGGCGCGCGACGACGGTGTGTCTGGAACCGGTACTTCAGTAACCTTAGGCATGATGCCTCTCCTTTTTTCTCAGACTCAAACTTGCAGTGATCAGAGAGAGCAAGTTGAGACGAGCGGAGGAGCACGGCCCCTGGAAACCCGTTTGGGAGCCTCGGCGACGGTCACGAGAAGGGACCGCTGACGCCGGAGATGAATGCAGAAAATACGATCGTTCTCGATCGATAAGACCTTTGGCGCAGGATGCCGGGCCAGCACAGGAACCGGATGGACGCGCCTCTTGAGCAGCTCGGACATATCGAGCGGCGCGTTTCCGCTCTGGGCATATTCGATCAGCTCGGCGAACGACTTGTCGAACCGGTTCCCGAGCAGGACCAGCTTCGTGCCGGTCTCGATCCAGCTCTGCAGGTCGGCGATCATCCGCGCGGGAGCGTCGCCGGCGTATGCCGGTGCCTCGGCGATACGGTCGTACGTAGCACAAATACACTTTCCCAGACGGTCAAGCCGATCAGCCGCTTCGACGAGCAATCCCGTCACGCGCTGCATGTCATGGATCGCCTTGATCGGGTGTTCCGCCGCGATCGTCTCGCAGACGTCGATGATCTGGCGCGCCATCCCGATGAAACCCTCTGCGGAACGGAGGTTCCGCTTGCCGCGCTGAAAGAGCCGGCGCCACGATTCCCGCCCCTTCAAACGTACCCCCGCCGAACGCGACGTATTCGCGTTCCCTCCCGGGGCCGGCCGTCTGTTGGCGCTTGTCATCAGAACCTTTGAGCTAATGCAAGCCACGTACCAGCATCTAGACGAATGATGAGGCGCGGTTACATCAGAAAGCCCGGAGTTGCCGAATTCAGCTCGCGAGCTGAGAAAGTCAAGTCGAAATTTGCCGAATTCAGCTCAAGAGTTGACGCGTTCAATTCGTGAGTTGAGAAAGTCAAGTCGGAATTTGCCGAATTCAGCTCAAGAGTTGAGAAAGTCAAGTCGGGACTTGCCGAATTCAGCTCGAGAGTTGACGGCGTCAGTTCGAGAGCTCACATCGGCAAATTTGGGGTTGTCGAACTCGACCCATTATCCGAGCTGGCCACCGGCAGCGTTCGACTCGTCCCGGCTGTTGTCGACGTTCGGGAGTGTCCCCTCCCGGCCCCGATCATGTCACCCAATGACGACAACGCCCCTGGGACCGCGTGCGTCCCGCGCGCGCGTTGAGCAGGATACTGCCAGGAACACGCGAGCGAGACGCCCACGGTCCCAGGGAGGGCTACCGCCCCCTGGAGTTTGGACGTTAGGGAAGTTAGGGGCGCCAAACCGGCGAAGCCGGTATAAGAACAGTAGCCCCCGGCTTTCGTCGGGGGGCTACGTCATGCCGCCAGTTTGCGAGCCCGCTTCAGCGGGCGGCAGATCACGTCAACCGGTGTCGTGCATCGATCACGATGCTAAGTCGTCGCAGCGGACTCGGTCGTCATCTGCTAGTCTTGCCGTCGTTGCCTTCGCACGTCGAAGCCGCTGAAACGCGTTCCGTCAGGCGCCAGAATGAATGACACATCCACTTTCCGAATAGCCGGCTCTCAGTGCACTAGATTAGCGTGTAATTTTCCGCCATTAACCGAGACTCACCGGTTCCGCGGATACTCTCGAAACGGTTCGACTGGGTGAATATCTAGGGCCGAACCAAGCTTCTCTCATGCGCGCGCGCGTGAATGCGACGTCGCTACCTCGGCGCGGACCACTCGAGGAGTTTCGCCAGTGGCACGAGCGCCTTTCGCGCGTGGGCCCGCGCCTGTTCCGCGTTCCCGTCGCGTGCCGCGGCGACCCGCATCGCGAAAATCTCACGATGGACCTCGAGCGAGATCTTGTGCTGTTCACGGAACGTGTTGGCGAGATCGGAGATGATCCCGTTCGCCAGCGAGTTGGCCTCTCTCCCGATGTGATTCCACGAATTGTCCGTGATGGCGGCGTTGGTCTGCGCGTCCTGAAGGATCGCCGCGAGCCGAGTCGCCGGCCCATAGACTTTCGACTTGACCGACGCCATCGCCGGCAGCGCCACGAACAGAGCGAGTGCAACGAGCAGTGTCTTTCGCATGGGCGAAATGTAGCGCAGACGATGACGTCGCGGAAGAACTTTCCGTGCGATGCCAAAACTCGACTGGATGCGCGCGAAGGCGCGCTCAACAATCCAGCCCCGCGCTCGGCGTAGCACGAGCGCGGGGTAAGACGATGTCCCCCAACCTGCTGGCCGCGGAGGCGGCCGGGACAACGCTCTCCAATTCGCAGCAGAAGCGCGATACGCCAACTCCTGTGGCGGCCGCCTCCGCGGCCGCACTTCCACATCACCACCGATACCCCGCGCTCGCGCTTCGCCGAGCGCGGGGCTGAATTGTGTGCGCGCCTCCGCGCGCAACCGGTGTCCATGACACTCCCACGGTCGGCTTCCTTGGCGCATCAGGAGTCAGCAGCCATCTCGATGCCCTTGGCGGCTGAGGACGTTCGCCATCACGCCCCGACGGATAACCGTGGCATGATCAACTGGGATGAGGCAACCCATTTATCAGACATGTATCAGATCCTGTCGGCCCACGAGCCTCTTCGCCGTTGTCCGTCAAGGCAGCGTTTTTCCGATGGAGCGGCGTGGGTCTCAATCACAAGTTGGCCGGCGGCTCGTGATCGAAGATGAGCAAGATGAAGAACCGGATCGATGATCTGGCCAATAGGCTGAGCCGCGAGGGGCGCGCAGGCGACATCGAAGCGCAACTGCCACGCCTTCGAAACCAACGACTCAACAACGACGAGCTCGAATCGTGGCACCACTTGTGGGGAATCGTCGCTTTCCAGCGCGGCGATCATGCAACGGCGCTATCCCGGTTTGAAGAGGGCGCGCAGGTGTGTCCGAGCTCAGGTGTGATTCGCTTCTCCCTGGCACAGGAACGCCTTTTTCTCAACGACCGCGAACGCGCGTTCCTGGACTTCGACGAGCTTCTCTTTCCTGGCGTGCCACGCGATTACGCGCTCGCGGCTGCGAGATATGCGTATTTGTGGGATGAGCTCGACCGCGGTTGGCGGTACGCATACGCCTTCTTGCCGGAGTACTTCAAGCTCGGCATCGCAGACGATCACTTTCTTTACGTCCGCGGCCTACCCTTTTTCGGCCAGACGTGGGCTTACCTGGCTGCTTTTGCGATCTTGGCCAAACGCCTCGAGGAGCTGTCGGCGATCACCGTGGACGCCGAGAAGCGGCTCAGCGAATTCGACTTCTCTGAATTGAAGTTGCGGTTGCAAGGATACGAGAGCGGCAACCTTACCCCGTGGCTGACGTCCGTGGAAGAAGAGGCACGCAGGGCCGAACGCGAGGGATGGCCGGAGGGATATCCCTCGATGCAAGCGGCTGCCATCGCGGCTCACATCAATGTGAACATGACCGCGGCCCGGCAGAGACTTGAATCCGTGAAGCTGACCGAAAAAGATTTCGCTTGGCTTGCCGACATCCGGACTCTTGCACTTTGCGAGCTCGCGTCGCATGCTGGCGATGGCGAAGGTGAGAAGCGTTTGAAGTCAGTGTTTCTCACACGCCAACCGCTTCTGTTCGAGCCGGATCACGCAGTCAACTTCGATGTTCTCGGGTATCAGGAACTTCTAAAACGGGATGTTTGTGCGTCCTGGCCGCCCAGGTAGCGCCTGCAGCGCGCGGCTATGTGAGGATCCGTAGTCAGGTTTCGAAACCGCGGCTAGCTTGCGGTTCCAGCCGACGTGGTCCCGCAACCTGCGGTGTCCCGAGTCTGCTACTCTTCGGCGCGCCGGACCACACGGCTGAACCGTGGTCCGTTAGCCCAATCATAAATGCGAGCGCCGAAGGCCAGACCACCGGGGTGGACAACGAATGATAGCAGTGTACCGGAAGAGAGCGAACATCGGGATCGCGATGTACTTTCTGTTCAAGATTGCTGCGATCGCATGGGCGATCGCAGCCGGAGCGGACTCGCCTGTGAACACGTCAATCTTCTGGTTACTGTTTCTCATCGGCACCGCGTTCGCCTTTTGGGCGTGCTGGGCGCAGGCCATCGGGAAAGGACACTCAGGGAGTTTCGCGCTCTTCGCCCTGTTCGGTTTCTGGGGTTTTATTGTGGTGGCTATCTTGTCGGACCGCGCTCGCGACGGATCGATCACCACCGCAAGTGCTTCGCCGGCCACCTAGGACCGCGGGCCGCTGCGGCTGTCAGGACAACGCTGCCAAAGTCGCACCAGAAGCGCGGTGCGGCAACTCCTCTGGCGGCCGCCTCCGCGGCCGCACTTCCAAATCAACATCGATACCCCGCGCTCGCGCTTCGCGGAGCGCGGGGCTGAATTGTGTGCGCGCCTCCGCGCGCATCCGGTGTCCATGCCCGCTTCTCCGACAACGCAACGGTCGTCGAGACGACCTTCGCGCCGTGCTTGGCGAACTTCGACGAATTGTCCATCCGCGCCGCCCGCGGCGTGTAAAATTGCCGCTCCCCCACAATCGAGACCCTGATCGATTTCCGGAAGGATGCTGAACCCTGAGCCGACTACACAAGATCGCGGGCTGTGACAACCCCCAGCGCAAGGCCGACGTCGTCTTCATCCACGGCCTCGGCGGCGATTACGCGGGCACGTGGCGCCATGGCAATGACGAGTCAACCTCCTGGCCGCACTGGCTGGGCGAGGAGTTTTCCGACGTCGGCGTCTGGTCGCTCGGGTACGCCGCGAGCCCGTCGAAGTGGGCTCGCGTTCGCGGCATCTTCACGGATGAACTCGACGCCGGTTACAGCATGTCCCTCCCCGACCGCGCCGGTCAGGTGCTCGATCTCATGGTTCAAAGACGCCTCGGCGAGTTCCCGCTCCTCTTCATCTGCCACAGCCTCGGCGGCCTGCTGATCAAGCAGATCCTGCGCACGGCCGACGATGCCGTCGACGATCCACGCAAGAAACAGGTCGCGGCCCAGACGCGCGCGGTGCTGTTCCTCGCCACGCCGCACAATGGAGCAGAGCTGGCGACGCTGCTGGATGCCTTCCGCACCGTCTTCGGCACCACCGTCAGCATTGACGACCTCCGCCTTCACGACGCGCATCTTCTCAACCTTTACAACTGGTACCGAAACCACAGTCCCGCCCTCGGCATCCGAACCGTCACCTATTATGAGAAGCGGCCCGTGAAGGGCCTCTTGTCGATCGTCAACGCAACCTCTGCGCAGCCCGGTGTCGGCGCTGACGCTGTTCCTCTCGATGAAGACCATCTCTCCATCGCCAAGCCCCGCGACCGCGACGAGCAAGTCTGCGACGCCGCGCGCGACCTCCTACGCGATTACGTCCTGGCACCACACCCGGCGACGGCACCAAAACCGGCTTATCAATCGGAGCGGACACGTCCTGTCGCGGTAGCAGGGGGTGCAGGTCCTACGAAAGACGAAGATCGGCGAGAAGGAGGCGATAGGGACCGAGTAAAGATGACTCGCATCTTATTCCTGGCTTCAAGCCCGGAGACCACATCACGACTGGATCTTGAGGACGAACTAAGCAGCGTAGAAAACGAACTCGGTGGTGTGAGGTTTAGAGACGAGATCGAGTTAACAACAGGTCATGCCGTGCGTCCCGATGACCTGGTCCGGTTTCTTCGGCGGCTTAAGCCAACAATCGTTCACTTTAGCGGTCACGGTTCGCCGCAAGGCATCCTCTTACGTTCCGAGACGGGACACACCGTAGTATCGGGAGAGGCACTGGCGCAGCTTTTTCGAGATCGACACGTGGATCTGATTGTCCTAAACGCTTGCTATTCCGAAAACCAAGCATCGCTTCTGACGGAAGTTGTTCAGGCGGTCATCGGAACCACCGACGCGCTTGGTGATGAAGCTGCGCGACGGTTCTCCACGGCCTTCTACAGAACGCTTGGTGACGGACATCCACTGAAGGATGCGCTACGCGATGGGAAAGATGCCGTTGCTGTACATGGGCTCGTCGATGTGTTTCATGGTTCTGGGAACCTTAACCGCTCACTCTGCGGCCCCAACCACGATCTGCCCAACGACTACATCATCCCACAACCCGCCGCAGCCCTCACTCATCCCAAATTGGCACCCGTTACTGCTGCCGCCGAGCCGCAGCGACTAATCGTCCAGCTACAGGGACCAGCTGCTGCCGGCGAGTCTATTCGCATTCCCTGCGATTTGCCTCCGGCTGCGGAGAGACATTTCGGCCGGAAGACTGAACTGAAGCGCCTCATCAAGCGGCTACGTGCCGGGAAGAACAGCGCGGTTGTGGGGCCGGCAGGGATAGGCAAGACTGCGCTGGCGGCGGAGGCCGTGTGCAAGGTAATCGGCGATTCGCTTGCCACGAGCCCATTTCCCGACGGAGTCGTCTTCCTCGATCTCTACACCTATCGAGGTCTGGCGGAGCCGGCGTGGAACAACCTAGCCAACGCACTCGCCGGAACCGGATTCATGGATACTTCGCCCGCTCGCGAACGCGCCGCAGAAGCGTGCCGCGCCCGACGAGCCCTGATCATCATCGAGGGTGGCGAGGAAGCGGACGAAGAAAACGGCCGCACCAGCATCCAGGAGCTCTGCAGCGTCTTCTCGTCGCAGAACCGCCGTCTGCTTCTGACGCGACTTAGCACGCAGACAGTCCCGGCGGAGAGCGTGGAATTGAAGGAGGCCCTGCCTCCCGCCGACGCCGCGGACTTGCTCGACTCGCTCACGCAAAACCGCGTGACTGGAGCGGTGTGGGATCAGATTCTTGCACTCGTCGAGGGCCATCCGCTCGCGCTCACCTGGGCCGGCGGGCTGCTGTCGCGCGACGACGACGACCCTGTACGCATGGTCAACGAATGGCAATCTGACGAACTTCCCAGCCTCAGCGATCCTAAGCAGGCCGAGCACACTTTGGAATGGCTCTTCGACCGAAGTTTCCGAGGTTTGGACGACACGGCGAGGCAACTCCTCGCGGCTGCAGGCCTCCTAGCTCGCGCGCCGTTCCCGATCGCCGCGATGGTTGCGGCGCTGGACAATCTTCCGGAAAGCGTTCCCATTGCCCGCATTGCTCTCAAGTTGTTGGTCCAGCGCTGCCTCCTGCGACGGTCCGAAGAACCCGACCACTGGCAGTTCACCCACGTCCTAGGCTATCGCTTCGCAAGGAAGGAAACCGGCCCCGACCCGACGCTGCGCGAACGTCTTGGGCGCTGGCTGTGCGGCCATCTCATCGCTGTAACGGGCGCCAGCTTCGACCATGAAGGCGCACTGTCGCTGACGCGCGCGCTCGAGCATGCCGCAGCGCTGCTGCGCGCCGACTACGATCAGCAGCTCTGGACCCTTTTAGCGAACGATCTCCTTTACGTCATCTTTGCCCGTCTGCGGGCTGTGGGTCGGCTCGAGTCGGCGCGGTTCGCCTTACGCACAGTCGCAGACTGGCTGGACCGCATTCCCGCAGTCAAGGCTCAGGAACCTTACTGGCTTTGGCAGCGTTGTTCCCTTAGAGATCGGCAGGGCGACGTACTGATTGACCAAGGCGATCCAACCGGAGCGCTCACGGCCTACCAGGAGGCGCTGGCGCTTAGTCGCCGCTGGAATCAGGTTGGTCCGTTGAACGCAGATGTGGCCATAAGCTTGATCGTAAGCCTCAACAAGGTCGGTGACGCTCTGAGAGACGTGGGTGATTTTGCTGGATCCCTCGTGTCCCACCAAGAGTCCCTGACAGTTATCCAACGCCTCGTCGAGGGCAAGGCATCCAACGCTGATCTTCGCCGGCAAAGCAGCATCAGCCAAGACGGGATCGGCGACGTGCTACGTCACCAAGGCGATTTTGCCGAGGCGCTCGCGGCCTACCGAAAGTCACAGGAGGAATTGCAACTTCTCCTGAAGGATGACCCGTCAAACGCCGTTTGGCAAAGGGACTTGACCGTAACCCAAAGCAGGATCGCAAGAGTTCTGAGCGATCTAGGCGATTGGGGAGGCGCGCTGCTGGTCAACAACGAAACGCTCGTTGTGAGGCGTCGGCTGGTCCTGATTGACCCGTCGGATGCAGTGTTGCAGAGGGACCTATCTTTCAGTCTTGCGTTCATGGCTGCGTTACATGAGCGTCAAGGCAATCGATCCGAAGCCCTTCCACTTGCTGAAGAAAGCCTCAAAATCGACGA
Organism: Thermoanaerobaculia bacterium; assembly: GCA_035569395.1. Lineage (GTDB taxonomy): Bacteria > Acidobacteriota > Thermoanaerobaculia > Gp7-AA8 > Gp7-AA8 > JADGNZ01. The sequence continues at coordinate 3,088 of DATMNC010000101.1, read as the reverse complement.
GCGGTTGGCTGCACTGGATCCGACCAACGTCAGCTGGCGGAACGACGTGGCTGTGAGCCGCGCCCTCGTAGTGCGGCTACGGAGCGAGTGACGGTTGCTGAGTTGCTCGGTTGCTGAGTTCCTGCGGTGACCCAGGAACCTTGCAACCTTGCAACCCAGCAACTCTCCTACTGCGCCGGCACAAATGTCGGATCCTGCGTCTTCTGATCGATCACGGAACCGTACGCCGTCACCTTCCCCTGCCCGTCGATCACCCGCACGCTGATGCGTGCGTTGTACACGTTGCCAAGTCCCAGGCTGCTGATGATGGCGAACTGGCGGGATTCGAAGGCGGCCAGGGGGATATTCACTTTGGGGGCGACTTTCGAGTCGGGGAGAACCACCGTCACCTCGGCGGTCACCGGGTTGCCGGTGATTTCGGCGATGCCGAGGTTGGTGCGGTAGCGGGGGGAGTCTTCCATCTGGAGGAGTTGGAGGGAGCGGTCGCCGGTGCCGACACCGTCGGCGGGGGTTACGGCTTGGACGAATTGGCCGAGGGTGCCGCCGGGGGTGTCGTCGTAGGTGCGGGCGGTGACGATGAGAGGGGTGGCGACGGCGGTGGTGACGTGGAGGGCGCCGGCGGCGTTTGTATTTAGAAATACTGCGTGGACGATGTCGTCCAGTGCGAGGACCTGGCCGGGCTGGATGGTGACGTCGGTGAAGGCGCTCGATGACGGGAAACCGATCGGGTAGAACGTCAGATGAGCGGTCGACGGTGTGATGCTGCCGTTGAAGATGCGGACGTCGCTCTTCCAGGCGGCGCCGGTGTTGAGGCTGGCCACGCCGGGGACGACATAACGCGTCGCTCCGATGCCGCCGATGGGGACGCCGGATACGAGCAGCGGGTCGGTGCTTCGGTCGTCGACGACCGAGGCGTAGGCGGTGGCTTTGCCGTCGCCGCTGGTGACAGAAACTTCGATATGGCCGTTGGTGAGGGTGATGCCTTTGCCGGCCAGGAAGGCGTTCAGTTGGAGTTGCTGCGCGGCGCCGAGGACGGCGGGGAGGTCGAGGAGTTTGCTGCCGGCGCCGTCGAAGACGCTGACCAGGAGGTTGACCGGCTTGCCGATCGCTTCCACTAAGCCGAGGTTGGTGCGGAAGGTGTCGGACTGGGCGATCTGCTGGAGGGCCAGGATGGAGACGGCGCCGGGGGCCTTGCTGATGAAGTTCGCAAGAGGCACGGCCGGGATGAACTGGCCGAGGGTGCCGGCGGCGGAGGTGTTGAATGTGCGGCTGGAGACGACGGTGGATTTGTTGACGGAGACATCCGGCTTGCCGGTGGCGTCGAGCGGCTGAACGGTGAGGACACCGTTGGAGGAGTCGCCGGTGGCTCCGACGCCGTACCAGTTGCGGACGACGTCATCGAGGGCCACGGTGGCGCCGGCGGCGACGCTGATGACGGTCGACTTGACTGCTGTCGACGTGGCGCTGCCGCCGTTGAAGATGAGTTGCACGGTCTTGAACAGGGCACTGGTGTTGGCGATGCGGACGTCGCTCTGCCACTGCGAGCCGAGTCCGGCCAGGTGACCGACGGAGGGGATGACCAGTGCCGTCGACGCCGGCGTGGAGAAGGTGCCGGCGGTGACCGGCGAGGTGAGGCTGATCGAGACCGGGATGGAGGTGGGGGGCGTGGTGCCGAGCGCCTGTTTGCCGCTGACGACGCCGCTTCCGAAGACGATGATGACGGTCCCGGTCCATGTTCCATCCGTCAACGAGCTCGGGTCTGCCGAAATGAGGAACGTGAGCCCCTCGGGGGGCATGATGCCGCTTCCCGGCGTCACCGCCAGCCACGGTTTGTCGACCGTGGCCACGAACGACGTCGTCTGTCCAGGCACTCCGTTGACGTGGATCGGGAAACTGACCGGCTGTGTGCTGCCGGTCGGCACGGGGATGTTGGGGTTGAGCGAGCCGAGCGTCGGGAGCGGAATGACGATGATGGAAGCGGTGGAGGAGAAGGCGCCGGTGGCCGGATTGCAACTGGCGGCGACGCGGACGCGGTAGAAGAACGGCGTCGTGCCCTGCACGTTCCTGGTGAAGGTCTGCGAGGTGCCAGCGAGCGTCGTCGACGTCGGGGCGGAGAACGCGGCGTCAGCCGATTCCTGCAGCTCGTACAGCGTCGCTCCTTCGCTCGGCGTCCACAGCACGCTGTACGTCTGGCCGGTGGTCGACAGAGCGACGACGCTGATGATCGGGATGCCGGGGGTGTTGCAGACGTTGAAGGTGGAGAAGCCGGATGACGCAGGGTTGCAGCCGCCGGCGCCGACGGCCTGCACGCTCCACGAGTAGGCGCCGTTGGGAAGCGAGATCGTGATCGATCCCGTGTTGGTCGTAAACGTCTGCGTGGAGGAGGGGCCGTTGATGGTGACGGTGTAGCTGGTGGCGCCGGAGACGGTGTGCCAGGAGAGCGTCAGCGGCGAGGCCACCGTCGCGCCTGGGGTGGGCGCGGTCTGCGCCGGTGCTGCCGGACAGGTGATGCCGGGGGTGACGATCATCGACGCCGAGGCGCTGCTGTTGGACGGGACCGGATCGGAGGCGGAGCTGCCGGCCGAGGCGGTGTTGGTGATCGTGCCGCCGGTGGCCGAGACGCGGTAGCGGCTGGTGATGGCCAGGACGTGGCCGGGCGCCAGCGATCCCACGAGGCAGGGATAGGCGGTGGCACAGGCGCCGCTGTTGGAGATGAAGGTGAGACCGGCCGGCGTCGGATCGTTGACGATGGTGTTGGTGGCAGTGCCGGGACCGTTGTTGGTGACGATGACGGTGAAGTCGACCAGGTTGTTCGGATTGGCCTCGCCCGGACCGGTCTTGGTCACGCTGAGATCGGCGACGCTGACCGTGGCGATCGGCGTGGCCACGGTGGAGCTGTTGTTGGCGGTATTGGTCTCGGGCGATGAGGTGCTGACCGTGGCGGTGTTGGTGATGGTGGTGCCGGGGAAGCTGGGTGGGACGTTGTAGGTGGCGGTGATCACCACCGACTGGCCGGAGGCGAGCGTGCCGAGCGCGCAGGGGAAGGGGCCGCTGCAGGCGCCGGTGTTGCCGACGAAGGTGAGGCCGG